>JALSKA010000021.1 GCA_026989095.1 Ardenticatenaceae bacterium
GTCGGGGCGGACGCTGGGTTCCACGTAGCCCACGTTCCACGGCTCCGGGCCTAGCACGCGCAGGAAGGTGGCCGGGTTCATGGTGCCGGCGCCCACCTCGGTGTTGTAGGGCTGCCAGATGAGGCACCCTTGGCTGGCCCAGTAATCGTGGAGGCGCAGGATGGCGTCCTGGAAGGTCAGAATGTCGCTCATGGTCGAACTCTCCCCGTTTTCCGCTCGGACTCGGTGTGCTGCGGAGAACTGGCGCGTTTTGGCCGGAAACGGCAGTGAGGGCGGTGGGCGGCAGGCCGTGGCGGGCCTCTAGGAGCCGGATTCTGAGCCGCCGTCGGCGCCGACGAGCTCCTGCAGGCGGCGGCGCCGGGCCTCGAGGTAGCGGGCCATTTCGCGACGGCCCTCCTCCACGTTGGTTCTGGCCTCTGCCTTGGCCTGGCCCCGCCTGAGGATGTCGGCCAGGTCGAGGTTATAGCAAATGGCCAGTTTCGTCAAGAAGACGAACGCATCGTTGATCTCCATGGCAAGCTGTTCAATTTCGGCCTGGCGCTGGGCTTCGTCCAGCTCACGGTAGCCGTCGAGCCGCAGCACGTGGCGGGCGATCTCGCCGACTTCCTCGATGAGGTGGGCCAACACGTGGCACGGCTCCACACGGTCCCACCCGCGGGCCCGGTCGTATTCCTCGAACCACTGTTGGTAGGCGCGGATGTCCATGAGTCTCACCTGTCGTGAGCGGAGATTTCCCGGAGAAACCGTGCCGAGCGGGGCTCTCGCTCCAGCACGTGGGCCGTGTACTGGTGGAGCAGGGCGGTGACGTGGCGGCGGGTGAACGGGTCCAGCCGGAGTCGCCTGGCCGTGGGCCACGCCGCGGCCTGGAGAAAACGGAGCACCTTGAGGGCTGGGAGGGGCAGGGGGCGAAGTCGGAGGCCCGGCGTGGCACACGACATGCAGACCACGCCCCCCTCGTCGTGGCTGAAGGCGTGATCGGCCGGCATCAGCGGCTGGCCGCAGAGCACGCAAGTTGTCAGGTTGGGGGCGAAGCCGACGAGCGCCAACAGGCGGACTTGGTAGAAGAGCATGGTCACGTCGGGCGGCTCGCCGGCGTCCAAGCGCTCCAGCGTGCGCGCCAGCAGGTCGTAGAGCGGCGGGTGCGTGTCCCCTTCGGGGACGAAGCGGTCCACCAGCTCGCAGGCCAGGGCGGCGCGGGCGACGCCCTGCAAGTCGGACCGCAGGCGAGGGTAGTACGCTTCCGTGTGGGCCTGGGTGATCTTGTCGAAGGTGCGCCCTTTGGCCAACACGAAGTGGCCCCGCGTGAAGAGCTCCAGGTGGCCGCTCTTGCGCGTCTGCGGTTTGCGGGCACCGGGGGCCACGGCCCGGAGCTTGCCGTGGGAGGGGGAGAAGAGGGTCACGAGCCGGTCGGCCTCGCCCCAATCCCGCCGGGCAAGCACAACGCCCTCGGTTCGGTAGATGCGCAGGCGGTGTTCGTTCATGGCACGGTGGGAGTGTTCCTGGGTCGGGCGGCAACACGTCCACCGCTATGATAGGAGAAGGCGAACACAACGTCAAACGCCCTGCAGCCGTGCCTTGAGGTGCCGGCGCCTCGCCTTAGCGCTTTGGCCTTCTGTGGATGAGACGTTGCAGGGCCAAGTGGGCCGATTCCCGGGCAGCGCTCCACCACCGGTAGGGGTACCACAACGGCCAGAGCCACGCCGGCTTGGGGCGGTATTTCCAGCGCATGTACTCGCCGGTGGGGAAGAGCTTGCGCCACAGGTAGAGCCCCCGGCCACGCCAGGGCAACTCCGCCCACTCGCGCCACAGGGCCTCGGCCCGGCCAGATGCCGTGCCCATGCGGGCGACGAGCCGTTTGCCTTGGGCCTCGTCGGCCGGCCAAGCACGGCCGATCTCCGGGGGCCACGGCGTGTTGAAGAGCACTCGCGTGAGGGCGACCACGTCGCCAAAGGCCTTCTCCCACCCGAGGCGCTCCGCCTGGCGGATGGCCTCTTCCCAGGTGACACGCGCACCGCAACGTTGCACCAGCAGGTGAACGTCGTACAGCCAGATGAGGCGCGTGGAGGCGAGGCCGTGTTGGACCATCTGGTGGAAGACGAGGTAGAGGAGGTGGGCGGTGGGCGTCGGCACGTGAACGTGGGGGAACGCAGTGGGTCCAAGGGCGAAGGGCTCGGTGTGGGCCCACAGCCAGGCTCCAAAGGCGGTGTGGACGGCCCTGTGACCGCTTATCGGCTGCCGGTGGACTTCCACTGTGAGCGACACGCCCTCGCCCCGGCGAAGGTGAAAGATCAGGTGATGGTCCACCTGTGTGGCGAAGTGTTCGTCCCAGAGGGGCATTTGCTCGTAGCCCAGCTCCTCGAGGAGCTGGGCCACACATGGCAGGTCCTCCGGGCGCACGAGGAGATCGATGTCCTGGAGGGGGCGGAGTGCCGCGTCGCCGTAGAGCAGCGGGAGGAGCGCCATGCCCTTGAGGATCACCAGGCGCGGCGGAGCGGGCAGCCGGTAGGCCGACTCGGCCACACGCGCCAGTTCCCGGCTCAACATGGCATTCACGCTGGCCGTCCGGTAGACGACGACCTGCAGGGCTTGGAGCACGTCGGGCGGCACCTCTGAGGAGAGGTCGGCCGAGCGGACGCTCCGGTAGACGAGGGGGGCAACGCCCTCGGCGTATGCTTCCCGGAACAGGGCACGCCACATGTGAGGAGGGTAGGCGGGAATGTCCTCCCCGCGCGAGACAATCAGGCGGCTCAGCGCAGTGAGCATGTGGGCGCGGCTTGGGGCTCTCATGGGGTTTTCTTGACTTCAAGGGCGCACGGGACGTTCAAGACGCCGGCCCACGTGTCACCCAACACGCTGTGGGCCGGCGTCGCGATTACCAGCGGACGGGGGAAGAGAAGCGTGTCCACCGTCTCCCCGCCGTCCCACAGGCCCGCGAACCACCGATAGGAACCAGGCCGCAGGGGCAGGGTCGGGAACCGGTAGTGCAGCCGGTGGGTGCCTGGGCTCAGGCGCACGCCCTGAAAGCCCCACCCCGCCACGCGCAGGCCATCGGGCGTCTGGAGCACCAGGGCGTGCAGGCCGTCGCGCACCTCCTCCCGCACGGCGATCGTGATTTCCAAAGTGACCGGCCCCTCGTGGTCCAAGGTGAACGGGTCGGGCTCGCCTACTAGGCGCCACGCCACGAACCCGTCGGCGGAGGTGGCAGGATCGTCGGGAGGGGCCAGCAGGCTGGCCTGGTAGCGGGCCACCGCCTCGTGGGCGTTGCCGTCGAAGCGCACGCGCCCCCTCTCCAGCCAGATGGCCCGCCCACAGAGGCGTTTGACGTGGGCGGGGTTGTGGCTCACGAAGAGCACCGTGCGCCCCTCCTCGGAGACCGCCTCCATCTTGCCCAGACACTTGCGCTGGAACGCCAGGTCGCCCACGGCGAGCACCTCGTCCACCAGCAGGATGTCGGCTTCCAGGTGGGCGGCCACGGCGAAGGCCAGCCGCACGTACATGCCGCTGGAGTAGAACTTCACGGGCGTCTCCAGGAACTCCTCCACCTCGGCGAAGGCCACGATGGCGTCCAACTTGCGTTCGATCTCGGCCTTTTTCATGCCCAGGATGGCGCCGCTGAAGTAGATGTTCTCCCGTCCGGTGAGCTCCGGGTGGAAGCCGGCGCCCACGTCGAGCAGGGCCCCGACGCGGCCCCGCAGCACGGCCCGCCCGCCCGTCGGCTCGGTGATGCCGGCCAGGAGCTTGAGTAGCGTGCTCTTCCCGGCCCCGTTGCGCCCCACAATGCCCACCACCTCGCCGGGACGTACCTCGAACGAGACCGCGTCCAGCGCCCGCACGGTGCGCACGGGCGCCGGGCGCCGGCCGGCCAGCCGGCCGAGGGCGCCGGCGAGGGCATCCCGCAGGGTGTGATACTCGGCCGGAAGGTCGGCGCGGAGGTGGTACCACTTGCTCAGCTTGTGGACCTCAATGGCCGGCAACACGGGAGCTCCCTTCAGATCACGTCGGCGAAGGCGCGCTCGGCGTGGCGGAAGTAGATCACCCCGCTGACCACCAGAAGGGCGGCCGCGCCCGTGGAGACGGCGAGCACGGCCGTCGGAGGCGGCGCGCCTGCCAGCGCCCACCGGAATCCCTCTACAACGCCGGCTACAGGGTTGAGGGCATACACGTGCCGCCACGGGGCGGGCACCAGGCGGCTTGGGTAGACCACCGGTGTGGCGAAAAACCAGAGCTGGACCAGAAAGGGGACCAGGTGACGCACATCCCGGTACCGCACGTTGAGTGCCGCGAGCCAAGTGCCGGCCCCCAGTGCCACGGCCACGGCCAACAGGAGCCACAGGGGCAGTGTCAGGAGGCGCCACGAGGGCCCGCTGCCGTAGAGGGCCCAGAGCACCGGCACGGGAAGGAGGCTCAAGATCAGGTCCACCAGGCCGGTCAGCGCGCCGGACGCCGGGATGAGAAGGCGCGGGAAGGCCACGCGCCGGATCAAGTGGGCCTGGCGGACCACGCTGTTGGTGGCCTGGGTGAGCGTGCTCGAGAAGTACGTCCACGGGACAAGGGCCGTGTAGGCGAAGAGGGGATAGGGAACACCCTCGGAGGGCACGCCCACCACTCGTCCCAAGACCAAGGAGAAGATGAGCAGGGCGGCCAGGGGCTGAACGAGCGCCCACGCCGCGCCGAGCGCTGTTTGCTTGTAGCGCACCTTCAGGTCGCGCCAGACGAAAAAGAAGAGCAGCTCGCGGTGAGCCCACAGCTCACGCCACCGGAGGGCCTTCCACCCCTGTGAAGGTTCGATGACCCGGTAGAGTGACCTGTCGTCGGACACGGCCTTGCCCCATGAGACCCGTGAGATAAAGCGAGACCTCACATTTTCCTCGAGCTCCGCCTCAGAGCTTGACGATGCGCGCCCCGGGCGCGCGCACGTGCCGGCAGGCGTTGCGCGTGTCCACGATCAGGCGGGCGTGGCGCACGACCCACGTCCAGTCGTACCACGTGTGGTCGGTCACGATCACGGTGCAGTCGGCGTCGGCGAGGGTGGCCTCCGTGAGCTCGGCGGAGCGGAGGGGATGCCCGTCCAGCTCCAGCGAGGGCACGTGGGGGTCGTGGTAGCTCAGGTGGGCGCCCTTTGCCATGAGGAGCCGGGCGATCTCCAGGGCAGGCGATTCCCGCGTGTCGCCGACGTCGGGCTTGTAGGCCACGCCCAACAGCAGGATGTGGGCCCCCTTGACCGGCTTGCCCTCCTCGTTGAGGGCGTCGGCCACCTTGGCGGCCACGTAGGCCGGCATCTGGAAGTTGATCTCGGCCGCCAGGTGGACGAAACGGGCGTTGTAGTTGAGGGCGCGCATTTTCCACGCCAGGTATTGGGGATCGACGGGCAAACAGTGGCCGCCCAACCCGGGCCCCGGGTAGAAGGGCATGTAGCCGAAGGGTTTTGTCTTGGCTGCCTCGATCACCTCCCACACGTCGATGCCCAAGCGGTCGCACATGATGGCCATCTCGTTGATAAGGGCAATGTTCACCGTGCGGAAGAGGTTTTCCAAGAGCTTGACCATCTCGGCCGTTCTGGGGGAGGAGACGGGCACCAGGCGTTCGACGATGGTGCCGTACAGCGCTTGGGCGACGTGCAGGCAGCCTGGGGTCATGCCGCCGACTACCTTGGGCGTGTTGTGCAGCGTGTAATCCTCGCGGCCCGGATCAATGCGCTCCGGCGAGAAGGCCAGGAAAAAGTCGCTGCCCACCGCAAGCGTGGCCCCGCCGTGATGGCGCGCGTGTTCGTCGAGCAACAGGGGCAGCAGCAACTCCTCTGTGGTGCCGGGGTACGTGGTGCTCTCGAGCACAATGACCATGCCGGCGTGAAGGCGCCGCCCGATGGCCTGGCCGGCCATGAGGATGTAGGAAACGTCCGGGTCTTTGGTCTTGCTGAGGGGGGTGGGCACGCAGATGAGCACGGCGTCGGCCTCGTGGAGCACGTCGTAGTCGGCGGTGGCGCGCAGGCGGCCGCCCGAGACCACCTCGGCCAGCAGGCCCGAGGGGATGTCCTCGATGTAGGAGTCACCCCGGTTCACGGCCTCGACCTTGGCCGTATCCACGTCCAGGCCAATGGTGGGAAAGCCTGCCTGAGCAAAGGCCACGGCCAGGGGAAGCCCCACGTAGCCGAGGCCCACCACGCTCACCGTTGCCTGCCGGCGTTCGATCTTGTGCAGGAGTTCGTCCTTCGTGGTCATGATTCAAGCCCCGCTGGTGGAGAATTTTCCAAAAGTATGGGGCAACGCGCGAAAATGACAAATGTGGGACACGTGTCCCACATTTGCACCCGCGTGATCTCCGCCAGGGCGAATTTGAGCCTGCCTTATCCCTTGGCTGCCTCTTGGGCTTTGCGGCCCTGCCGCCAAGGCCACCACCGCCGGCGCGGTCGCTTTCCGTCCTCGGCGTAGCGGCTGGTGTACTCGTACTGGAGCGTGTAAACGCTGGGCCCCCGGCTCACCCGGTTGAGCACCAGGCCCAGGATGCGCACGCCGTTCTGGCGCAGTTGTTCGACAGTGCTCTCCAGGGCCTGAAGCTTGGTGGAGCCCACGTCCACGATGACGATGGCCGCGTCGCACATGCGGGAGAGCAGGTGGGTGTCGGCCAAGGCCAGGAGCGGCGGGGCGTCAATGATGATGATGTCCGCGTGGGTCTGCAGGCCCTCCAACATCTCCTTCATGCGCTTCGAGCCCAACAGCTCAGCCGGGTTGGGCGGCTTGGGGCCGCTGGGCATCAACAGGAGCCCGCGAACGTTCGTCTCGATCAAGTGGGCGCTCACGGAACGCCGTGGCTGGAGCAGCGCGGTGGTCACGCCCCGGGTGTTGGCCTTCTGGAAGAAGCGGTGTTGTGAGGCCCGGCGCAGGTCGGCGTCGAGGAGCACCACGCGCCGGCCGGCTTGGGCCAGGACGACGGCCAAGTTGGCGGCCAGGGTGCTCTTGCCCTCGGCGGGGCCGCTGCTGGTCACCAGCAGGGTGCGCACCGGCGCGTTGATGTTGGCGAACTCGATGTTGGTGCGGAGAATGCGGAAGCTCTCGGCGTGGGGTGATCGGGGGTTGAGGGCCGCCACCAGCTTGGCCGGCTCGCTCCGGCCGGCGATGATGCCGACGGCGCCGATGACGGGCACCTTTGTGGCCTTGGTGGCCTGTTCGCCCGTCTTCACCGAATCGTCGAGCGCTTCCATGAGGAACGCGAGGAACACCGCGGCCATCGCGCCCAAGGCCGCGGCCAACACCATGTTGAGCTTGGTCCGAGGGGCCACTGGCGACGGGTTGGGCACGGCAGCTTCCACTACGTAGAGGTTGTCCGTGGTGCGCGCCTCGGCGAGGCGAACGTCCTCGTAACTGCGCAGGAGCGTGGCGTAGCTGCTGCGATATTGGGCCAGCAGGGCCTCGAGCCGTTGCCGCTCGGCCACGCTTTCCTGCGTGGTGGCGTTGGCCAGCGCGTCCAGCTTGGCGCGCGTTCGCTCCATCTCCGCCTGAATCTCGGCCAACTGCTGTTGCAGGTTCTCCTTGGAAGCGGCGTATCGGCTGGCCTGCAGGGCCTGGTTCTGGAGAATGAAGACCTGCATGACTTCGTTGGCGATGTTGGCCGCACGCTGGGGGTCGGTGTCCTCCACGCTCACCTCGATGAGGGAGGTCTCCTGGAGCGGGGAGACATCGATGCGGCTGGCCAACTCGCTGGGCGTCATGTCGAGCCCCAAGTTTTGGATGACCCGCTCCATCACAGGGTAGGTGCGCAGGAGTTCCGCGTACGTCTGGGCCAGCCGCTCGCTCGCGGCAATGGCGGCGTAGTCGGCCGTGGCACCGCTCCCGGCCGAGGGGGCCGGCAAGATGAACATCTTGCCCGAGGACCGGTAGACGAGCGGCTGTTGGGAGCTGACGAAGTAGGCAACGCCAGCCGCCAGCACAGCGCTCAACACAATGGCCCACAGCCAACGCTTCAGGACGAATAGATACTCTCTCAAGTCAATCTCGTCGAGTTCCATCACATCGTCCAAAGAGCACCTCCCTGAACTGCACCGTTGACTCCTGCCGCGCTCACCCCCGGAACAGCCACATGATGCCCCGGGACACGATCCGTTTCCGGCCGGATATGCCACATGTCGTGGGATGCCCGCCTACACACGACTAGGTCTTGTAGTGAATAGGTGCGGGCGTGGTCGCAGGCGCGGTGTTTCAATTATACAAAGGTCGAAAGTCGAGGGCAATAGGACTTTCGGCCCCACAGCAGTGCGACTTTCCGTGGTCCTCGCCGGAGGCTGGCGAAGGCCGACGCCGGGCTCGCCCCTTCACTTCCCGATGCAGAAGCGGCTGAAGATAGTCTCCAACAAGTCCTCGGTGGCGGTTTCGCCGGTGATCTCGCCCAGCCGGTTGACGGCCGCGTGGAGGTCCACAGTGATGAGGTCGGGGGGGAGGCCGGCGTGATACGTCTCCAGGGCCGCCCGCACGTGGGCGAGGGCCTGTTGCAGGGCGGCCTTGTGGCGCGGGTTGGTCACCAGCGCGCCGTGGGCGGGCATGACCTGGCCGCCCGTCACCAGGGCGAAGATGGTCTCCTCGAGTGTCTCAATGCCCTCGCCGGTGGCCGCGGAGAGGCACACGCGCGGGGCTTCGGGCAGAAAGGGCACCGTCTCGGGCGTCAACACCGTGGGCAAGTCCACCTTGTTGAGCACCACGATGGCCGGCCGGCCCTCGATTTCGCCGGCAATGGCCCTGTCCTCGGGCGTCAGGGGCTGGGAGGCGTCCACGACCAGCACCACCAGATCGGCGTGGGCGATGGCCGCCCGGCTCCGCTCCACGCCGATGGCCTCCACCACGTCCTCGGTGTGGCGGATGCCGGCCGTGTCCACCACCACCACCGGGATGCCCCGCACGTTGAGCGTCTCCTCGAGCACGTCGCGCGTGGTGCCGGGCACATCGGTGACGATGGCCCGGTCGTGGCGCAACAGCCGGTTGAGAAGGCTGCTCTTGCCCACGTTGGGCCGGCCCACGATGGCCACGCGCACCCCCTCGCGCAGCAGGATGCCCCGGTCCGCGTGGCGCAACAGCTCGTCCAAGTGGCGGGCCACGGCCTCCAATTCCGGGGCGATGGCCTGGGGGGGCACGTCGTCCTCGGGGAAGTCGATGAGGGCCGTCAGGTGGGCGAGCACGTCGAGCACGCGCTGGCGGGCCGCCTTGATTTCGGCCGAAAGGTGGCCGCCGAGTTGGTGGAGGGCTGCCTGGAGGCCGGCCTCGGTCCGGGCGCGCACCACGTCGAGCACGGCTTCGGCCTGGGCCAGGTCGAGGCGGCCGTTGAGGAAAGCCCGCAAGGTCATCTCGCCCGGCTCGGCCAGGCGGGCCCCCTGGGCCAACACCACGCTCAACAGGGCGCGCAGGGGCACGAAGCCGCCATGTCCGTGGAGCTCCACCATGTCCTGGCGGGTGTAGGTGTGGGGCGCGCGCAGGTAGACGGCCATGACTTCGTCAACGGGGGTGCCGGTCTCCGGGTCGATGACGTGGCCGTAGGTGAGGTGGCGGGGGCGCGGGCGCCACGATGGGCCACCACCCCGCGCTGGCCGGAAGACGCGCCGCAGGATGGGCAGGGCCTCGGGCCCGCTGAGGCGCACAATCCCAATGCCGCCTTCGCCCACCGGCGTGGCAATGGCCGCGATTGTGTCGTCCAGCGCGTACTGCACGTCACCATCCCTCCGCGTGCTAGGAGCGCAGGAAGGCGGTAAGTGCCCGGCTCACGGCCTGTGGGCGTTCCAACATGACGAAGTGGCCCGCGTCGGGGACAAGGTGGAGGCGGGCGTTTGGCAGGCGGTCGGCCAGGTATTCAGCGTACCGGGGTGGGGTCAGCCTGTCCTCCGTGCCGGTGAGCACGAGCGCTTGCTGTGTGATGCGCCCCACCTGGTCCCGCACGTCGAAGCGATCACATGCCAGGAAGTCGCCGTGGGTCACGGGTGCCGGCGTCGCCGCCAAGTCGGCCACGCCGGCCTCGATGAGTTCATCCGGTGCGCCGGGCCTGTACGCCCACCGGGCAATGAGCCGGAACGCGGGCGTTGGGTCCGGGGCGCCAAGCCCGCGCAGAATGTTGGGGTGGACGCGCAGCTTGGCCCCCGTGCCCACCAAGCCCAAGCGTTCGACGCGGGCCGGGTAGTGGAGGGCGGTCCAGAGGGTGATGGCGCCCCCCATCGAATGGCCCACGAGTGTGGCCGAGGGCCACCCGAGGGCTTCGATGAAGGCGACCACCAGGGCACTGTACTCGGGAATGGTGGTGGCCCCTGTGCCGCCGGAGCGGCCGTGGCCCGGCAAGTCCAGGGCCACACATTGGGCCACGCGGCCCACGTCGCGCACTTGGGTTCCCCAGTGACGGCTCGAGCCGCCGGCGCCGTGGACGAAGATCACCCGCGGCCCGGCCGAGCCGGCCTGGCGGTAGAAGATCGGCGTATGGTGGACGGTCACGAAGGGCACGCCTCGCTCCTGGTAGCGGCTCTGCGGCGGGTTATCCGCCCGCCGCGTCCTGGCTCACGGGCCGGCTCTCCTGTTGGGCCAGGTATTTCTCGACCTGCATGGCGGCCTTGCACCCGTCCCCGGCGCTCGTGACCACTTGGCGGTAGATGGGGTCGGCCACCTCGCCGGCAGCGAAGACGCCGGGCACGTTCGTGCGCATGAAGGTGTCCACGATGATGTACCCGTGGTCGTCCATCTCCACGAGCCCCTTGAAGAGGGTGCTGTTGGGGTAGTGGCCGATGTAAATGAAAACGCCGTCGGTCTCCAGAGTCCCTTCTTCTCCGGTCACCGTGTTGCGCACGCGCACGCGCTCCACACGGCCGTTGCCCTCGATGGCCGTGACCACGGTGTTCCAGATGAATTCGATCTTGGGGTTGTTGAAGGCCCGCTGTTGCAACAGGGGGCCGGCGCGCAACTGGTCCCGCCGGTGGACGATGCGCACGCGGCGGGCGAACTTGGTGAGGAAGAGCCCCTCCTCGACGGCCGAGTCGCCCCCGCCGACGACGATGACTTCCTTGTCCCGGAAGAAAAAGCCGTCACAAGTGGCGCAGTAGCTCACGCCGTGGCCGGTCAACTCGCGCTCGCCCGGCACGTCGAGGCGCTTGGGCGAGGCGCCGGTGGCGATGATCACCGCATGGGCTGTGTACGTCTGACCGTGGGTCCTCACCGTGTGCGGCGGCCCGCTGAAGTCAACCTCCACCACCTCGTCGAACTCGAACCGGGCGCCGAACTTCTCGGCCTGTTTCTGGAAACGTTCCACCAACTCCGGGCCGGTCAGCCCCTCGGGGAAGCCGGGATAGTTCTCCACCTCGTTGGTGATGGAGACTTGGCCTCCCAGCTCGTTGCCCGTGATGACCAGCGGCGACAGGTTGGCCCGTGCGGCGTAGAGGGCCGCAGTGAGGCCGGCGGGACCAGAACCGATGATGATCACCTTCTCTTCGCTCATGGGTCACACTCCGCGTGAAGGGTTTTCACAGAGTAAGGTTACGTCTGTTGCTCGTTGGCCTGCTCGTTGACGAACACTTTCAGGAATTCGACGGGCACGGGGAAGATGATGGTGGAATTCTGTTCCACGGCGATCTCGGTCAACGTTTGGAGATAGCGCAACTGGATGGTGGCCGGAATTTGGGTCATGAGGCGGGCGGCCTCGAGGAGCTGTTGTGCTGCCTGGTACTCGCCCTCGGCGTGAATGATCTTGGCGCGCTTCTCGCGTTCCGCCTCGGCCTGGCGGGCCATGGCCCGCTTCATCACGTCGGGCAACTCCACGTCCTTGACCTCGACGATGCTCACCTTGATGCCCCAGGGCTCGGTGGCTTCGTCGATGATCTGCTGGAGCCGGTTGTTGATCTTCTCCCGTTCGGCCAGGAGCTCGTCCAGCTCCACCTGGCCGATGACGTTGCGCAGGGTGGTCTGGGCGATTTGGCTGGTGGCCTGCAGGTAGTTCTCCACGTTGACCACGGCGGCCACGGGGTCAATGACCCGGAAGTAGGCCACGGCGTTCAGGCGAATGGTGACGTTGTCCTTGGTGATGGCCTCCTGGGTGGGCACGTCGAGGGTCACCACGCGCAAGTCCACTTTGACCATGCGGTCCACAATGGGGATGATGAAGAACATGCCCGGCCCTTTGGCGCCAATGACCCGACCCAGGCGAAAGATGACGCCCCGTTCGTACTCTTGGACGATTTTCATGGAAGCTCGCAAGAGAGAGAAGAGGAAGCCGGCCAACACAATCAGGACGGGCAGGCTGCCGAAGATGAGCTCCATCAAGAACCTCCCTTGTGGATGAGGGCCCGTGGCCCTGCTGTTACCCCGGGTTCAGCGCCCGTCACCCCGAGCTGCGATGCCGAACGGACGTCGGGCGTGGCTGTGGCCTTCTCTGTGTGGAGGGGGCGGGCTGATGCACACCACACATGCTGAACGCGCCGGGTGCCCAATAGCTCAGTTGGGGGCACGGCACGCTTGCCCCACAGGCGCGGAGCACGACCTTGATGATACCAGGAGGTCGGTGAAAATCAAAACCCGTCCGCCGCCTCAATCGTCGAGCGACACCTCTTCGAGGGGAACCAGCCCTTTCTGCAGGGCGTAGATGGCGGCCTGGGTGCGGTTTTCCAGGCGCAGCTTGCGGAAGATAATGGAGAGTTGGTTCTTGATGGTCTTCTCGGAGACGCCCAGACGCCGGGCGATTTCCTGGTTGGTCCACCCGTGGGCCACGCCGCGCAGGATTTGGATCTCCCGGTCGTTGAGGACGTTCAGGAGCTCCGCACGCCGGCGGTGCCTGGTGGTGTTCTGGCGGAATTCCTGGAGCACCCGTTGGGCCAATGTGGGCTCCAAGATCGTCTCGCCGCGAACCACGGTTTGGATAGCTTGGATGAGGTCGAAGACGCTGCTTTCCTTCAGAAAATAGCCCCGGGCCCCGTTCTTGATGGCATCGACCACGTACTCCTTCTGGCGGCTCATGGAAAGGATGATGATTTTGGCCTCTGGGTCCTGCTGGATGATCTGGCGCGTGGCTTGAACGCCGTCCATGTGGGGCATGTGGATGTCCATCAGGATGACGTCCGGCTTCAGTTCGGCCGCGAGCTTGCACGCCTCTTCTCCATCTGACGCCTCTCCCACAACTTCCAGCTCAGGATCGGCCTCCAGCAGCCGGCGCAGCCCCTGCCGGAACATCAGGTGGTCGTCGGCGAGCAGAATGCGAACAGGCATCGTGTCCTCCTCTCGCTTCTCGCGTTTGCTCCACTTCCGGGCCTTCGTGCCATGTGTCGTGTGCTCAGTGTTCGCCCCTCCGAAATAACACACCTTTTCAGTATATCAAGGGGCAATCTGCTTTTCAATGTGTCCGAAGTCCTATTTCATCCGCGTGATCGTGGCCGGTGAAAGCCTTTTGTCCTGAATTGTTGGAGGTGGTTTGTCACCTTTTAGGCCGGAAGTCCCTGGATATAATGGGGCAGAAGTACTCTGTTAGTTACCAAAGGGCTTCTGCTATAGTAGATAACGGCCGGCTTTGGCCTGCACAGGTGATGAGGCTCTGGAGAGCGTTGAGTCACGGGGGTAAAGTCGTCGGAGGGGAAAGGCGTGAGGTTTTCCACGTCGTGTGCGCAAAGGGTGAGTTTCTCCTCCCGTTCCCCGTCATGACTTCTGTAACCCACGACGGTTAACCAGGTTGCGAACGTCGTCGGTCCACGACACACAATCGACTGGAAGTGAGGGTGGCAATGAACCAGACGATGAAGCCCGTCATCACCGAAGCCGACGTTGACCGCTGTTTCCTCGAAATCCTTCACGCCTATCTTGAGCATCTGCCGGCCAATCAGGCACAAGCAGTCTCCCAGGATGTTGACATCTTGCTCGCGCCTTGGTCGCAGCTTTCCTCGCCCGATCAGATTCGCCTGATCAACTTGCTCTGGGAACACCGGGGATCACCTTTGGAGACCGGGTATCGCCTGAAGGAGGACCTCAAGCGCTGGCTCCGATGCCGTGATGCCGGTGATCGGGCCGTGTTGTTCCACCTGCTCTGTGGCATGGGCGAAAATCCTGAACTGGCGCCCTTCGGCTATCTCCTGCGCTCGGTCCGGGAGCATGTGTCGGAGTACGCCGGCACTACGGAGGCGCGCGTGCAACCGGTCCGACCCTTGCAAATGGTGTCGTCGTGAGAGGGCGCTCGGCGTAGTGGCATGTTGAGGTGAGGCAGGGCTAGGCCCTGCGCCGGCGTTGGAGGAGGCGGTAGAGGGCGTACAGGAGAGGGGCGTAAACGGCGTCGAAAGCGCCGGGATAGAGGACAGGCCGGCCCCCAAACCCCCGCTTAAAGCGGTAGACTCCCCACAGCCCGCCGTGGCCATCCTGTTGGCCGGCTGCCGCCTCCTGGGGGATGCCCCACAGGTCGTACACCTGGCATCCCTGTTCCTTGGCCCACCGGATGGCCGCCCACTGGAGCGCGTGGTTGGGCATTCGGTGGCGCTCCTGCCGGCTTGACGCCCCGTAGAGGTAGTAGGCCGTGCGACCGTGGCGGAAGACGAGCAGGCCGGCCAACACGTCTCCCCCGTACTCGGCCAGCAGCAGCACGCTCCGGCCCGGCTGAAAGGCGTGCCAAGCGTCGCGGTAGTAGGCCAGCGGGCGCACGGCGAACCCATCGCGGTGCCCTGTCTCCCGCATGAGTTTGTAGAAGGCCTCGAAGTCCCCCTCGCCCCCTGCCCGCACCTTGACGCCCTTGCGACCGCTCAGGCGGATGTTGTAGCGCCACTTCTGCTTCATGCGGGCCAGGATCTCCTCCAGCTCCGGGCGCAGGTCCACGACCAAGGTAGCCCTGGGCTGCACGTGGCGAACGGCCGGACGAAAGCCGGCCGTGGCCAGCTTGGGGGCCACAGCCTCTGGTGGCAGGGGCCAGTTGGGCTCCACGGTGAGCCACGCAACCCGCCGCGAGCGCGCCCACTCGTGGAGGGCGTGCCAGAGGCTGGCGAGGGCCTCGTCGTCGTGGGGCTCGGCCACGGGGCCGCGCGGCACGTAGGCCACGGCGTGCCCCAGGGGAAGGGGGCGCAGCAACACTTGGGCGCCGGCCACCGGCTCCCCGCCGCGGTGAACAAGGAAGCGGTGGGGCCTCCATCCCCAACGGGCCTTGAAGTCGCCCCAAGCGGTGCTCTGGAGCAGGTTGCCGCGGGGGTGAGAGCCCACGAACTCCTCCCACGCGGCTTCGTTCGGCTGTTGGTCCACCCACAGAGACGGCATTGGCATCTCCCTCGGCCCGCTCACGTGCGCTCGACGACCAGCAGGTGCGAGAGCCCCACGAGTTGGAGCGGCGTGCGTTCCAGCCCATACGTGAGCGCGCGGAGCAGGCGCCCGAGGCGCGGCCGGCGGCTCACAAGGTTGTCGTATCCCGGGAAAATCTGGCCGTGGTGAATGATGCGCACGGGCAGGCCGTCGAAGAGCCGGCGGAGCCCAGCGGCCGTGTACGCCCGCACGTGAGGGGCCAGGCGGTTGCGCCACACGTCGGGCAGGTAGTTGACCAGGGGCACGTTGCCGAAGTAATACGTGCCCCGCCAGAAGATGCCGTGGGTCTCGAAGGGCCACAGCCGGTTGGGCACGAAGACGATGGCCCGCCCGCCGGGGCGCAGGACCCGCACGAGCTCCTCCGCTGCCAGCCGGTCGTCCCCCACGTGTTCCAACACCTCGTGGGAGAGCACCAAGTCGAAGGAGGCGTCGGGGAAGGGGAGCCGTTCGGCAGCTTGAACGGCGCGACATCCCGGGTGGGCTGCGGCGCGAAACGCCCGGGAGAACTCGTACTCCGTGCCCACGACCAGGGGCACGCCGGCCTCGGCAAAGGCGCGCAAGTAGAGCCCCACGCCGGTGCCGGCGTCGAGCACCCGGCGGACGCGCTCCAAGCGCCCCCACCGCACGATCATCTGCCACCGTCGCGTTTGCCCGGAGCGCCACACGTAACTGGGGCGCCCCAAGCGAGCTATCTGCTCCACGTGTTCGCCTCCTCTCGTGCCGAGTGCCGGAGTGCTTCGGCCGCGCTCAACACAGCCTCGACGGGCAACGCTGTCAGGCACGGGCGCTCCGGACAGCCTTGTGGGCTGCCCAACTCGTGGCCCCGGTAGAAACAGGGCATACAGGACAGGTCTCGCTTCACCACGGCCGTGTGCGGCCCCCAAGGGCCCCACGCCAGGTGGTTCGACGGGCCGTAGATGCCCACGGCCGGCACGCCGGCCGCGGCCGCCATGTGGAGGGGCCCGCTGTCGTTGCCCACGAAGAGATCACACCGCCTGATGAGGGCAATCGTCTGCAGGAGCGACGTTTTCCCGCCCAAGTCAACAAGTGGCCACCGTGCGGCCTGCCGCACGGCGGCCGTCACTTCGGGCGAGGCGTCGATCAACACCACCGTGCCCCCGTGGCGCTCCAACCAGGCGTCGGCAAGGGTGGCAAAGCGCTCCGCCGGCCAGCGCCGTGCCACGCTGTAGGCGCCGCTGCCGGGGTGGAGCACCACCAGGGGGCGGGGCCATCGGGCCGTGAGCCTGTCGGCCCACGCCTCGGCCCCGGGGTCGGACGGCAGCCAGAGGCGCACGTCCTCCGTGTGGGCGCCCAAGCGCGCCACGACGCTCAGGTCATATTCCACCTCGTGCCGAGCCCCGAAGCCCTCGTCGGGCACGCGGTCGGTCAGGAACCAGCCGCGCCCGTTGTCCAGCCCCACGCGGCGCGGGGCTCCGGTGGCCAAGGCCAGGGCGGCGAATTTCAGCGCTCCCCAGCGCGTGGTCAGGTGGCGGGGGATGATGACCACATCGTACCGGCGGCGACGGAGCGCCCGGGCCAGGCGGACGAGGCCAAGCCACCGCTCGGGCCGGAGGAGCGCGGCGGGCCGGTCAAAGGCGTGCTTGTCGAAGGGGATGAGCTCGTCCACATACGGGCACCCGTGCAGTATCTGAGCTGATGCCGGTGGCACCAGCAGGTCGATGCGGGCGCCGGGGAACGTCTCCCGCAGGGCCCGCAACGCGGGCGTGGCGAGCAGAAGGTCCCCGAAGTCGGCCGGTTTGATGAACAGAAAACGCTCCGCCACCTTTCTGCCTGCTCCTCGTGCCTGCCTGATTGAGAGGGCGAACCGGCGTTCTCCTCACCTTTTTCCAGGCCGCCGTTTCCCCGCCGCTTCTGCCACGGCGAGGGCCAGGAAGTGGGGCAGGGCCAACATCCGGCGCCACCGCCACGGCTGGCAGTAGAGCCGGTAGAGCCACTCGAGGCCCCACCGGCGCATGAGAGCCGGCGCGCGCGGCACCACGCCGGCGATGTAGTCGAAGGCCCCGCCCACGCCCATCATCACGGGCACGCCCAAGGCCTCCTTGTGGCGCGCGATCCACAGGTCCTGCTTGGGATGGCCGTAGGCCACGAAGAGCAGGTCGGGCGCTGCCCCGCGAATGCGGGCGATAATCCCGGGCGTCTCCTCCGGCGTGGGGTGGCCGGCGTGCCACCCGGCCACGCGGAGGGCCGGCCAGCGACGGCGCAGGGCCTCCGCGGCCCGCCGGGCCACGCCCGGCGCTCCTCCCAGGAAGAAGGGGCGCCACCCCTGCCGGGCGCTCTCCTGGGCCAAGCGCACGACCAGGTCCACGCCGGGAACCCGTGCCCGCAGGGGCGTCCCGGAGAGGCGGGCGGCCAGAGTGATGCCCACCCCGTCGGCCAAGGGCAGATCGGCCTGCCGCAGCACCCGGCGGAAAGCGCTGTTTCGCCGGGCCTCCACCAGGAACTCCGGGTTGACAGTCACCAGGTGGTGGGGCTGGCCGGAGGCGATCATGGCCCCAATGGCGGCCACGGCTTCATCCTCGGTGAGGTTGGCCACCGGTTGCCCCAGCACGATCACGGCCGGCCACGGCCCGACGGCCGCCGAACTTCCACCGCCTGTCACATCTCCTCGCTCTCCCGAAACGGGCCACACTCTTGGTCACCACACGGCCCTAATTGTACCCGAGGCGTGGCACGGCGCCCAATTTCCACCCAGGAACAAACGATTGTATCATTTTTAGGTACAAAGAAGGTAAACCCGCGGCTCCGCGTGTTGGGAAAGGCACCATGCTCGAAAAACGGGGCGTGCGCGGCCGCACCGGTGTCCACAGAGAAACAAGGTGGCCTTCGCGCCGGCCCGGGCAGCGGCGAGGGCGACGTGATCCTGCGCCCCGGCGTGTCGGCTCCCGTGGACGGAGGGTGCCTTGGTGGGCGGTGGTGGGGTTGGCCACGTGTTTCTTCCTGGCGTTCGTGGTGGCGGCAGGTGTGGCCGCTTCCCGGTGGCTTCGGCCTGCGCTGGCGCTCCGCCCCCAACCCGTCACCTCGCGCCCCCTCGACCTCTTGGACCCCGAGGCCGTCCGGCCACAGTTCGTGCTCGAATGGCTGGCCGGCGCCGGCCAACTCGAGGTGGCCAGGCGCGCGCTGGAGGCGGGGGAGCTTCAGACGGCCTATGCGTTGGTCCTCTTCGCCGACGAGTCGGACGTGGCCGCTCAGATCAGCTTGGTGCTCGATGTGGCGCGCCGGGTGGAGGGGGACACGTCCTCGTACGAAGCGGCCAGCCTGTTCGTCATGGCCGGCCAGGCAGCGGTCACAGCGCCTCTCCTGAACGACGCGACGAGGGCGCAGTTCCTTTTAGAGGCCGGCGACGGGCTTCTGGCCCGGCGGAGAACGTACTTGGCCTTTCTGGCGTGGCAGCAGGTCTCCATTGTAGCCCGGTACAGCCCTGAAATTCCCCCACAGATGCGTGATCGTCTGCTCGAGGCCCTGGTCACCAGGTACGAGGGGGCCGGAGATCTCGCGCGGGCGGTCGCCGTGCGTGAGCTCGTGGCCCAGCCGGCCACCTCCGGCGGGGAGCGGAGCGCTCTGCCGGCCCGGTGGGGAGTGCCCGTGCCGGCGCCGTGGCCCGATGACGTGATGCCCTACGTGGAGCAACGGCGCCGCGTGGCGCGGGCAGTTGGCGAGGAGATTGAGGCCGGGAGCCCACCCTCGTGGACTGCCCTGGAGGAGGCCCTGCTGGCCGAGGAAGTGGCCATCGGCAACTGGCTGGCACGGCCCACGGACGATCCCCTCGGGCGCCAGGAGCGCTACCGGCGTTGGGTGCAGCAGCGCCGTCTGCTCGCCCTGGGCGTTCTCGGGCCCGGCACCTTGCCCGCCCTGGAGGCCCGGCGCGCGGAGTGGGACCAGGTGCTCACGAACCTGTGGGACCAACAGGAAGCCGGCTTGGATGCGCTTCTGGCCCCCTTGCCTCCCCTCCAGCAGCACGTGGCCCGCCAAGTGTGGCTGGAGCGCCGCCTCTTCGCCCACGTGTTGGGCCACGATCCGCTCGGCGACAGTGCCCGGCTTCGCCAGGCGCTCGAGGTGATCAACGGCGCTCTGGGAGACGCGGGACAACGGCTCTCCTTGGTGGCACAGCCCAATGAGCAGATTGGCACCTATTACTGGCGTCTGCCCGTGGGCTACCTGCAGGGCAGACTGCCGGCCGACCAGGTTTTCCGGTGACGTGTCGGCGGGCGTTTCCCCGAATGAACAGGTCGAAGTTGCACAAATTTGTCTTTTTCGCACAATGAAGGGGAACATCTGGCCGGCAAGGGGCGTTGAAGGGCGTCGGACACAAGCCACAGAGGAGCCGAGCGCATGTTCCAGAATTGGACAGACGAACAGTTGAACTTGGGGATTGCCGTGATGGCCGTCCTGACGGTGTTGGTCATCATGGTCTTCGTGGCCCTCTGGTTCTCGCCTTCGCTGGTAGCCCCCCTTGGGTTGGCCGCGCGCCCGCCAACGCCAACACCGGCCCCAATACCAACCTTGCCGCCAACGTGGACGCCCCTGCCCACGTGGACGCCCACGCCCACGCGCACGCCGCGTCCCACGCGGACGCCCACGCCCACGAACACGCCGGAGCCCACTCTGACGCCCACGCCCGACGTGGTTGCTACCCTGACGGCCTTGCCCACTGAAGAGGTGGAAGACATTGAGAACGTCGGGGAACCCGACGTGGACGCGCCACCCCCTCCTCCGGCACCACCACCTCCGCCTCCGCCGCCGCCTCCTGGGCCGCCCCCTCCACCGCCGCCGCCCACGGCAACTCCCTCGCCGCTCTACGTCCTCACCCGCCTGGAGGCCGGCCCCAGTTGCGACTGGGTGGGCTTCTTCGGCTACGTTTACAACGCGGACGGCTTGCCCAGGCCCGGCGTGGAGGTGCGCGTCTTCAACGCCTTCGGCTATGAACAGGTAGCCACCACCCAACAGGACGGCTATTGGGAAGTCTTCCTCGACAGCAAGCCGCGCCCCGACTTGGCCGGCGCCTGGCACCTGGTGGTAATGGAGGACGGCCAACGGGGGAGCCAGGAGATCGCCGTGCTCATGGCCCGTGACTGTGGGGCGCCGGACCAGCTCACCCGCTTCCGCGCCGATTGGCAGCGCAGCGTCCCGTGAGGTGCCTCATGGACCGAAGCAATGGGCCCTCCATCGCTTCTTTTCAGAATTTTGCACAATATTCCTGTTGACGTTTGTAGCAGAATCTTGTACAATGACAGCAACTGTGCCGCCCTTTTGGTCCGTCAGGGCAACCCTGATGGCGTGAATCCAGGCGGGAGAAGATCCATGAGCACACACCCGTGGCCAACACGTGGCATGGTCAAGGGCTTTCTGGGCGGGTTGCTCCTGCTCGCGCTGGCCGTGGTGCCCTCGCTGGCCGCGCCGGCCAGCCCGGAGATGCGCCCTCAGCGGGGCCGCGTCTTCCAAGCCGGGGGCACGCTGAACGTGATCGCCTTTCACGACCTCAACCAGAACCAGGTCCAGGACGCCGGCGAGCCGGGGCTGAGCGGCGTCGGGGTGCAGGTCTTCCTCATCACCGACGGCGTAAGCGGGCCGGTGGCCAGCGGCACCACCGACAGCACCGGCCGCATTACGTTCAGCAACCTCTCGCCGGCCCAGTATCGGGTGGAGATTTCACCCCTCACGTCGTATGCGGCCATCGCCGGCGAAACCCGGCTGGTGACGGTCTTGGGCGGGTTGGAGACGAACGTGGCCTTCCCGCTGGTCGAGATTCAGACGCCCACGCCGGGCCCCTCGCCAACACAGGGAGCGACGCCCACCGTTGCCCCCACCTTCACGCCCACACCTACCCCGCCGCCCACGGACACACCACCTCCGCCGCCGCCCACGGACACGCCGTTTGTGAGCCCCACGCCCACCGGCACCACGACGCCCACGCCGACGGAGACGGCGACCGCCACGCCGACCGGCACGCTCTTTCCCATCACGCCCATTCTCATCACCACGACACCGGGCGTCTACGTCACCGTCACGCCCGCCGGGCCTGTCACGCGGCTGCCCGACACGGGCGCGGACGCCTTGGCCCTGGTGTGGGCCGTTGGGTTCGGCGTCCTGATGTTGGTGGCGGCCGGGCTGCGCCGGCTCTTCCGCGAAGCGTAATGGAGACGAGGGGGAACAGATGAGCAGACGGCGTGTGTGGTTGAAATGGGCGTTGGCCGTGACCCTGCTGTTGACAGGCGTGTGGCTCGGCGTGGCCGTGGTGGCCGCCCAAGGGCCCGAGCCATCCCGGCCGACGCCCACGACCGTGCCCGGCGCCCCCCGGGGACGAGGGGCAACCCCCGCCCTCGAGCAGCCCGATCTGGTCATCAAGGCCATCAACGTCTTGCCGCCTTCCCCCTACGTGAACCAGAGTTTCACCATCGAAGTAATCATCGCCAACCAGGGCAACGGCGATGTGCCCGAGGGCAACAACTTCTTCGTGGACCTCTACATCGACCCGCCCACGCCGCCGCCCCCGGGCTACCAGGGGACTCCCACCTTCTCGTGGGGCGTTCAATATTTCTGGCTCCCGGCCGGGGGCGAGTGGCGGCTCACCTTCTCCACCACCTTCACCGACACGGGGGGGCACCAAGTCTTCGCCGTGATTGACCCCGACGGCTTCGTGGTGGAGCGCGACGAGGAGAACAACGTCGCCGGCCCCACCCTCTTCACGGTGCGCACGACGGATTTCTGGCGCCAGAACACCCACGAGGACTTCCAGCAGGGCTTCTCCAACTTGGACTTGAGCCATCCTCGAGGGCTCATCCAAGTGGGGCTCTGGACCGATTTCTTCCGCCAATCGGGCGAGAAGGTCTATTTCACCCAGCAGTTCGACCAGCCCGAATTCGACCGGAACCTCTATTTCCCCGACTACCGGGTGACGCCCATCACCTACACCGACGCCCTCTCCCGCACGATTACGGACACCGTGCCCCAGATCAAGCCCATGTTGACGAAGGGGCCGGGCGACGAAATCGCCATCATTTGGGAGGACTGGCGCAACGGGGGACTGGACAGCGACATCTACTTCGCCCGTTCCTCCGACAACGGCCGCACGTGGACAGAGCCCGTGCGGGTCAACCAGGATCCCGTTGACAGCGGTGCCAGCCAGCTTGACCCGGTCATCGTCTACAACCCGGCCTGCAATCGGTATCACGCCTTCTGGGCGGACAACCGGCTGGGCTCCTTCGACATCTGGCACGCCTACTCCCCGGACGGCGTCACGTGGACGGAGCCGGCCGTGGGACTCAACCGCAATCCCGTCAACACCTTCACCGATGACATCAACGCGCCCCAGACGAACCCCACCGTGGACGTGGACCAGAACGGCGTCATCTACCTGGCCTGGCAGGACCGCCGCAAGGGCAACGACGACATTTTCTTCGCCTACTCCGCCGACTGCGGCGAGACGTGGACCGACAACGCCTTCGTCACGGACGACCCCAGCATCACGGCCCAGGACCAGCGGGCGCCCGCCATTGCCGTGGTCAGCGGCGCGACGCTCACCCAGACGGAAGTCTACTTGGCCTGGCAGGACACCCGCAAGGACGACGGCGACATCTTCGTTGTCTTCGGCAGGCCCTCGCCCCCGCCGCTGGAACCCTTCACCTTCGACATCGACACGCAGATGAACACTGACGGCACCACCACGCTCCAGCGCGACCCCGCCCTGGATGCGGTGCCCATCTTCATCGAAGTCGAATACACGGTGCAGATTGACGAGAACACCTCCGTGGACTGTACCGTCGAGTGGCGCACGACGGCCATCCACGTGGCCTGGCAGGACTTCCGCAACGGCAACGCCGATGTCTTCTACGGTTGGATGTTCTCCGAGGTGATCTTCTCCCGCATCGTCCAAGGGGACAACCGCTGCCTCCAGGAGCCGGACTTCAGCAACAACAAACCCGACATCCAGCCCTTCACGCCCATGGCCAACTTCGACGTGCAGACCATCGGCATGGCTCCCCTCTCCGAGCAGGCGTGCTGGGGGCCCAACTCCACCGCCTCCTACAACCAGGCCCAGACGTGGCAGGGCGAGCCCACGCTGAAGGTGCTCGACGAGTTCACCGTGCGGGTGGCCTGGAGCGACGGGCGGAGTTACGATGACTTGAACTACGACATCCACATCGCCTCCTTCAGCCGGCTCGACAAGGAGTCCTACAACTACCTCGACGCCGTGGGCGGCGGCATGGTCAACAACAACGTCAAGCGCCTGCGGGCCCTGTTCGACGAGGAGAGTGGCCTCTACCGTGACGGGTACGCCGACTACTTGCCGGCCGGCGCCAGCCAGCGGCGCCCCACCCTGTTGGCCGACCCTCTCATTGTCGCCTGGGACGACAACCGCTACGACGACCCTGCCGGCGGGGGGACGATCAACCGGGACATTTTCGTGGCCGAGTACGTGGGCGAGCCCCAGGGCACCTACATTTCCCCCGTCTTCGACGCCGGCTCCGAGGTCACCTGGTATGACATCCAGTGGTGGGCGGCCACCCAGACGGATGCCAGCCTCGTCTTCCAAGTGCGCCTCGGCAACACGCCCAACCCGCCCCTCGACGACGTGGAAGCCAACGGCTGGACTCGCTGGAGTGGCGTGGGCGGAGCCGGTGGCGTCTACGACGCGCCGGGCCAGAACATCCGCGACGGCGATGGCAACGCTTTCCCCAAGGCCCGCTACATCCAATACCGGCTCCTCATCAACCAGGACCGCCCCTCCTCAGTGACCAGCTACAACGGTGCCTGTGTCTCCGAGGTGACGCTCAACTATCAGCCCAACGTCCGCAACGTTTTCCTGCCCATTGTCGCCAACGGCATGGCCGACAACACGGGCGGCACAACGGCCGTGCCCAACGACGAGCTCTACCAACAGTACCAGTGGAACGTGCGCCTGATCAACGCCGAGGCGGCCTGGGCCCAGTCCAAGGGAGACGGCATCATCGTGGCCGTCGTGGACACGGGCATTGACTTGGGCCACCCCGAGTTCGCCGGCAAGTTGGTGAGCGGCTACGACTTCGCGAGGGACGACGCCGAGCCCGACGACGAGGACGGCCACGGCACCCACGTGGCCGGCATCGTGGCCGCCAACACCGACAACGGCACGGGCATCGCCGGCGTGGGGTGGAACGCCCGCATCATGCCCCTCAAGGTCTTCGACGACACTGGGCTCGCGGCCGACAGCGACGTGGCCGCCGCCATCCGCTACGCGGCCGACAACGGCGCGCGCATTATCAACCTGAGCTTGGGCAGCCCTGACGACAGCCAGGCGATCCGGGACGCCATCCAGTACGCGCGCAGCCGGGATGTACTCGTCATCGCCTCCTCCGGCAACGCCTACCAGGATGGCAACCCCACCATTTATCCCGCGGCCATCCCCGAGGTGCTGGCCGTGGCGGCCGTTGACAACTTGCTCCAACACGCCTCCTACAGCAGCGCGGGTCCCTACGTGGACGTGGCAGCGCCCGGCGGAGACCCCACCGATCCTTTCGACTCCACCATTGAGCACTGGATTTGGAGCACCTATCCGCGCACTATGGCCGGCATCCCTCAGCTCGGGTACAATGCCCTCGTCGGCACGTCCCAGGCCGCTCCCCACGTGGCCGGCTTGGCCGCCCTGATCTGGAGCAAGAACCCCGCCCTCACGGCCGACGAGGTGGCCAACATCATCATCTCCACAGCTTCCGACTTGGGCGAAAGCGGCAAGGATGACTTCTTCGGCTACGGGCTCATCAACGCCGGCGAGGCCGTCAGGCGAACGACGGGCGTCACGCCCCGCCAAACACCCCGAGTGTCTCGGGCCTTCCGGCCGGGCGACCCCCAGCCCCTCAACCGAATCACCGCCTACCGCCCGGGCGAGCTCCTGGTGGCCCTGCAGCCCGGCGTGACCACGGCCTCCCTTTCCCCTTCGTTCCGCGCCTACGGCGCGACCCTCGAGGAGGAGGTGCTGCCCGGCGTCTGGCTCGTGCGCGTGCCGGCGGGCCGGGAACTCTCCGTCCTCGACGCGCTGACGGAGGAGCCGGCCGTCCGCTACGCTGAGCTCAACTTCCTGCGCACGCTCCAGTGACCTTGTGGCCCGGCGCCCGCTGCCGTGCAGTGCGCGCCGGGCTTTCCCCGCCGTGGAGTGTGCCCCCTCTGTCGGCCGGGTGGAGCTCACTTTGACTGCTCCTAGCATCTCACTATAATGTTTTTCCTCCCCTTTGTATTTTGTCGCCGGGCCCATACGCCGTCTTGACAAAGCTTTCGCCGTCGAGGAGAAGCTATGAACTTCTACCGTTTCACTGAACGAGCCCAGGAAGCCATTGCCCGGTCCCAGGAGATCCTCCTGCGCTACCGCCACAGCCAGCTCGACGTGGAACACATCATGTTGGCCCTGCTCGAAATGCCCGGCAGCGTGGTCGTCCGCATTCTGGAGCACCTCGGCGTGGACGTGGAACAGATGAAGCGCCGCCTCGACGAGATTCTGCGCGCCCAGCCCCGCGTCCACATGGCCGGCGGCCCCCCGCAGGCCCAGATTTACGTGACGCCGGCCGTCCAGCAGCTGGCCGGCGTCGTGGGCCAAGAGGCCGACCGGCTCGGCGACGAGTACATTTCCACGGAGCACCTTCTGTTGGGCATTGCCCGCCTTGCCGAACAACAGCGCCACTCACCTATGGGCCGGCTCTTCGCCGAGTTTCACCTGCGGGCCTCGGACATCGACGACACCATCCACGAGCTGCGCGGCGGGCGCACAGTGGACGATCCCCGTGCCGAGCCCACCTACCGCGCCCTGGAGAAGTACGGCCGCGATCTCACCAAGCTGGCCGCCGAGGGGCGCCTGGACCCCGTCATCGGGCGGGAGGCGGAAATCCTGCGCCTGATGCGCGTGTTGGCCCGCCGCACCAAGAACAACCCCGTGCTCATCGGCGAGGCCGGCGTGGGCAAGACGGCCATCGTCGAGGGGTTGGCCCTGCGCATCGTGGCCGGCGACGTGCCCGACCACCTCGTGGGCAAGCGCATCGTCGAACTGGACTTGGGGGCGATGGTGGCCGGCTCCAAGTTCAGGGGAGAGTTCGAGGAGCGTCTCAAGGCCGTCATGGAGGAGATAAGCAGCGCTCAGGGGGAGATCATCCTCTTCATCGACGAGCTCCACAACTTGGTGGGCGCCGGCGCCGCCCAAGGCGCCTTGGACGCCAGCAACCTCATGAAGCCCATGCTCGCCCGTGGCGAGCTCCAGCTCATCGGGGCCACCACGTTGGACGATTACCGCAACTTCATCGAAAAGGACCGCGCCCTCGAGCGCCGTTTTGCCCCCGTCTACGTGGACGAGCCCAGCGTGGAAGAAACCATCGACATGCTCCGCGGACTCCGCTCCAAGTACGAGGCCCACCACAACGTCAAGATCGCCGACGAAGCCCTGGAGGCCGCCGTCCGCCTCAGCCACCGCTATGTGACCGAACGCTGCCTGCCCGACAAGGCCATTGACTTGGTGGACGAGGCCGCCGCCAAGCTGCGCGTGGACGTGTTCAACATGCCCCCTTCCCTCCGCGAGGTGAAGCAGCGCCTCGACGAGCTCACCTCCGCCGAGGAGGAAGCGTGGCAGGCCCGCGATTACGAGCGAGCCGCCCATTACAAGAGCCAGATTATCCTGCTCCAGCAGCAATTCGAGGAGGCAGTCCAGCGCTGGCGGCGCGAGCAGGGGCTCGACGAGGTGGTCGATGCCGAGGACATTGCCGAAGTGGTCTCCTCGTGGACCGGCATCCCGGTCAAGCGCCTGATGCAGGCCGAGGCCGAGAAGCTGCTGCACATGGAAGAGCACCTGCGCCGCCGCGTGATCGGCCAGGACGAGGCCATCGTGGCCGTGAGCGACGCCATCCGGCGCGCGCGCAGTGGGCTCAAGGACCCCAAACGCCCTATCGGCTCTTTCATTTTCTTGGGACCCACCGGCGTCGGCAAGACCGAGTTGGCCAAGGCCCTGGCCGAGTTCCTCTTCGACGACGAGGAGGCCATCGTGCGAGTGGACATGAGCGAGTTCCGCGAGCCCCACACAGTCAGCCGGCTGATCGGCTCGCCGCCGGGCTACGTGGGCTACGGCGAGGGGGGACAGCTCACTGAGCGCGTCCGCCGCCGGCCCTTCCAAGTGGTGCTCTTCGACGAGATCGAGAAGGCCCACCCGGAAATCTTCAACGTGCTCCTCCAAGTGCTGGACGAAGGGCGCCTCACCGACGGCCAAGGCCGCACGGTGGACTTCCGCAACACGGTGATCATCATGACCTCGAACTTGGGCACGCGCTACGTCCAGCGGGGTGGCCCCCTGGGCTTCCGGGTTGGCGAGCGGGGTGATCCCGACGCCCTCCGCAACGCCGAGGTGGAGGAGGACCTGAAGCGCACCTTCCGCCCCGAGTTCCTCAACCGGGTGGATGAGGTCATCGTCTTCCGCGCCCTCACGCGCGAGGACTTGCTCCAGATCGTCGAGCTCCAAGTCGCTCGTCTGGCCGAGCGGGTCTGTGAGGCCGGCCTGAGCGTGGAGCTCACGCCGGCCGCCCGCGCGTGGTTGGCCGAACGGGGCTACGACCCCCAGTTCGGGGCCCGTCCGCTCAAACGGGTGATCCGACGCCACATCGAAACTCCCCTGAGCCGGCGCCTGCTGGCCGGCGAGTTCCGTCAGGGCGACCGGGTGCTCGTGGACGTGGAGGGAGATGGGCTCACTCTTCGCGTGGGGCCACGCGAGTCCTCGTAATCGAATGGCAACCGTGTACGTGGGCACAAGCGGATACTCGTTTCGCGACTGGGTGGGGCCCTATTATCCGCCCGGCCTCGCCCAGCGGGAGTGGCTTCCCTTCTACGCCCGGGAGTTCAACGCCGTCGAGCTCAACGTCACCTTCTACCGACAGCCCTCTCGTCACATGTTGGCCCGCATGGCCGACAAGGTGCCCGAAGGCTTTCGCTTTACCCTCAAGCTCTACCGCGGCCTCACCCACGAGCGCGACGCTCAACGCCTCCCCGAGCTGGCCCAGGAGTTCGTCGATGCCCTCCAGCCCCTCGTGGAGGCCGACAAGTTCGGGTGTGTGCTGGCCCAATTCCCCTACTCCTTCCGCCGCACGCCCGATGCCGTGGCCCACTTGCGCGCCCTCCGCAAGGCCCTACCGGATGTGCCCGTGGCCGTGGAGTTTCGCCGCCGGGAGTGGGCCAATCGGACGACGTTCGAGCTGTTGAGGGAGTTGCGCTTTGCCTTCTGCGCCGTGGACATGCCGCCGCTACCCGGCCTTATGCCGGCGGTGGTGCCCGTGACCGCCGATTTCGCCTACGTCCGCTTTCACGGCCGCAACCGCCGGACGTGGTGGCACCACCGGGAGGCGTGGGAACGGTACGACTACCGGTACGCGGAGGAGGAGCTGGAGGAGTGGCGACCGCGCCTGAAGGCCATGGCCGAGCGGGCAACGACGTTGTATCTCTTCGCCAACAATCACTGGCAGGGCCAAGCGGTGGAGACGGCCCGCCTGCTCGTTCGCTTGGCCCAAGAGGTGGCCACGTAGCGGGTCATCTCGCGCGCATGGGCCAGCGCCAGATGAGGGCCAGCGCCAGCATGAGCAGCCCCACGCCGCCCGCAATGAGCCAGGCCAGCCGCTCGGCACGGAGCCACGTGTGGGCTAACGTCAGCTCCTCAGTGGCCGGGGGCTTCACCCGCCACGTCGAGCGGAGCAGGCGACTGCCTGACTTCACCTGAACCTCGTAAACGGCTTCTTGGGAAGCTGCCAGCCGCTCCCACACGGTTGCGGCCTCGTCCACGAACAGGCGTTCCCACGCCGTTGGCGCCGTGCTCTGCCGCAGGGTCTCGGCGCGCGAGGCCGCCCGGCTCTGAAGGGTCACCACCTCCCGGTAGTTCACCTGCTCCTCCAGCCACCCTCCCCCTGTGGACCACTCCAGGGCGGTCGGGCGCAGGACACTCCGCACCACGTCCAAGTTCTCGTCCTGGGGAAGCAGGGCCTCCACGGCAGCCATGAGCTCGGGCCATGTCTCCGGCGGCCCTTCGACGGTGATGCTCAGGCGGACGATTGGCCCCTCCACGCCGTGGGCCACGGTGACGCCGGCCGGCACTTGGGACGCCAGTTGGGCGGCCACGCGCTGCACGCGTGCGGCCGCCGCATCGGGCACCGGGGGGCTGACCCACTCGGCGACGACGGTGCGGCGGTCGCGTTCCGTGCGCACGAGGACGCGGAGGCGGCGCCCCCAAGGAAAGGGGAGGGATTCAACGGAGAGGCCCAACTCGCGCGCTCGCGTCAGGGCGGTCCCGATGCCCTCCTGTTGGAGCACGAACGCCAAGGTTTGGGCCAAGGCGCGCTCTTTCACCTCGGCGACGGGAGCCTGATGCTCTGGTCCGGCCACCTGTTCGGCCCGCTCGACCCACACCAGTGCCCTCTCAGGCGCGCCTTGCTCCACCCAGAGCTCGGCCAGGCGGAGCAGGCCGTTGACGGCGTAGGCGCGCACGGCGGGGTCGGTGCCGCCGGCCAGCACGTAGGCCTCGGCCGCCTCCGTGGCTTCCTGGAGGGCGGCCGGATCCGGCGGATCGCCCACGTCCTGGCGATAGCGATCCCAGAGCCGGCGGTGGGGCTCGGGGTTTGTGGGGTCCGCCTTGGCCGCGGCCAGGAGGGCGGCTTCGGCTTGCGCCCCGTAGGACGGGGCGCCGGCGTCGGCCAAGCTGGCGTAGCGTTCGGCCAAGAGGAGCCAGGCGTTGGCGTCGCCCGGGGCGTCGGCCACGCGCCGGCGCAGGGTGACGATGTCCTGCCAGAGGGGCGGGGCGATGAGCGCCACTTCCAGGTTGTCGGCCGGCTCGAAGTCGGCCAGCACCCACTCCACGCGATACCCGTCGAAGCTCATGCCCTCGGCCGGCCGGGCCCACACGATCTGTTCCTGATCGCCCAACTCCGGCAGGTGGAGGGTGACGCGCACGCTGCCCACGGGGCCGGGCCAGCGGGCGGCCGGCAGCAGGCCCACCCGCAGGGTCACCAGTGGCCCTGTGTCCAGCGCCTGGCGCCAGCGCACGCGGAAGGAAACACGGGCGTCGCGGGGAATGGACTGGGTGGTAATCCACCAGGGAACGGGGCGTGCCTGCCCCTCCCCCCACGCCGTCTCGACCGGGCGGAGTTCCGGCGCCAAGGGGCGCCCCTCGCGGGCGAATTCGAGCCCTTCCTGGGCTTCGGGGGGCAGGGTGATCTCGCCGCCGGCCCACGTCGGCCACCCGAAGGTCACCTGTGCGGCAGCGGTTTTGCTGGTGTTGTGGAGCTTGGTCACGGCTTCCACCTCGGCTTGGAGCCGGCCGTCGGCCGGGAGCAGGCGCACGTCCACGACGTGGGAGACGAGCACCACGCTCCCGGCCCCGCGCAGGGGTGCCGGGGCTGTTGCGGGAACGGCGACATCTCCCCCGCCCCAAGCCGGGAGGGGAAGGGCGAGCCGGCCGAGGAACAGGAGCGGAATCACGAGCAAGAGATGTCTGGGCCACAGGAGGTGTTTCCCTCTCGGAAGGGAGGGAGAGGCAAGGCTCCGTGGGATTCCTTTTCCCTGCGGCCCTGACAGCACGCTCGTCCTCCGAGCCAGGTGTCCGTCCCCGGACGGGGGCCAGGCCGGTTATTCTGCCCCTTCCAGCGGCAGGGGGAGCATGTCCCCCTCGTGGAGTGTCTGGAGAGCTGCGGCGATGAACTCGCGGAAGAGGGGGTGGGGTTTGTGGAGGCGCGTTTTGAATTCCGGGTGGAACTGAGTGCCCACCATCCACGGGTGGTCGCGCAGCTCCACAATTTCGACGAGGCGGCCGTCGGGGGAGAGGCCGCTGAAGACCATGCCGGCGTCTCCGAGGATGTCGCGGTAGGCGTTGTTGAACTCGAACCGATGGCGGTGGCGCTCGTGGACCAGCTCAGTGCAATAGGCTTGGCGCGCCCGGGTTCCGGGTTGGACCACGCAGGGGTAGCTGCCCAAGCGCATGGTGCCGCCCAGCTCGGTGATGGCGTGCTGGTCGGGCATGAGGGCGATTACGGGGTGTTCGGTGTAGGGGTCGAACTCGGTGCTGTTGGGTTCGTCGCTCTGGAGCACGTGGCGGGCGAACTCGATGCACATGACCTGCATTCCCAAGCAGAGGCCCAGATAGGGAATCTTGTGCAGGCGGGCATAGCGGGCGGCCAGGATTTTGCCCTCGATGCCCCGTTCGCCGAAGCCACCCGGCACGACGATGCCGTCGGCGCGGGCCAGCCGGTCGAAGGCACGGCCGTGCTCCAAGTCCTCGCTGTGGACCCAGTCGATCTCCACGTCCCGGTTGTGCCAGAGGGCCGCGTGGATGAGGGCCTCGCGCACGCTGATGTAGGCATCCTCGAGCTCCACGTACTTGCCCACCACGGCCACGCGCACGACGGGCTTCTCCTGCCGTAGGCGCTCCACGGCGTCAGCCCAAGCACGCAAGTCCGGCGGGGTGACCGGGGGATGAAGCCCCAACTTCTCCACCACGAGATCGCCGAGGCCGGCTTCCTCCAACATGAGGGGCACTTCGTAAATACTGCTGGCGGTCAGGATGGGGATCACGGCACGCGGCTCCACGTCGCAGAAGAGAGAGACTTTGGCGCGG
>JALSKA010000022.1 GCA_026989095.1 Ardenticatenaceae bacterium
TGCCAGGTCGGGGCACGCCCCGGGTCCGCCTCCACCCCGCGCGCGAACAGCTCCCGCGCCCGCTCCACCTCCCCAAGCCGCGCCTCCAGCAACGCCCACGCCTGCCACACCGCCGCATCCGACGGGTCCGCCTCCACCCCGCGCGCGAACAGCTCCCGCGCCCGCTCCACCTCCCCAAGCCGCGCCGCCGTCCTGGCTATTCTCCGGAGGGCTCTGGACAGGAGAGGCTGAAGGTTCTCGGCGTCAACGCGGTCTAAGGTCAGGCAGATCTCCACAGCCTCTTCAGCGGCCGTCAACGACTCCTCCCACTGGCCTAGGGAGAGGAGCACGGAGCTCAGGTCGATCAGGCTCCGGATCAGGTGAGGTCGAAATGTCGTGTCCCGCGTGACCAGTTCCCGGTAGTGGGCCACAGCACGCCAGCTATGGAGTGCAGCTTGGGGAAGCTCACCCAAGGCCAAGTACAAGCGAACCAGCTCCTCCTCCAGACCGGCTAAGCGGGACACGCGGGGCCGGCGCTTGCCAGCCTCGCGGTGAAGCTGCTCCTCGTAGAGGCGAATGCGCCCCCTCACTTCCTCCTCCGGCAGATGTGCCATTCCTGCCTCGTCTTCGTCCCGCACATGCTCTTCGTCTCGCGGCTCCTCGTAGAGGCCAACGCGCCCCCTCACTTCCTCCTCTGGCAGATGTGCCATTTCTCCTTCGTCTTTGTCCCACCACACATGCTCTTCGTCTTGCTGTTCCTCGTAGAGGCCAACGCGCTCCCCTACTTCCTCCTCCGGCAGATGTGCCGCTGCTCCCTTGTCTCCGCCCCGCACATGTCTTTCGTCTTGGGAGAGGTCGTCCGGCCGAAGGGGAGGCAGTGGGGGTTCCAGGTCGAAGATGCCACTGTGGGCCGAGAAGAGGTCGGCCGCCCATGTGCTCATGGCCTTGAGGACGAGTGAGGTCACCCAGAAGACGATGGGCACGTTGAGGTCAACGAGTTTCTCCCGTTGAAAGTTGAGGTTCTGAAGCGCTCGGCGCGCCCGGCGGACTGTGGACGAGGCCAGTGCTTGGAGCTCGGCCATGCCCAGGCTCTCCACGTCCACGAAGACAACGGGCTGGCCCTGCCCGGCAATGGCGTGCAATTGAGTGTCTATTGTCCGGGGGTCAAGGGGATGTTCGGGCGAGAGGGAGACGTGGAGCACAGGACGGCCGGCCAGCCGCCGGCGCACGTGTTCCTGGAGGCGTTGGCGCGCTTGGCCGCGGGGCGAGATGGCGAAGAAGAAGGCCGATCCTCCGGCGGCGAGGTCGAGGGCTGTCTCCAGAGACACCAGCTCCTCGGTTATGGACGGAGGCAGGGAGGCCATGGCTAGGCTGAGCTCTGCTCGAGCAGCTCACGAACGGCCGGGTGAACGTCCCACCACGTGTCGCCGTTGTACTCCAGAACGCTCATGTTGTGCAACAACTTCCTGGAGACTTCCCTCGGCAGCCTGTCGATTCGCTTGGTCTCCACGACCTGCCAGAGGTGGGGGTAGTCTTCCACGGTGAGCAGCCGGCGGTACGTGCTGCGCACCTCCCGCCGCGCCCAGCGCACGTCCTGGCGTTCCACGCGCGTGGCCCCGCGCTGACGGGCGGCCACGATGCTAAGACGCGCCAGGCGCAGGAGCTCCCGCACGATGCCGCCTGAGCCCTCGACGAGGTCGTGCAGCGCCCGGTCTGTGATCAACTCCGAGTGCACCCGGCGGCGGACGACGTTGGTCAACATGTCACGCCCCGGCCTGTAGGGTGCCCCATCCTGCTCCCGAACTTTCACGCAGGGGAGCAAGTAGGTGCGGTGAAATTGGTGGCGCACCTGCTGGAAGTCGTCGCTGTAGAAGAGGGGGAAGGGAACCGTGTAGATCATGCGGCAGGTGGGCGCCAGGAGGGCGTTGGCGCCGTGGAGCAGGAGCTTGGCCGCGAGCTCCAAGTCGAACACTTTGTCGAGCCCGTCCACGATGACCAGCAGGCGCCGGCCGAAACGGGCGCGCAGGTGTTCCAGCAGGCCGTTGAGGCGCTCCAGCAGGTCGGAGAGGTGGGCCTCGGCGGTCGCGCGCACCTGGTGCCGGAAGGGCTTCTCCTCGCTCAGCCGGGCCGTGAAGCGCACCAGAGCAAGGTCGATCTCGGCTCCGCTCTCCAATTGCCAGGCACCGGCCTCGATCAACTCATGTTGTTCATACCAAAAGCGCAGCCCCTCGGCTTGTGACTCATCTGCCGGGATGCCCCGCCGGCGGGCTGCCTGATACACGGTGAGCCCCAGTTGTACGAGGAGGTCGGTGTAGTGAATGTCGCCCAAGTTCAGGCTTGCGACCACGTCGAAGAAGATGATCTCGTGCGTCTCTTCCAGCGCTTGGGCCAGGCGGTAGAGCTCTGTCGTCTCGCCCACGCCCACTTGGCTGGAGACGATCGTCTTGTCGTCTTCGGCGTCGTCCAGCTCGAGCGAGGCCTGGAGCGTGTCGATGCGGCTGTCGGGCGAGCGCTCCACGTAGAAGGCCGCCTGCCACTCGGGGTCGTTCAGGGGCCGCATGGGATCACAGAAGCGGTACGCCTCCTTCAGGGTGCGCGCCGGGCCAAGGGCAGTCACCGTTTTTCTCCTTCCTCCCTTCGGGACATTGGAGCTCCGCGGTGTGGTGGAGATATTGTAGACCCGAACAGAAGAGGGAGCAAGTCAATGGGAGAGTACCTGGACGTTCTCCCCGGGCTTCTGGGAACGCTCGTCCCGCTTCAGCGTGAGGCGCACAATGGGGTAGGGTTGCTCCTCGCCGGGGATGGAGACGATGTCATCCTCGGCCACGAACTCCTCCAGGGCCGGCCCCAGGGCATCGGCCAGGGAGCGCAGCATCACCAGCTCGTTCCCCCGGCTGGCCCGTTCGAGTTTGGCCGCCAGGTTGACCGTGCTGCCGAAGTAGTCGAGCTGTCCGTTGAGCGTCACCACCAGGGCCGGCCCGCTGTTGAGGCCCAGGCGCAGAAGGAGCGGCCAGTCGGCCGCGTCCCTGTTGTAGGCTTCGATGTCGCGCAGGATGCCGGCGACGGCCCGCACGCCCTCGTGGGGCGAGGGGAAGGCGGCCATCACGGCATCCCCGATCGTCTTGACGATTGTGCCCCCGGCACCCTCGATGTGGCGGCGCAAGATGTCGAAGTGGGCCGAGACGCGGTCGAAGGCCGGGCCGTCGCCCGCGCGGCGGTAGAAGGCCGTCGAGCCGCGCAGGTCGGTGAAGAGCAGGGTGACCGACGAGACGCGGATGTGGAGCCCCTTGCGCAGCGCCTCGAAGGGGAAGAGGAGACGGAAGGGGTGCAGGGTGAGCACACGGGCCGCCGTCAGCACGTCGTCGGACCACCCCACCCGCTCCAGGCTCACCAAGTGCTCCTGGGCCGTGCTGTTGGTCACCCGCAACGTGACGGCCCCCGCGCGCACGGCGAGCTCAGCCGGCTCGAGAGCCTCTCCCAACACCGCCTCCGCCTGGTCGGAAGACCCGTCCTGCGAGACCAGGAGACGCGCCTGCCAGGGGTGGCGCTCCGCCCACTCGCCGAAGGCATGCCGGTCCTCATGCCAATGGGGATGGGTGGACCAGCGCAGGCGATAGAGGCCGGCCGGCAACTCCAGGCGAATGGTTTTGGTCTCCCCGGGCTGAAGCCACTGTTGGGCCATAATGTGGGGCGTGTTGCGCGGCCCACCAATGCAGTAGAAGGGCACCTCAGCGGGCCGGATGGTCGGGTGGGGGCGAAAGGTCACTTGAACGTTGTGCTCGAAGTCCACCTCATAGGCGATTCGGCAGTACTCACACCGCCCGCGCTCCTCGAGTTGTTCCAGGTGCTCCACCGAGTGAGCTGTGCCGTGGCAGGCCGGGCAGATGAGGTCCCACTGGATCTCCAACAGGCCCGTGCGCGAGGCGTGGAAGAAGAGGCGGACCGTCTCGTCGGGATCGGTCTGCCACATTCGAGCCAGGGCCAGGGGATGCATGCGGCCCACTTGGTCATCGGGGGCCGAACGGACGTGCTCCACCAGCCGCCTCACGAGCTGAGCGTCGAACCCTTGGGCGCACAGGCGGGACTCCTGTTCGGCCAGCAGGCTCTCGCTGCGCACGGAGGTGACGGTGGGCAGGGGAAGGCGGTCCGGCCGGCCGGGATCGCGGCCACAGGCCCACTCGTCAAGCCGGCGGAGGGCCTGTTCGACGCGCCGGCGATGGGCGCGGCCGAAGAGCAGGGGCAGGGCCATCCGGCCCATCAGGTTGGCCGGCTCGGCCCGCAACTCATAGGTGAGCCGCGTGCCCCCTTCGGGCAGGGGGTCCAGCGTGACGGCCATCTCCAGCCAGGCCAACGGCCCGCGCCGGAAACGCCGCCGAACGCGAAACCAGAGGGGCGCCACCCACTCAAAGGGGGGCTCTTCCCAGACCACGGTCTGCCCGTGAAGAGCCGAGCGCACCAGGTGGAAAGGCGCTTGCACCTCTCCCCCGTCCACGAACTCCACCGGCGACATGCCGAGCAGGGCGTTGAAGCGGTCCGTATCGCTGATGTACGGCCACAGTTGCTGTGGAGACGCGGCCAACGTCCACTGCCAGCAGACACGATAGCTCATCGTTGACTCCTCTGGTTCGGTGTGGTGTCCGTTCTCCGATTACTCCTTTGTATTGTAGTCAAAAGGCGCACACGTCCAGTTTCCAACGCCCCGCCCCATGGGCCGGCCGCATCCCCCCAAGGGGACCGATGGCTTTTGCACTTTTCGGCCTCCACACTATAATTTGCGCCGGTTCGTGGCTCCTTTGCCTGGGCAACCCATGTGCTCGTCCTACAAGGCACTCGAAGGCGTTCGGGTGCTTTTCGCTTGCCTGTTTCCACCCTCACCGGGAAAACGCATGAATCTTCAGAAACAAGGAGGGAGGTCTATGCGACATGTACGCCTGCTGATCACGCTCACTCTCCTCAGCGTCGTCATGTTGGGCCCGTGGGGATCGCCGGTGCAGGCTCAGGGGGATCAGCTCCAGACCGTAGCGCCGGCGCTGGTGGTCTTCACCCGCTACCCGTCCCAAGTGGTGGAAATCGGCCAGCAGGTGGACTTTGACCTCAAGTTCGACCTGAGCGGCAACGCGCCCCAGGCCGTGCAGTTGCGCGCCGAGGGCGTGCCCGAGGGGTGGACGGCCGTGTTCCGGGGCGGCGGCCGCATCATCAACGCCGTCTACATCGACCCCGAGGCCGATTCCTCGCCGTCGGTCACCTTACGTGTGGAGCCCCCGGAGAACGTGGAGCCGGGCACCTACACCTTCAGCGTGGTGGCGACGGCCGGCCGGCTCAGCTCGGCGCTGGAGCTGGAGGTGGTGGTGCAGGACAAGACGCCCTCTTCCCTCGCCTTCGACGTGGACCTGCCCACGCTGCGGGGCACGCCCACGTCCACCTTCCGCTACTCGGGCACGCTGCGCAACGAGGGCGACGAGGACCTGACGGTCAACCTCTTCGCCGAGGCGCCCGAGGGCTTCCTGGTGACCTTCAAGTCGGTGGGCCAGGAGATCACGGGCCTGCCCCTTGAGGCCAACCAGTCCAAGAGCATCAGCATCGAAGTGCGCCCTTTCCCCGACGTGGAGGCGGGCACCTACCCCATCACCGTGCGGGCCGTGGGCGGCGACGTGGAGGCCACCATCGACCTGGTGGCGGAGATCACCGGCCAGCCCGAGTTGCGCATCACCACGCCCGACGGCCGGCTCTCCGGGAACGCCTACGCCGGCCAGGAGACGCCCATGAAGATCGTGGTGCAGAACAACGGCACGGCCCCCGCGTTGGGCGTGGAGCTGAGCGCTTCCCAGCCCTCGGGGTGGTCGGTGGAGTTCGACCCGCCGCGGATTCCCGAGCTGCCGGCCGGCCAGCAGCTTGAGGTGACGGTGAAGATCAAGCCGGCCGAGAAGGCCATCGCCGGCGATTACATGCTCACCGTGCGGGCCCGGCCCGAGCAGGGGTCCACGGAGTCGGTGGACCTGCGCATTACGGTGTTGACCTCCACCCTGTGGGGCGTGGTGGGCATCGTCCTGATCGCCGTGGCCGTGGGCGTGGTGGGCCTGGCTGTGATGCGCTTCGGCCGGCGCTAGGCCGA
>JALSKA010000023.1 GCA_026989095.1 Ardenticatenaceae bacterium
ATCCGGCGGCTGCACCGCGCCATCCAGGCCGGATACAGGCCCAAAGAAGCGCAGCCAGGGCGAGAAAGGGAAGCGAGGAGGGAAAACCAGGGGCAGGAAGAGGGCCTGTTTTCTTTTGTGCGTCGCCTCGGACACGCCTTGACGACCTTTCAGCCCCAGCGGGCCTCGACTTGGGCGGGTCTTTTCGTTTGGTAAGGTGCAGTTTTTGCAGTGGAGTCAATATAATATTGGAGGAGTGAAAGACGTCAATAGCACCCAGTGCCGTCTTCACGTTTACCGTAGATTATGCCGGTTCCATCAACGACACAACAGCCCCACCCCCTCCTCGTGTGGTCGCCTGTGCAGCCAACACGCCAGATCAGCTCTCAGCTCGCTGGCAGGCCAACGACCCCGAAAGCCCCATCGACCGCTACCGCTATGCCATCGGGCTCTCACGTGGGGGCAGCGAAATAATTAACTGGACTGTAACAACTTCCACAGAGGTGACTCGAACACACCTCACGTTGAATGCAGGCCAGACCTACTATGTCAACGTACAGGCACGTAACCAAGGTGGTATCTGGAGTGCAATAAGCAGTGCCAGCATTGTTGCGGGATCGGGAGAGTGTACGAGCTCTGAGCACGCAGTTTACTTGCCTTTGGTGAACCGATGATGAGAAAAGGTGCTCCAAGCACAGCAAGATGCCCCTTTTCCCAAAGGTTAAAGACAGGCCTTTGTCGGGATGTGGCTCCACGCTAAAGCGTCTCTGCCTTCCCTAGCCGACAAGGAGCAGTTCGTTTATGCATTACCCCCCCTCACCCCCGCGTCTCCGCCACGGGCGCGTCGGAGACGTAGACGGTGATGAGCTCATCGGGCGTGTCCACCAGGATCAAGTTTTCCCCTTCCACGCCCTCGAGCTCGACGCCCGGGAAGACGAGGCTGTTCTGAAGCCGGCACCCGCGCACAGTGGCCCCTCGGCCCACGGTGACGTGGAACCCGATGTCACTCTCCTCCACGCGGGCGTCCGGCGCCACCCACGAGAAGGTGAAGGGGTTGTAGCCCAAGTTGGCCCACGCCGGCGGGTGCTCCACGTTCGGCCAGCGGTCCAGCAGGTACCGGTTGGCCTCGAGCAGGTCGGCCGGGTGGTTGATGTTACAGCGCCACCCGGGCGCCGGCAAGGAGAAGGTGGGGAAGGCCCGCCGGCGCAGTTCGGCCACGAGGTCGGCCAAGTCGTCCGCCTCGGCCACCTCGCCGGCCACGCGGAAGGCGTAGGGCGGCAGGATGTAAGCGCCTGTGGCGATCGCGTTGGGTTGCTGGCCCCAATTGGGCGGGGCATCTGCCAGGAAAGTGGCCACTTCGGGAACGGCGAGCTGCACGAAACGGCGCAGCGGAAAGCTGAAGTAGTTGTCCCCGTGAAGGACTAAGGTCGGGCTGTGGACCCATCTCCTCGCGCTGGCCAAGGCGCCAACGAGGGTGTAGGGTGGCTCCTGGAAAATCGGCGTCACCGCGTCGGGGCCGTATTCGGCCGCAATGTAGTCGAGCACTTGGTCGGCCCCGTAGTGGACCACGATGCCAATGTCGTGGATGCCCGTCTTGCGGAGCTGGGCCAGGAGGTAGTCGATCAACCGGCCTCCTGGCAAGTAGAGGAGTGGCTTGGGGTAGAGGTTGGTCAGCGGGCGGAGGCGTGTTCCCTGTCCACCGGCCAGGATCAGTGCCTGCAATGGTCGCTCCTTGAGATCGCCTTTGATGATATGTGGTTGGTGCTCAGGCCGCTCCACCCCGCTCAAGGCCGGCAAGGCAGCACATCTCTCGCCGCCGTCCGAGGCACCCCGGGCAGAGCGACCGGTGTACCGGGGGGCGTGGCACCCCCCGGTACAAGTATAGGCCAGGTCGGAAGGATGGGCAAGAAAGGTCTTCTTTCGCCCCCTTCACCGGGACATTACGGCATCACCGTGGCCGGCTCGGCCTCCTCGGAGGCGATCCGGCGGAAGGTGAACTCGTCGGCCTCGGGGTCGTAGTCCACCTCCACCGTGTCCCCCTCGCGCACGCGCCCTTCCAGGATGGCTTGGGCCAGCTTGTCCTGCACGCGCCGCTGGATGACGCGGCGCAACGGGCGCGCGCCGTAGACGGGGTCGAACCCCTCGGAGGCCAGGCGCTCCTTGGCCCGATCGGTCAGGTGGAGCCGGATGCGCCGTTCGGCCAACAGCCGGCCCAGCCGGCGCATCTGGATGTCCACGATCTGCACCAAGTGCTCTTTCGTCAGCGGCCGGAAGATGACCACCTCGTCCACGCGGTTGAGGAACTCGGGCCGGAAGTGCTGGCGGAGCACCTCCCAGACGGCCTCGCGCATGCGCTCCTCGTCGTTGACCAGCTCCTGGATGTAGTGGCTGCCCAAGTTGGAAGTCATGATGATGATGGTGTTCTTGAAGTCCACAGTGCGACCGTGGCCGTCGGTGAGCCGGCCGTCGTCGAGCACCTGGAGCAACACGTTGAAGACCTCGGGGTGGGCCTTCTCGATCTCGTCGAAGAGGATCACGCTGTAGGGCCGCCGGCGCACGGCCTCGGTGAGCTGCCCGCCCTCCTCGTAGCCCACGTACCCGGGCGGCGCGCCGATGAGGCGGGCCACGGTGTGCCGCTCCTGGTACTCGCTCATGTCGATGCGGACCATGGCGTCCTCGTCGTCGAAGAGCACCTCGGCCAGGGCGCGGGCCAGCTCCGTCTTGCCCACGCCGGTGGGCCCCAGGAAGAGGAAGGAGCCAATGGGCCGGTTGGGGTCCTTGAGCCCGGCGCGAGCGCGGCGCACGGCGTTGGCCACGGCCTGGACGGCCTCCTCCTGGTCCACGATGCGCTCGTGGAGGCGCTCCTCCAGGTGGAGGAGTTTCTCCACCTCGCCCTCCATGAGCTTGCTCACGGGAATGCCCGTCCACGAGGAGACCACCTCGGCGATCTCCTCGGGCGTGACCTCCTCGCGCAGGAGGGCGCCTTCTTTCTGGAGCTCGGCCAACTGCTGCTCCTTCTCGGCCAGTTGCTGCTCCAGCTCCCTCATCCGGCCGTAGCGCAGGCGGGCCGCCTCCTCCAAGTCAGCGCGGCGTTCCGCCTGTTCGACGGCGATCTTGGTCTCCTCGATCTGCTGCTTGATCCGCTGGATCTCCTCGATCACCCCCCGTTCGGCCTCCCAGCGGGCGGCCAGCGCGTTGCGCTGCTCGCGCAGGCCGGCCAGCTCCTTCTCCAGCCTCTGCAGGCGCTCCTTGGAGGCGGGGTCCCGTTCCTGCTTGAGGGCCTCGCGCTCGATTTCAAGCTGCATGACGCGCCGGTCCAGCTCGTCGAGCTCGGCCGGCTTGCTGGTGATCTCCATCTTGAGCCGGCTGGCCGCCTCGTCGAGCAGGTCGATGGCCTTGTCGGGCAAGAAGCGGTCGCTGATGTAGCGGTCCGAGAGCGTGGCCGCGGCGATGACGGCCGGGTCGGTGATGCGCACGCCGTGGTGGGCCTCGTAGCGCTCCTTCAGGCCGCGCAGGATGGAGATGGTGTCCTCCACAGAGGGCTCGCCCACGTAGACGGGCTGGAAGCGGCGCTCGAGGGCCGCGTCCTTCTCGATGTACTGGCGGTACTCGTCCAAGGTCGTGGCGCCGATGACGCGCAGCTCGCCGCGGGCCAGCATGGGCTTGAGCATGTTGGCCGCGTCCACGGCCCCTTGGGCCGCGCCAGCCCCCACCACCGTGTGGAGCTCGTCGATGAAGAGGATGATCTCCCCCTGGGACTCCTCCACCTCCTTGAGCACAGCCTTGAGGCGCTCCTCGAACTCGCCCCGGTACTTGGCCCCGGCCAGGAGCGCGCCGATGTCGAGCTGGACGATGCGCTTGTTGCGCAAGGACTCGGGCACGTCGCCCCGCACGATGCGCTGGGCCAAGCCCTCGACGATGGCCGTCTTACCCACGCCGGGGTCGCCGATGAGCACCGGGTTGTTCTTGGTGCGCCGGCTCAGGATTTGGATCACCCGGCGAATTTCCTCGTCACGGCCGATGACTGGGTCGAGCTTCCCCTGGCGAGCCAGCTCCGTCAGGTCGCGGCCGTACTGCTTGAGGGCCTCATACGTGGCCTCGGGCGTCTGGGTCGTCACCCGCTGGGAGCCACGGATGTGCTGCAGGGCGGCCATGACGGCGTTCTCGTCCACGCCGTGCTGTCGCAACATGCGGTCGGTGGCGCCGCCGGCCGCGCGAATCAGGCCGATGAACAGGTGCTCGGTGCTCAGGTAGTCGTCGTGGAAGGTGCGCTGCACCTGCTGGGCCTGCTCGAGCACGCGGCGCAGGCGCTGGCTCACGTAGGGCTGAGCCGCGGCGCCGCTGACGCGGGGCATGTTCTCCAGCGTGTGGCGCACCTCCTCTCGCAGGCGGGCCACGTCGATGTGGAGCCGCTGGAGAATGCGCGGCACGATGCCCTCATCCTGCCGGAGCAGGGCGTCGAGCAGGTGTTCGGGTTGAATTTCAGGATGGCCGTACTCCTGGGCCATGGACTGGGCGTTCAGGAGGGCCTCCTGGGCCTTTTCGGTAAATTCATTCAGGTTCATCACTCACCTCCGTTGGTCACGCCCCCGGCCGGCCGCGGTGGTTGCCCCGCTCTCGGGGCGGGCCGTAGGGCGTTGGAATGTACTGGACCGACGGGCGCTGCTGTTGCGGTTGCGGGTAGAGCGCCATGAGCTCGTACACCTCTTTGGGCATGTCGGTCGAGATGGGCAGGCCCAACTCGCGGGCCTCGTCCACCATGATGGGATAGTCGTGCGTCCACGTGCCGGTGGCCATCTTGATGGCCACCTGGCGGGCTTTCTCGGCCGGCATCTTGTCGCTCAAGATCGTCTCCACAGTGCGGGTCACCTGTTGGATCGCCTTGCGGGCCACATCGGCCATGATGAGCGTCTGGTCGTCCACCTCGGCCACGGGCTTCGTCTCCACCACCTTGAGGATGCTGGCGGCCGGGTATTGGCCCAGTTGTGGGTCCACCGGCCCCAACACGGCGTTCTCGTCCATGACGATTTCGTCCGCGGCCATGGCGATGAGCGTCCCCCCGGACATGGCGTAGTGGGGCACGAAGACGGTCACCTTGGCCGGGTGCTTCTTGAGGGCCATGGCGATCTGCTCGGCCGCCAGGACCAGCCCGCCCGGCGTGTGCAGGATAAAGTCGATGGGCACGTTGTCGTCCGTGAGCTTGATGGCCCGCAACACCTGTTCGCTGTCGTCGATGTCGATGTAGCGCGCGAAGGGAATGCCCAAGAAGCTAATGGCCTCCTGGCGGTGAATCATGGCGATCACGCGGCTGCCGCGCCTCTGCTCCAGCTCGCGCATCTTGGAGAGGCGCTGCATGAGCAAGATGCGCTGGCGAATCAACGGCTGCAACGATGACAGGATGATGAACAGCCACAGGATCGAGAAGAAGTCCATATGCCCTCCTTATGTCTACCACGGCCAATACTCGTCCACGTACCGCCTGGGCTCGGGCCGGCGGAAGAACCAGACCAACACGAGGCCGGCCACGAACCCGCCCACGTGGGCCCACCAGGCCACGCCCCCCATCGACTGGACGGTGCTGGCAGCCAGGGCAAAGGCGCCGTTCATGAGCTGGGACAAGAACCAGATGCCCAAGTAGATGAAGGCCGGCACCCGCACCACCTCCACCCAGAAGAGGAAGATCGGGATCAGCGTGTAGACGGACGCCCTCGGGTAGAGCACGAAGTAGGCGGCCAACACGCCGGATATGGCGCCGCTGGCGCCCACCGTGGGCACCAGGCTCTCCGGGTTGAAAAAGGCGTGGGTGACGCCGGCAAAGACGCCGCTGAGCAGGTAGAAGACCAAATACCGCGCGTGGCCCATGCGGTCCTCCACGTTGTCGCCGAAGATCCACAGGGCCAGCATGTTGCTGGTCAGGTGCCAGATGCCCCCGTGCAAGAACATGCTCGTGAAGAGCGGCACCCAGCGGTCCAAGCCCGAACTCGTCCAGAAGTGGGCCGGGATGAGCCCGAAGACGCGCACGGCCAGCTCCAACCTCGGCCCCAGGCTCACCTCCCAAATGAA
>JALSKA010000024.1 GCA_026989095.1 Ardenticatenaceae bacterium
TGCCTTTGCGCGGGCCCTCAACGGCTACTTGGACCTGCCGGCCCTAGGACACCAGGTGGAGGATTACCTGGTCCCCCCGCGCTTGGGCGGGCGAGCGGGCGTGTTGGGTGCCATCGCTCTCGCCGCAGAAGCCGCCGGAGACGCCCCGCCGACAGCTTGAAACAGCCCTACGCCTGGCCGTCGGCCACTTTGACGGCCACCACCATGCCGTCGCCGGCGGGGAAGACGGTGCTCAACACGCGCCTGTCCGCGGCCACGTGGGCGTTGAACTCCCGCACGAGACGGGCCGTTTCGTCGTCGCCAGCCACCACACGGCCGTGCGCAAAAGCGTTGTGGGCTGCCACGACACCGCCCACGCGCAAGTGGTCCACGGCCCACTCGTAGTAGAAGCGGTAGTCGCCCTTCTCCGCGTCGATGAACACGAAGTCAAAAGGAGCTTGGCCGGCCAGCTCACGCAACACGTGCCGGGCGTCGCCTTCCACCACGTCCACGCGCGCGGGCACCTTGGCCGCGGCCACGTGCTCGCGGGCCAGGCGAGCATAGTCAGGGTTCCGTTCCACGGTGTAGAGCACGCCGTCAGGCAGCAGGCCGCGCGCGATCCAGATGGCGCTGTAGCCCCCCAATGTGCCCACCTCCACGGCCCGCCGCGCCCCGCAGGCGCGCGCCAGCACTTGGAGGAACCGCCCCTCCTCCGGCTTGATGTGGATGGTGGGCAAGCCGTGCTCGGCCATGCGCCGGCGCACCCGCCGGAGCGCCTCGTCCTCTTCGGCGAAGAGTTCCGTGACATACCGGCTCAACGTGTCGCTGTAGGTGACCATGATGACCTCCACACACAGTGTCGTCCACAGGGTGACGTGCCCGCCGCGGGCGGGAATAGTATAGCCCCAAAGGGCCGGGAGAGAAATTCCGAGCACAGCCCGCGCGTGAGCGTGTTGACCGAATTGTCCCGAGGGAGTACAATAGCCGTCGGGCCGGCCGACGGCCGGCCTCAACCGAGCCAAGTCACCACTCCCCCACCACACACGCCGCTCACAACAGCACCACGTGCAGGAGAACGGACCATGTCTTACACGGAACTCGACCAACTGGCTGTCAACACCATCCGCTTCCTGGCCGTTGATGCCGTCCAACAGGCCAACAGCGGTCACCCGGGAATGCCGATGGGGGCCGCGCCCATGGCCTACGTGCTCTGGACGCGCTTTCTCAGACACAACCCCCGCAACCCCGAGTGGCCCAACCGGGACCGCTTTGTGCTCTCGGCCGGCCACGGCTCCATGCTCCTCTACGCCCTGCTCCACCTGACCGGCTACGACCTCCCCCTCGACGAGCTCCGCCGCTTTCGACAGTGGGGTAGCAAGACGCCCGGCCACCCCGAGTACCGCGTGGCCCCGGGCACCGAGACCACAACCGGTCCCCTGGGCCAAGGGTTCGCCAACGGCGTCGGCATGGCCATTGCGGAGCGCCACTTGGCCGCCATCTTCAACCGCCCCGGCTACGACATCGTGGACCATTACACCTACGGCATCGTCTCCGACGGCGACCTCATGGAAGGCATCGCCTCCGAGGCGGCCTCGTTGGCCGGCCACTTGGGGCTGGGCCGGCTGATCTACCTCTACGACGACAACGACATTTCCATCGACGGCAGCACGAACCTCACGTTCACCGAGGACGTGGCCATGCGCTTCCACGCCTACGGGTGGCACGTGTTGCGCGTGGCCGACGGCAACGACTTGGAGGCCATCGAGCAGGCCATTGCCGAGGCCCGGCAGGTGCTCGACCGCCCCTCGCTCATCATTGTGCGCACCCACATCGGCTACGGCAGCCCCCACAAGCAGGACACGGCCGCCGCCCACGGCGAGCCCTTGGGCGAGGAGGAGGTGCGGCTCACCAAGCGCAACCTGGGCTGGCCAGAGGAGCCCCGCTTCCACGTGCCCGAGGAGGTCGCCACCCACATGGGCCGGGCCGTCGAGCGGGGCGCACAGTGGGAGGAGGAGTGGCGCCACCTCTTCGCCCGCTACGCCGAGGAGTACCGGGAAGAAGCCCGCCTGTGGGCGCAGTTCTGGACCGGCGAGCTTCCCGAGGGGTGGGACGCCGACCTGCCCGCCTTCGAGGCGGGCGCGGAGGTGGCCACACGGGCGGCCAGCGGCAAAGTGCTCGACGCCATAGCCCCCCGCGTCCGCAATCTCATCGGCGGATCGGCCGACTTGACCCCCTCCAACAAGACGAAGTTCAAGGGGGCCACGCTCTTCCGGCGCGACGAGTACGCCGGCCGCTACTTGCACTTCGGCGTGCGGGAGCACGCCATGGGCGCCATCCTGAACGGCATGGCCTACCACGGCGGCCTGCGGCCCTACGGTGGCACCTTCCTCGTCTTCAGCGACTACATGCGGCCGGCCATCCGTTTGGCCGCCCTCTCCCACCTCCACGTCATTTACGTCTTCACCCACGACAGCGTCTGGTTGGGCGAAGACGGCCCCACACACCAGCCGGTGGAACATTTGGCCAGCCTGCGGGCCATGCCCAACATCGTTGTCATCCGGCCAGGCGACGCCAACGAGGTGGTGGAGGCGTGGCGCGTGGCCCTCACGCTCGAGGGCCGGCCCGTGGCCCTGGTGTTGAGCCGCCAGAAGGTGAGAACCCTGGACCGCTCCCGCTACGCCCCGGCCGACGGCCTGCGCCGCGGCGCCTACGTGCTGGCCGACAGCCGGCCCGGCCAGCCCGAGCTCATCCTCATCGCCACCGGCTCCGAAGTCCCCCTGGCCGCGGCCGCCTACGAGCGGCTGGCCGAGGAGGGCGTCGCCGTGCGCCTGGTGAGCATGCCCTCGTGGGAGCTCTTCGCCGAGCAGGAGCAGTCCTACCGCCACAGCGTGCTGCCGCCGACAGTGAAGGCACGCCTGGCCGTCGAGGCCGGCGCCACCCTCGGGTGGGAGCGCTGGGTGGGGGAGCTCGGCGAGGTGATCGGCATCGACCGCTTCGGGGCCTCAGCCCCCTACACGGTGCTGATGGAGAAGTTCGGCTTCACCGTGGAGCACGTGGTGAAACGGGCCAAGGGGGTGCTGGGCCTTTCATGAGGAGGAACCAAACGCCCCGGCGTGCCGAGAGGAGCCCTCCATGAGCAAGCAGGCGGAGGAGTGAAGAATGGGAGCTCAGAGCAAAGCGCTCCTCGGGGCTGCTCTTTTTCTCTGCGCCGCCATGGCGCTCGTGGGCTTGACCATGCTCCTCGCTGTGGGCCCGGCGGCCCCGAAGCCGGTGGCCGTCATCCGGTGGGAGACGGCCACGGAGGTCAACACCGCCGGCTTCAACCTTTACCGCAGCACGAGCCCCGACGGCCCCTTCACGCAACAGGTGAACGCGGAGCTCATCCCGGCGAGCACGTCGCCCCTGACCGGGGGCACGTATGTGTACACGGATACCACCGTCAGCCCAGGGCGCACGTACTTCTACGAGTTAGAAGAAGTGGAAAACGACGGCACGCGCTCGCGCGTGGGGCGCATCAGCGTGCGCGCCTCGGGAAGCTCCACGTTCACGCGCGCCGTCGGGGGGGCGCTGGTAGCCGAGGCCCTGGTGATCGGCGCTTTCGTGTGGCGTCGTCTCCGCGCCGGGGAGGCAGGGCTACAGGAATGAGCCGGCGCAGCCCGGGCGACATCTGCCTCGCCGTCGGCGAGCTCTACTTTCAGCTCCGCTGTGCCGATGCCGACTTGGAGCGCCGGCTGGCACACCTCTACCGCGCCTTTCTCTCGTCCGAGCCGCAACCACCCCACCTCCACGCCGAGCTCGTCGTCGAGACGCCCATTGTGCCACACGCCCCGCTGGAGCCGGCCTTCACGTTCGAGCGTGGCCGGCTCCGCTTGGCTGGGCCGGGCGTCGTCGAGGGATGGGTGGACGCCGGGAGGAAGACAGGCCGTCTGGTGCTCAACACCTCTTGTGCTGTGGCCTACGCGGAATATTTCCTGCGCGCTGCCTGCGCCCTGGTGGCCTTCGAGGCCGGCGGCCTGCTCCTCCACGCCGCCGGTGTGGTGCGGGGCGGGCGGGCCTATCTCTTCCTCGGGCCTTCGGGCAGCGGCAAAACCACGGTGACCAGCTTCGCCAGCCCCGGCGACAGGGTGCTCAACGACGATCTCGTGGTCGTGCGGCCGGAGGGTGGAGGGTGGAGGGCCTACGCCACCCCCTTCTCCTCACCTCCTGGCCGGGAGGAGTTCAGGCCGGGCTCCGCCCGAGTGGCAGGGCTCTTCCGCCTCGTGCAGAGCCGCGATGTGGTCGCCATTCCCTTGGCACCGGCCCAGGCCGTGGCCGAGTTGGCCGCCAACGCGCCCGTAATCTGTGCCGATCGTGGGCGGGGCGCCGCGCTGCTGGGGCGCTGTGCCGCTCTCGCCGACCAAGTCCCCGCCCACGCGCTCCACTTCCGCCGCGATCCCTCCTTCTGGGACGCCGTAGAGCGGGCAGCCCTTTCGGTCCCGTAAGCCCATTTCCCTTTGTCAAGCTGTGCCGGGCGTTCACCTACTTCCTCCTCCCGGTGGGAGGAGTTCCCCCACGGGAGGACGCGCCAAAAGCACACCAAAAACGTGCCCAGAGAGGGAAGCGTTATTCGTTTATATGGGTGATGGTCAACGCGACGACGGCGATGAGGGAGAAGGAAAACGAGGAGGAGGCAGAAGATACATGGACCGGACACAAGGCCATCCAGACCGCGAGCCGTTGGGCGTTCTCATTTTGCGGGAGTTGTTCGTCTTCGTGCAACAGCGCCACGCCTTCACAGTTGACGATGTGACCCGAGCCGTCCGACGCCACCGGCCAGTCCACCAGACCACGGTTCGCCAGTTCGTGGCGGCAGCCATGCAGCGCCGCTCCGATTACCGCACTCGCCTCATTCCATCGGCCAACGGCCGGTGGCAACGGCTTTACGAGCCGGCCGATGTCTACCAAGTCTGTCCCCTCTGTCGCCGCGCGCAGCAGGCCCAAGCCGTGATTTGCGAGGCGTGCGGTAACGTGCTCTCGGGTGTCAACTAGTCCTCTCCTCCACGTCCTCCTCCCCCGAGCCCGCCCCGCCGGCCACCCGGGCCGGTGGGGTGGGCGCCCGGCCCCCGCCCCTCCCGCCTCACGGCGTCAGCGCGGCCACTGCCTGTTCGGGCGAACGCGCCCGGCCCCGTCGCCGGGCATCGGCGGCCACGTCCGGCGGGAGAGCAGCGCTCACCTCCTCCAGCAGGTGCTCTGCCATGTCGCGCGTCCACTCCTCGGTGGCCGGGTGATGGGCCACGAGCGCCAGCATCTCCACGGCCTGTTGGGCGTTGCCCTGGGCCATGAGGAGCTGAGCCCATTCGACGAAGACCTCCATGACCATGGTCTCCGAGCGGAGAGCCAGGCTCTCGTGAAGGGCGCTGCGGAAGCAGCGTTCGGCCTTTTGGAGGTCTCCTCGGGCACGGGCGACGCCCCCCAAGGTGTTGAGGGCTAACACGGTGCCCCACCGGTCGTTCATCTCCCGGCGCAGTGTGAGGCTTTCCTCGAGCACAGTCTCCGCGGCGGCGTACTCGCCACGGCGATAGGCCAGATCGCCTAAGTTGCCCAGCGTCAAAGCTATTCCCCATCGGTCGCCGATCTCCCGGAAGAGCTCGAGGCTTTCCCGGTAATACCGCTCGGCTTCCGGGTAGGCGCCTTGCACGTGGGCCACCAGGGCCAAGTGTTGGAGCGCGCGGGCCATGCCCCGGCGGTTGCCCATGGTCCGGCTCAAGGCCAGGCTCTCCCGGCTCAGCCGCTCCGCCTCGTCATAGGCGCCCATGAGGCGGTGGGCAATGGCCAAGTTGTTGAGCAAGACGGCCACACGGCGCCGGTCGCCCAAGGCCCTGTACAGGCTCAGGCTTTCGCGGAAAAACTCGACCTCCTCCGCGTAGTCGCCGTGCATGCCAGCCAGGATGCCCAAGCTGTTGAGGGCAAAGGCCATCTCGGTTCGTTCGCCCATTTCACGGGCCATTTGCAGCCCCTCGCGCAACAACTGTCGGCCTTTGGGAGACTCTCCCAAG
>JALSKA010000025.1 GCA_026989095.1 Ardenticatenaceae bacterium
CGTGCGGGCCCGGCCCGAGCAGGGGTCCACGGAGTCGGTGGACCTGCGCATTACGGTGTTGACCTCCACCCTGTGGGGCGTGGTGGGCATCGTCCTGATCGCCGTGGCCGTGGGCGTGGTGGGCCTAGCTGTGATGCGCTTCGGCCGGCGCTAGGCCGAGAGGAGGGCGCCATGAGCGCGCTGGTGATCGAGACCCGCAAGCTGACCAAACGGTACGGCGACGTGACGGCCGTGGACAACCTCACCCTGCGCGTGCGGGAGGGTGAAGTCTTCGGCCTGCTGGGGCCCAACGGCTCGGGCAAGACGACAACGATCCTGATGTTGTTGGGGCTGACAGAGCCCACGTCGGGCACGGTGCGCGTGCTGGGGCTGGACCCAGCACGTCGGCCCCTCAGCGTGAAGGCCCGCGTGGGCTACTTGCCCGACCAGGTGGGCTTCTACGACGAGCTGACCGCCCGCGAGAACCTGATCTACATCGCCAAGCTCAACGGCCTGCCGCGCGACGAGGCCTACCGCCGCATCGACGAGGCCCTGGAGCAGATGGGCCTGGCCGATGTGGCCGACCACCGGGTGGCCACCTTCTCGCGCGGCATGCGCCAGCGGCTGGGCGTGGCCGAGGTGATGATCAAGCGCCCCCGCCTGATCATCATGGACGAGCCCACCCAGGGGCTCGACCCCCAAGGGGCGCGCGAGTTTCTGGAGATCATCCGCCACCTGAAGGAGCAGGGCATTACCATCCTGCTCTCCTCCCACCTGCTCCACCAGGTGCAGGCCGTCTGTGACCGGGTGGGCCTCTTCCGCAAGGGGCGCATGGTGCTGGAGGGCACCGTGGCCGAGCTGGCCCGCAAGGTGCTCGGCGGCGGATACCGCATTCGCGTGGAAGCACAGGGCCCCGACGGGGCCATCGAGGGTGCCTTGAAGGCGCTGGACGCTGTCACCCGGGTGACGCGCACTGCCAAGCACCAGTACGAGCTGGAGGCAGCCCGTGACCTGCGGCCCCAGGTGGCCAAGGCCGTGGTCGAAGCCGGCGGCCGGCTCTTCTCCCTAGATGTGGAGGAACCGAGCCTCGACGAGGTCTACTCGCGTTACTTCCAGGAGGTGGATCATGGCGCTGCCGCTTGAACGCGCACACGAGGGAGCCGAAGCCGTTGCCGAGCCGGTCCGCGAGGGATCGCCGTGGACCGGGCTGTGGGCCGTCGTCACCAAGGAGATGGCCGACCACCTGACCAGCGCCCGAATGCACATCCTCGAGCTCCTGATCCTGCTCACGGCGCTGGGCACCGTCTACGCCGCGGCCCAGAACATCCGCACCACCATCGGCCAGGACCCCTTCATCTTCCTGAAGCTCTTCACCACGGCCCGCGAGCCCCTGCCGGCCTTCGTGGGGTTCCTGGCCTTCCTGGTGCCCCTCATCGCCATTGCCCTGGGGTTCGACGCCGTGAACGGCGAGTTCAACCGGCGCACCATGTCCCGCGTCCTCGCCCAGCCCATCTACCGGGACGCACTCCTCTTCGGCAAGTTCCTGGCCGCCCTCTTCACCCTGGCCCTGGTGTTGACGGCCATTTGGCTGCTGACGGTGGGGCTGGGCATCGTGCAGCTCGGCCTGCCGCCCAACGGCGAGGAGGTGGCCCGCGGGCTCATCTTCCTGGTGGCGACTGTTTTCTACGGGGGCATCTGGCTGGCCGTGGCCATGGTCTTCTCCATTCTCTTCCGCTCGCCAGCCACGGCGGCGTTGGCCTCCATTGCCGTGTGGCTCTTCTTCACCGTCTTCTGGAGCATCATTGCCGGCGTGCTGGCCCCCATCCTGCGGCCGGTGCGCTTTGGCTTCCCGGAGGAGGAGCTGGCCCAGTTGCAACTGGAGTTCTTCCTGTTGCGCCTCTCGCCCAACACGCTCTACGCCGAGGCCACCCTGGCGCTGCTCCGCCCCACGGTGCGCGCGCTGGGGTTCGTGCTGCCCACCCAGTTGCAGGGCGCTATTCTGGGCACTCCCCTTCCCCTGCGGCAGAGCCTGTTGCTCATCTGGCCCCAGCTCACCGGGCTGGTGGCGGCCACGATCCTCCTCTTCGCCCTGGGCTACGTCCTCTTCCAGCGCCAGGAGATTCGCGCGTAACGGCGCGATCGCTCTCGTGTCAGGCAAGTGCAAGCGCGGCCCTCGCGTGGGGGCCGCGCTTTGTGTCCGTGGCTTGGAGAACGGGCGTCGCTACTTGGTGAAGCCTCTCACAAGCTCCTTGAGTTCCCCGGCGGAGAAATCGCGCAGCGTCAGGCACTCGGCGCCCATGGCCTCGGCCAGCTCGCCGGCCAGGCCGCGGTCGAAGGCCTCGTGTTCGGTGTTCACCACCACGGAGGCGATGTGGCGTTCGCGGAACATGGCGGCCACGCGCAGGGCCTCCTGTTGGGGTGGCAGATCGCCCATGGAGACGTTGCCGGCCCCGTCGGTGAGCACGATGACCAAGGGCATGAGGTCGGGGTGGCGGCGCAACTCACGTTCGAGCACTTGGAGCGCCGTGTAGAGGCCACTGGAGAGAGGGGTTTTGCCGCCGACGGGAATCGTCTCCAGGGCACGGCGGGCCAGCTCGACGCTGTTGGTGGGCTGGAGCAGGACGCGGGCGCGCTCCTTCTGGAAGATGACCAACCCCACTTGGTCGCGCCGCTGGTAGGCGTCCACCAGCAGGCCCAAAATGGCCCCCTTGGTGGCCTCCATGCGCTCGCTGGCGGCCATGCTCCACGAGGCGTCCACCACGAAGAGGATGAGGTTGGCCGTGCGCCGCACGCGGACCTTGCGCTGGATCTCGTCGCGCCGGATGCTCACAGCCAAGCCATCGTCGCGCCGGCGAAGCTGGTAGGGCGCAGCCCGGCGCAAGGTGGCGTCGAAGGCGATGTCGTCGAGCCGGCCGGTCGCCGGGCGGGCCCTGACGTAGCGCCCCCGCTTGCGGTCGGTGTTGGAGAGGCTGCGCCGGCCGCTCTGCCGGCGGGTCATCCGGTCGAAGGGAGTGGTCAGGCGGGGCGGCCGCACGGGGTCACCCACGGCCACGGGCCGCACGTGGCCGTCCTCGGCGTTGTCGGCGCTGCGGTCGGGCACCTTCTGGGGGCGGGGACGCCTGTCCCCGTCCGGCGTGGCCGAGGTGTGAGCCTGGCCGGCGTGGTGGTGCTCCTGGCCGGCGTCTGGCAGGCGATCACCATCGTTTTTTTTTGTCCGGTGGGATTCTGCGTCGGCCTGGCCGCCCTCCCCGCGCTCGTCGGGCTGCCGCTCCAGGGCCTGGCGGGCCTCCTCGAGCCGGCGGTGCAGGGCCTCCAGCTCCTGGCGCGTGTCCTGGAGAGGACGGCGCTTGAGGCGGTGGGGCAAGGCCAGCTCGGCCGCGGTCAAAATGTCCACCTCGTTGACCAGGGTGCGCCCCTCGAAGGCCGCGTGGGCCAGGGCCGTCTTCAGGATGGTGATGTCGGCCCGGTGGCCGTCCACCTGGAGCTCGGCCGTCAGGCGGGCAATCATGTGGAGGTGGTCGGGCGCGTAGCGCACGCGGTGGAGCCGCCGGCGGGCCTCGGCGATCTGGCGGGAGAGGGCCTCCTCGGCGGATCGCCACTGCTCGGAGAAGGCGACGGGGTCCTGCTCGAAGGCCATGCGCCGTTCGAGGATGGCCACGCGCTGTTCGGGGTCGGCAATGCCCTGGATCTCCACACAGAGGCCGAAGCGGTCGAGGAGCTGGGGGCGCAATTCGCCTTCCTCGGGGTTCATGGTGCCCACGAGGATGAATTGAGCCGGGTGGCTGAAGGAGATGCCCTCCCGCTCCACCACGTTGACGCCCATGGCGGCCGAGTCGAGCAGCAGGTCCACCACGTGGTCGTCGAGCAAGTTGACCTCGTCCACGTAGAGGAGCCCCCGGTTGGCCGCGGCCAGCACGCCAGGCTCGAAGCGCTTCTCGCCCTTGCGGATGGCCTGCTCGATGTCGAGCGTGCCCACCACGCGGTCCTCCGTGGCGCTGACGGGCAAGTCCACCACGCGGATGCGCCGGCGGGCCACGGGCAGGCGCTCCCCGCGGGCCACGCGCTCGCGGCAGAGATCGCAGAGGGTGGTGGGATCATGGGGGTCGCAGCTAAAGGGGCAATCGGCCACCACGTCGATCTCCGGGAGGAGTGCGGCCAAGGCGCGCACGGCCGTGCTCTTGGCTGTGCCCCGCTCGCCCCGGATGAGGACGCCTCCGATGCGGGTGTTGATGGCGTTGAGGATGAGAGCGCGCTTCATGCGCTCCTGACCAACGATCGCCGTGAAGGGAAAAATAGGTGCCATGTGCTCCGTTGCCTCGTCGGGAATTTGGGAGAAGTATAGCCCCGTGGCCCCCTTCTGGCAAGTTGACAAGGGCGCCTCCCTGGAACTTCACGCCCACGGGGCAATTGGCCACATGGCCACATGGAATGAGGGAAGTTTGGAAAACAAAATTTTGACAGGCAGGGGATCACACCTATACTTTCATTATCTTCAGAACCGCAGCTACGCCGCTCATCTGCCGCCGCTTCTCACGGGGTCGGAGGTGGAGACGGCGCATTTGAGGAGGAGGTCAGCGCACATGGCAACGCACAGGGAAGACGACCGTCACCCGGTGTCGGCCGCCCGGCAGCTTCCCCTCTTCCCGGAGCCGGGCCGGCCCGGCGAGAGGGGGCCGGCGGTCGCCCATCCTCCGCCCTTGGCGCCGGGCGCCTCGTTGGCCAGCGCTGTGGGCGCCTTCCGCGATCACCTCGTCCGCCGGCAGTTCAGTTCCCACACTGTCAGAGCCTTCACGAGCGACCTGCGCCTTCTGATGCGCTTCTTGGGGCCGGCGACGCCCATCGACCGCATCCGCACCAAGGAGCTGCGCGACTTCCTCACTCACTTGCGCGAGGGACGGGGGGTGCCCTGTTCCCCCAAGTCCTATCGCCGGCGCGTGACCACGCTCAAGTCCTTCTTCCGCTGGCTCCACGAGGGCGGCTACATTCCGGCCGACCCCGCCGCCCCGCTCATCCTCCGGCCGGCGCCCACGCCGTTGCCGGACATCCTCTACGAGGAGGAGATCGAGCGCCTTCTGGCCGCGGCCCGTGCTCGCCGGAACGATCCCGAACACCCGGACGCCAGGCCCTACCTGCTCTTCACGTTGCTGCTCAAGACGGGCATCAAGAAAGGGGAGTGCGTGAACATTCGGCTGGAGCACTTGGACCTCAGCCGGCCCCACGAGCCGGTGGTCTACATTCGCTACGACGACGCCCGCCACGCCCACAAGGAGCGCAAGTTGGCCCTCCCAGACGACTTCGCCGAGGTCTTCGCCGAGTACCGGGTCCAATACGCCCCTGAAACCCACCTGTTCGAGTGTACGGCCCGCAACTTGGAGTACGTGCTCCGTCGGTTGGCCGAGGAGGCCGGCGTGACCAAGGGATGCTCCTTCGAGATGGTGCGCATGACCTGCGCGGTGCGCGACTGGCAGTCGGGCATGGAGCCGGACCGCCTGCGGCAGAAGCTGGGGTTGAGTGAGATCACGTGGCGCGAGACGGCGCCCAAGATCGAGAAGCTGGCCGCCCCGCCCCTCTAACCCTGAGCGGCTCTCCCCGCCGGAGGGCGCTCATTTGTTCGGCTCGGAGGTTGGGGTGGCGTCCTGCTCGTTGCCGCTCACGAAGGGGACGAAGGTGGTGAAGATAACCTGATACCTCCAGGCGGCCGCTTGGGGTGCCTCCTCGCCGGTGCCGCCCAGCACGTAGACGTAAGGGCTCATCACCACCACAGCCGCGCTGTCGGGGGCCACAGGGGGGACGGGAGCCGTGTTCACCGCCTGCCACGCCATCTCCCCCTCTGTGCTCAGGCGCCACATGCCGGCGGCATCCAACACGTAGAGGGCGTCGGCCACGCTCAGGGCACGGGGACGCACGACCTCCTCTGGCAGGGAGGGGAGCGCGACGAAGGGATTGGCCACCACGCGGGGGCGGAACGTCCAAGCTTCGCGGCGGACGTTGTTCTCCCCGTCCACG
>JALSKA010000026.1 GCA_026989095.1 Ardenticatenaceae bacterium
GCGGCGCGAGTGCCCACGCCTTCACCCCTGCAGGGGGGTATCACCTGGTGCGCCCTGCCGAGGCGCGGGGCTTCGGGGTCTACAACGACGTGGTGTTGGCGCTCTTGCAGCTCCGGGAGGCGGGGTGGCGCGTTGCTTATGTCAATATAGATGCCCGCCACGCCGACACTGTCCAAGCCGCCTTTCAGGAGGAACCCCACGTGCTCACCATCTCCCTCCACCAGGGGCCGGAGTTCGGCTTCCCGGGCACCGGCCATCCCCATGAGAGCGGGAACGGCTTGGCCGTGAACCTGCCGTTGCCCCCGGGCGCTGGCGACGCTCACGCCCTCTGGGCCGTGGAACAGGTGGCCGTGCCCCTGTTGGAGCGCTTCGCCCCCGACGTGCTCCTCGTCCAAGTGGGAGGAAGCCTCCACGCGGACGACCCCGTGAGCCACACCCGCCTCACAACCCGTGGCCTGCTGGCCATTTTGGAACGGCTGGAGCCCTTCGCGCCCCGTCGGCTGGCCGTGGGCGGCCACAGCTTGGACGTGGGCTCGGCCGCGCGCCTGTGGGCGCTTACCCTAGCCCACATGGCCGGCCATCCGGTGAAGGAAGACGCCCAGCTCCCCGCCGGCTACCGGGATCGTTGGGGCGGCACGACGTTCCACGATCCTCCTCCAAATTCCCTGGGCAACGACATGGAAGCCTACGTGTGGTCCTACCTGCGGCGGGCTGTGGGCGCAGCTCAACGCGCCCTCTTCCCACACCACGGGTTGAGCGTGCCGGAGGTGATCGAGCTGCCGGCGGGAGCGCCGGCCGAGACGTGGACCTCGTCCGCGGATGAGGAACTCCGGCACAACGGCCGCTTCTCCCTGCGGGCCAAGCCCACATCCGCGACGCGACAGCTCGCCCAGGAGGCCGTGGTCTGCGACGTCACTTCGGCCGACCGCCGTGTCCCCGGCCGAGCCCAAGAGCCCGAGGTCAAGCCGGAGGCCAAGGAACGCCGACGGCGGCGGCGCAGCGCGGGCACGGGGCACGCTCCTCCCTCGGCCGAACAGGAACGGGAAGCCGCGGCCTCCCGCCGGCGGCGCCGGAGGAGCCGGGGAGGCAAGCGCCGGCGGCGCCGGCGCTCGTAACCGGAGACCAAAGGCACCCGTTTCTCTCGGTCCGGCGGGCTGGGGACGTTTGACGTTGGTGGCCGTCAGTGGTAAAATATTTGTAATATATCAGCACGGCAACGGCGCCAGCGCCTGCCCCTCCGTGCTGTGCCAAAAACTCTGCCGCTGTCTGTGAGACAACTCCCCTTGTGAAAAGCGACCAGAGCGGGGGAACCGTGAGCCCACCCAGAATCCCTGTGATCGACTTCCACCTCCACCCCGGACGCTACGACCGCTACCACCCGTGGGTCCAGGAGCTCTACCGGCGGTTCCAGGGTGAGGGCGCGCGCGAGTTCTTGGACCGTATCTTGACGCCGGAGGGGCTGGTTCAGTACCTCGACGAGTGTGGCGTCGATTACGCCGTCTGCCTCGCCGAGCAGAATCCCAGGACCACCGGGCTCGTGAGCAACGAGTGGGTGGCCGAGTTCTGCGCCGGCCAGGAGCGCCTCATCCCCTTCTGCAACATCAACCCCTTCCTCGAAGCCCACCCGGCCGAGGCCCTGGAGCGGTGCGTGCGCCACTTGGGGTGTCGGGGCCTGAAGCTGATGCCGGGCTACCAGGGGTTCAGCGCCAACGATCCCTGTGTCTACCCCCTCTACGCCAAGGCGGCCGAGCTGGGCATCCCGGTGCTGGTTCACACCGGCTCCTCGATCTTCCCCGGCTTCCGCCTGCGCCACGCCAACCCGCTCGACCTCGACGACGTTGCCGTGGACTTCCCCGAGCTCACGATCATCATGGCCCACAGCGGACGGGGCCTGTGGTACGAGGAGGCCTTCTTCCTGGCCCGCCTGCGCGAGAACGTCTACATGGAAATCTCCGGCCTCCCGCCCAAGAACTTGCTGCGCTACTTCCCGGAGTTGGAACGCCTTGCCGACAAGGTGATCTTCGGCTCCGACTGGCCCGGTGCCCCGCCCATCGGGGAGAACATTCGGGCCATTCGGGCTCTGCCCTTGCGCGAGGAGACGAAAGAGAAGATCCTGGGCGGCAACGCGGCCCGCTTGCTCGGCCTGCCGCCCACCGTTGGCTGAGCCCCGGCCAGCGGCCCCGAGCGAGGGGTCCAACGCCGGGCTGGGTGGAGGCCCGGCCGACAACCTCTCGTCATCGCCGCGGACGGCGCGCCGTTCTCAGCATGTCCGGTGTTGGAGGCGGTTGGGAGGAAACGGAAAGAGAAAGGAGGGGGGATTTGAGGAGAACCACACACGCCCTTCTGTAGTCACACGTGAACGCTCTGGGAAGTCCATCCGCAAGCCAAGCCACAAACCAGTCCAAGGAGGTCATAATGGCGGACAAGAAGATCCTGCTGAGCGAGGAGGAGCTGCCAACCCACTGGTACAACATCCTGCCCGATCTGCCCGAGCCCCTGCCGCCGGTCATTCACCCGGGCACCCTGCAGCCCATCGGCCCCGACGACCTGGCCCCGCTCTTCCCCATGGCCCTCATTGCTCAAGAAGTGAGCCAGGAGCCTTTCATTGAAATTCCCAAGCCGGTGCGCGAGGTCTACAAGCTGTGGCGTCCCACGCCGCTCATCCGGGCCACCCGGCTGGAGGAAGCCTTGGGCACGCCAGCGCGCATCTACTACAAGTATGAGGGGGTGAGCCCGCCCGGCAGCCACAAGCCCAACACAGCCGTGGCCCAAGCATACTACAACAAGCAGGAAGGCGTCAGGCGGCTCACCACCGAGACGGGCGCCGGGCAGTGGGGCAGCGCCCTCGCCTTCGCCTGCAACCTCTTCGACCTGGAGTGTAAGGTCTACATGGTGCGCGTCAGCTTCGAGCAGAAGCCCTACCGCAAGAATTTGATGCAGGTGTGGGGAGCCGACGTGGTGCCCAGCCCCAGCACCGAGACCAACGTGGGGCGCAAGGTGCTGGAGGAGGACCCCGACTCCACGGGCAGCTTGGGCATCGCCATCAGCGAGGCCGTGGAAGTGGCCGCCACCCACGAGGACACCAAGTACTCCTTGGGGAGCGTGCTCAACCACGTCCTCACTCACCAGACGGTCATCGGCGAGGAGGCGCTCAAGCAGTTCGAGAAGGAGGGCGTCTACCCCGACGTGATCATCGGGTGCATAGGCGGCGGCTCCAACTTCGCCGGCTTTGCCCTGCCCTTCGTGCGCGAGAAGCTCAAGGAGGGGAAGGAGACCCGCATCGTCGCCGTGGAGCCCACGGCCGCACCCAGCCTCACCAAGGGCAAGTACGTCTACGACTTCGGCGACACGGCCGGCACGACGCCGCTCATTAAGATGTACACCCTGGGCCACAGCTTCATCCCGGCCCCCATCCACGCCGGCGGGCTGCGCTATCACGGCATGGCCCCCATCGTCTGCCACCTTTACGACTTGGGCATCATCGAGGCCGTGGCCGTGCCCCAGAACCCCGTCTTCGAGGCCGCCGTCACCTTCGCCCGCGCCGAGGGCATCGTCCCCGGGCCCGAGCCGGCCCACGCCGTTTGGGCGGCCATCAACGAGGCGCTCAAGTGCAAGGAGACGGGCGAGGAGAAGGTGATCGCCTTCAACCTCTCCGGCCACGGCCACTTCGACATGAAGGCCTACGAGGACTACTTCGCCGGCCGCCTGCCCGACTACGAGTATCCCGAGGAGGAAGTGGAGCGGGCCCTGGCCGATTTACCCCAGGTGCCCGACGCTTAGCGGACCACCGCCCTCCCGGGGCCGTTGGTCCCCGGGAGGGCCCAACGAAACGGCCACGGAGGTGTGGTGTGGAGGCAGTGCTGCTGGGCAACGAGGCCATCGGCCGGGGGCTGGTCGAGGGCGGATGTCAGGTCATGACGGCCTACCCGGGCACGCCCAGCTCGGAAATTCTGCCGGCCGTGCTCCGCTTTGGGCGCGAGCCTGGTTCGGCGGGCGTCTACGCCGAGTGGTCCGCCAACGAGAAAGTGGCCTTCGAGGTGGCCCTCGCCGCGAGCTGGAGCGGCCTGCGCGCGGCCGTGGCCATGAAACAGGTGGGCCTCAACGTGGCCGCGGACGCCCTCACCAGCGCGGCCTACGCCGGCACCTCGGGCGGCTTCGTGGTCATCTCCGCCGACGACCCCGGTCCCCACTCCTCCCAGACAGAGCAGGACAGCCGCCTCTTCGCCCTCTTTGCCAAAGTGCCCGTCTTGGACCCGGCCACACCCCGCGAGGCCAAGGCCATGGCGTCGGCGGCCTTCGAGCTCTCGGAAACTTTCGGCCTCCCCGTGATGCTGCGCCCCACGGTGCGCGTCTGCCACGGCAGACAGAACGTGCCCCTCGAGCCCCTCCGTCCCCTTGCCCGCCGGGCTCATTTCAGGCGGGAAGAGCGGTGGGTGGCCACGCCCGCCCGCCGCTACCGGGACCATCTCCGGCTCGGCGAAACGCTCGAGCAGGTGCAGGCCCATTTCGCGCGCTCCCCCTGGAACACCTTTCCCGCCGCGCGTGGCCCCTTCACGTTGGGCATCATCGCCGGGGGAACCTGTTCCGCCACGGTTGAGGAGGTGATTGCCGAAGCGGGATTGGCCGAGGCAGTGCCGGTGGCCAAAGTGGGCACGCCCTACCCCCTGCCCGTCGAGCCCTTGATGGAGTTCGTCGGCAGGTGCGAGCGCGTGCTGGTGTTGGAGGAGCCCGACGCCGTCATCGAGCTCCAGCTCCCGGACCGCCGGCGGGTGGCCGGCCGGCTCGACGGCACCGTGCCGCCGGCAGGTGAGCTGACACCCGACGTGGTCTTCGACGTGGTACGCCGCCAGCTCCGCGAGCTGGGCGTGGCCGACTTGCCCCCGGCCCACGACAAGGCCCTGGACGAACTGGTGGGCGCCCTGGCCCTGCCCCCTCGCCCGCCGCGCCTCTGCCCGGGGTGCGGACACCGCTCGGCCTTCTACGCCATCCGCCGGGGGACGCGGCAGGCCATCCTGCCGGGCGACATCGGGTGTTACACGCTCGGGGCCAACCTGCGGGCCGTGGACACAGTGTTGGACATGGGCGCCTCCATCAGCATGGCGGCCGGCTTCTACCACGCCCATCGCCTGGCCGGCGATGAGCGCCCCATCGTGGCGGCTATCGGGGATTCCACCTTCGTTCACGCCGGCCTCCCCGCCCTGGCCAACGCCGTCCACACGGGCGCCCGCTTCGTGCTCGTGATCCTCGACAACCGGGTGACGGCCATGACGGGCTTCCAGCCCACCGTGGAGTCGTCGCAGCTCGCCGACGGGTCGCCCGGCGTCGCCGTCTCCCTGGAGGCCCTGGTGCGCGGGTGTGGCGTGCGCTGGCTGCGCGTCGTGGACCCCTACGAGATCGGCGAGATGATCGCCCTGGTGAAGGAGGCCCAAGAGTACACCCGCCGGCCCGACGGCGGCGTGGCCGTCATCATCGCCCGCCGGCCGTGTGTTCTCCACCGCCGCGACTCGGTCACGCCCGTGCCGGTGGAGGTGGACGAGGCGTGCGATGGCTGTCGGTACTGTCTCGTGGCCTTCGAGTGTCCCGCCCTCGTCATGAACCCGACGACCGGTCGGGTGGAGATCGACCGCCGGATTTGTGTGGACTGTGGGGAGTGCGTGGACGCCTGTTACAAGGGGTTGATTGTGCCGGCGGCGACGGGGAGCGCTTAGGCGAAAGGAGCCCCCATGCGCGTCAAAATCGTCATTGTGGGCGTCGGAGGACAGGGCATTCTCTTCCTCACCCGCCTCCTCTCCGAGGCAGCCCGTGCGCTGGGCCACGAGGTGATCGGAACGGAAACCCACGGCATGAGCCAGCGGGGCGGTTCGGTCATCTCTCACTTGAAGGTGAACTGCGGCGCCGCTCCCCTCGTGCGGCGGGGAACGGCCGACGTGCTCCTGGCCCTCGACCCGGACGAGGCGTACCGGGCTCTGGGATTCCTGCGCAACGGGGGCGTGGCTTTCGTCAACACGGGCCGGCCCGATTTTCCGAGCCCCGAGATCGCCGCTCGGCTGTCTGAGCGGAACATCACAGTGTACACCCTGAACGCCGACGCCGTCGCCTCGGAGCTGGGCTCCCCGGCCCTGGCCAATGTCGTGCTTCTCGGCTTCGCCTCGGGGCACCCTGGGTTCCCGTGGCCCCACGAGGCCATCGTGGGCGCCGTCAAGCGCGTGGGCAAGGTCACCCTGCGCCGGGCCAACGAGCGGGCACTGGCCCAAGGGTATGCGGCTTTTTCGCCAACGGCCGGCCTTCTCCGACAGGAGTCACCCCGATCTCCAACGCCCTCTCGTCATCCCCCGGCCCGGGGTGACACGTCACGGGGAGCGTGACGCAATGGCCTCCGGGACGGCAAAGTTGCCCGAATCACTGGTGAAAGCGTACCGGCGCTACGCAGCACGGCTGGGCCACGTGGGGGACATTCAGACCTCCCCCCAACACGATGGCACGCCTCACGTGGAAATCGTCGCCGGCCGCTACCACTACGTGATCACCGAGCGCGGAAGGGAACACGAGCGCAGGATCACGGCGGATGAAGATGAGCTGCTCTACTGGCTCCTCTCGGACCTCGTCTTTGAAATTGCGTCGCGGCGGTCTGCTATGCCCACGTTCATTCCGCCGTGGCTCTTGGACTTCCGCCGGCGTCTCTTCGCCCATCAGGTGAGGCTGATGAGCCGCCTGCGCCCCGACTGGGCAGAACGAAAGCGGCGGGAGATCGAGCGCCTACTGGAGGCGTTTCCCTATAAAGACGTGTGGGCGCGGATAGCGCGAACATGGCCCTGTCGCCACAGAAGGAATTGAGGAGAGCGATGAAAGGCTTCGAGTATTACGCCCCAGAGACGTTGGACGCCGCCGTCGAGATTCTGGCCCGCTACGGGGAGGGCGCCTACCCCGTGGCCGGAGGGACAGACCTCATTCCCAAAATGCGTTACGGCCACGTGGCCCCCCAAGCCGTTGTAAACCTCAAGCGCATTCCAGGCCTCAACCGCATCACCTCCCTGGAGAACGGCGGCCTGCACGTCGGCGCCCTGGTGACCTTAACCCAGCTTTCCCGTGAGGCCCTGGTGCGGGAGCGCTACCCCGTGGTGGCCCACATTGCCGGCAAGATGGCCTCGGCCCAAGTGCGCAACTTGGCCACGGTGGGGGGCAACCTCTGCAACGCGGCCCCTTCGGCCGACCTGGCCCCTCCCCTGATCGCCCTGGACGCCGAGGCGCTCATCGTCGGCCCCGAGGGGGAGCGGCGGGTTCCCCTGGAGCACTTCTTCACCGGCCCAGGCGCCACTGTCCTTGGCCCGGGCGAACTGCTCACGGCTGTGCTCCTGCCGCCCCCGCAGCCACACACGCGGGCGATGTACATCAAACACGCCCACCGCGAGGCCCTGGACATCGCCATTGTGGGCGTGGCCGCGTTGGTCCGGCTGGCTCCCGGGACGGCCACGTGTCAGGGGGCGCGCATCGTGCTCGGTGCCGTGGCTCCCACGCCCATCAGGGCCCGCGAGGCCGAGGCGTTGCTGGAAGGCGCCCCCCTCACGGAGGAACACATCGCCGAGGCCGGCCGCCTGGCCGCCCAAGCCGCGCGCCCCATCGACGACGTGCGCGGCTCCGCCTGGTACCGGCGGAAAATGGTGGACGTGCTCACGCGGCGGGCCATCGCCGGCACGAGAGGAGAGGGAGGAGACCTGACATGAAGCCAACGAGGAAATACCCGCTTACCCTCCACGTCAACGGCGAGACATACGAGCTGGAGGTGAAGCCCCAGCGCACCCTGTTGGAGGTGCTGCGGAACGAGCTGGAATTGACCGGCACCAACGAGGGCTGTGCCACGGGCGATTGCGGAGCCTGCACCGTCCTCCTGGACGGCCTGCCCGTAACCGCCTGCCTTGTCCTCGCCCTCGACGCCCACGGCCGCCAGGTGACGACCGTCGAGGGCCTGGCCACTGCCGAGGAGCTCCACCCCCTTCAGCGGGCCTTCGTGGAGCGGGGTGCCATCCAGTGCGGCTACTGCACGCCGGGGCTCATCATCTCCGCCTACGCCCTGCTCCAGGAGAACCCCCGGCCCGACGAGGCGGCCGTTCGCCTGGCCATTGCCGGCAACCTGTGTAGATGTACTGGCTACACGAAAGTGGTCGAGGCCGTCCTCGCCGCCGCCGAGGCCATGTACGCTGGCCGCAGCGCCCCGGCGACCTCAACCCAAATGGCTGACATGTGAGGAGCTCGGTCCCATGTGTGCGTTCTCTTACATCGGCAAACGAATCCCCAAGCCCGACGCCGTGGAAAAGGCCACCGGCCGTGTCATCTACGGCCACGACCTGAAAGTGCCCCGAATGCTCCACGCCAAGGTGCTGCGCAGCCCCCTGCCCCACGCCCACATCCTCCACGTGGACACCTCCCGCGCCGAGCGGTTGCCCGGCGTCAAGGCGGTCATCACCGCCGACGACTTCCCGCCACGCCGCTTCGGCTTTGCCAAGGACCGCACGCCCCTCACGGGCGACAAGGTCCGCCGGGTGGGCGACGAGGTGGCCGCCGTGGCCGCCGTGGACGAGGAGACGGCCGAAGAAGCCTTGGAGCTCATCCGCGTGGAGTACGAGCCTCTGCCGGCCGTCTTCGACCCCGAGGAGGCCCTGAAACCCGACGCCCCGCTCATCCACGAGGAGCGCGGGAGCAACCTCTTCCGCCACCAGGAGTACGTCCACGGCAACCCCGACCGGGCCCTGGACGAGGCCGACGTGGTGGTGGAGGATGTCTTCGAGCTGGGGTACATGCAGCCCACGCCCCTGGAAACGTGCTTCTGTTTGGCCGCCTTCGACCCCTCCGGCCGCCTGACGGTCTGGAGCACCACCCAGATCCCCTTCCTGCTTCAGCGCGACCTGGCCGAGGCGCTCGGCATTCCGGGCCACCACATTCGCATCATCCAGACGGCCATCGGGGGCGGATTCGGCCGGGGGCTCGACATGTACTCCTTCGAGCCCATCTGTGTCTGGCTGGCCCGCAAGGCCGGCCGGCCCGTGCGCCTGGCCTTCACGCGCCAGGAGGAGTTCATCGCCGCCGAATGCCGCCAGCCCATGCGCATCTGGTCCCGCGCGGGCGCCATGAAGGACGGCCGGCTCTGGGTGCGGGACGTGAAGGTGCTGCTGGACAACGGGGCCTACGTCTCCTGGGGCACTGTCACCACACTGGTCTTCATGGAGACGGTGGGCTCCCTCTACCGCGTGCCCCACGCTCGCATGGTCTCCGACAGCGTCTACACCAACAACCCCATCACCGGCGCCGTGCGCGGCTTCGGCAACCCTCAGTCCACCTTCGTCGTGGAAACCCAGATGGACCGCCTGGCCGAGGCCATCGGCATGGACCCGCTGGAGTTCCGCCTGCGCAACGCCAATCGCCCCTTCGAGGAGACGCCCCAGGGCATTAAGGTCACCTCGTGTGGCCTGAAGGAGTGCCTGGAGGCCGTCGCCGAGCGCATCGGCTGGAAACACCGGCATGAGCGTCGGCCCCAGGAGGGCCCGGTTCGCCGCGGCATCGGCATCGCGGCCACCATGAACGTGGGCGGCGGCGCGCGCATCTACCGCTCCGACGGGTGTGGCGCCATCGTCAAAGTGGACGACTTCGGGCAGGTCACGGTGATGACGGGGGCCACCGAAATCGGGCAGGGCTCCGACGTGATTGTCGCCCAGATCGTGGCCGAGGAGCTGGGCATTCCCCCGGAGACGATCCTCATCGTCAACAACGACACGGCCCTCACGCCCTGGGACGTGGGCGTCCACGCCAGCCGGACGACTTTCATCGCCGGCAACGCGGCCCTCATCGCCGCCCGGGAGGTCAAGCGCCAAATCCTGGAGACGGCCGAGGAGCTCCTGGAAGCCGCGGCCGAGGACCTGGAGTTGCGCGACGGCTTCGTGGTCGTGCGGGGCTCGCCGGAGCGGCGCGTGCCCTTCGACAAGGTGGTGCGGGCGCGCCACTTCCGCCAGGGCGGGGAGGTCATCGTCGGCCACGGGTGGTACGATCCACCCAACGAGATGGTGGGCGCCGACGGCAAGGGCAACATCTCCGCGGCCTACGGCTTCGGCGCCCAAGCCATCGAGGTGGAAGTGGACTTGGAGACGGGCAAGGTGAAGCCCCTGCGCGTCATCTCGGCCCACGATGTGGGGCGGGCCATCAACCCCATGTACGTCGAGGGGCAGATCGAAGGGGGCGTGGTCATGGGCCTGGGCTACGCCCTGCTGGAGGAGCTCCAAGTCCGCGAAGGGCGCGTCCTCAACCCCACGCTCCTTGACTACCGCTTGCTCACGGCCTTGGACGCCCCCCAGATCGAATCGGTCATCATCGAAACCGACGACCCAGAGGGCCCCTTCGGCGCCAAGGGCGTGGGCGAAATGGGCACCAACCCCACGGCCGCAGCCGTGGCCAACGCCATCTACGACGCCGTGGGCGTGCGCATCACCCAGTTGCCCATCACGCCGGAGAGAGTCCTGCGAGCAGTGGAGAGCAGAAAGTGATCGGGCATCAGCGAGCAGTAGTCACGCATCAGCACGTCACGCTCCTGATTCCCGAACGCTGATCACCGAACAAGGAGGAGTCATGGCCGAGAAACCACACTTCAACCCGCACATTGCCGCCGCACCGGTCTACACGGCCGGCACATCTGCCGAGGAGGTGGCCGCGCGCTACGGCGTGACCGACGTCATCAAGCTGGCCTCCAACGAGAACCCCCTGGGTCCCTCGCCCAAGGCCGTGGAGGCCATTGCCGGCGCGCTGGAGGCCCTCTACCGCTACCCCCGCGTCAGCGACGACGTGCTCCGGGAGCGCTTGGCCGCCCACGCGGGCGAGGGAATCACCCCCGAGCAGATCGCCACGGCCAACGGGGGCACAGAAATGCTCTCGCTGATTGCGCTGGGCTTCATCGAGGAGGGGCACGAGGCCATCATCACGCCGCCCACCTTTCCCATGTACGAGATCCTGGTCCGCCGGCGGGGCGGCCACGTGGTGCGGGCCGAGCTCACCTCCGACTATCGGTACAACGTGGAGGCCATCCTGGAGGCCATCACCCCGCGCACCCGCCTGATCTTCATCTGTTCGCCCAACAATCCCACGGGCACCATCATCACCCACGCCGAGGCCGAACGCCTCATGGCCGGCGTGCCCGGCCACGTGGTGGTCGTCTTCGACGAGGCGTATGTGGACTTCGTGGACCACCCCGAGCACGTGCGGAGCCTCGACTTCGTGCGCCAGGGCCGCTACGTGATCGTCGTGCGCACGCTCTCCAAGTCCTACGGCCTGGCCGGCCTGCGCGTGGGGTACGCCATCGCCCACCCCGAGCTGGCCGAGTACCTGTGGCGCTGCCGCCTGCCCTTCCACTTGGGGGCCCTCTCCCTGGCAGGGGCCTTGGCCGCCCTGGACGACCCCGACCACGTGGCGCGCACGCGCCAGGTGGTCATCGAGGGCCGGCGGTGGCTCCACCGCCAGTTGGCCGAGATGGGCCTGAACCCCGTGCCCAGCCAGAGCAACTTCCTCGTCTTCCGGCCCGGCTACGACCCCCAACAGGTGTACGAGCACCTGCTGCGGCGCGGCGTGGTCGTGCGGCCGGCCGGCTTCTTCTACATGCCCGACTGGGTGCGCGTCACCGTGGGCACCCGGGAGCAGAACGAGCGCTTCGTGACCGCCCTCAAGGAAGTGTTGGACGAGTTGGGCGCGCGCGAGGCCGCCGGCGAGGCAGTGAGCCGGCCGAGCGGCCAGATCACCCTGTAGGCGAGGAGCACACCCTGTGACCGAAGCCCTCTTCCGCCACATCACAGTTTTGAGCTTGGAGCAGGCCCTGGCCCTGCCCTTCATGACCTACCGCCTGGTGGTGGACGGCATGAGGGTCATCCGCGTGGAGCACCCCCAGCGGGGCGATCCCAACCGCCACGTGGGGCCCAACGTGTTGGGGGAAGAGGGCATGAACGCCTACTACCTGCCCTACAACGCGGGCAAGGAGAGCATCACCCTCAACTTGGCCGTCGAGGAGGGGCGGGCCATCCTCCACGAGCTCATCGCGCGCCTGCCGGTGGACATCTTCGCCTGCAACACCCTGCCGAAAAATTATGTCAAGCTCGGTGTGGACTACGAGACCCTGCGCCGAATCAAGCCCGACCTCATCTGGGTGGGCATCACCGGGTTCGGCCCGGACCACAACGTGCCGGCCTACGACCCCATCATGCAAGCCCGCGCCGGTTTCATGGACCTGACGGGCGAGCCCGACGGCCCGCCCCACGTCTTCGGCCTGCCCATGGTGGACTTGGGGGCGGCCGAACACGCCTACGGCCAGGTGATGAAGGCCCTCTACCGCCGGGAGCGCACGGGCGAGGGCAGCCGCGTGGACATCGCCATGTTTCGCAGCGCCGTCTCCTGGATGGTCATCCCGGTCACCATGGCCCGCAGCTTCGGGCAGGTCATGCGCCGGCGGGGCAACACGCACCCCTTCTTCGCGCCCGTCTCCGTCTACCCCACATCCGACGGTTACGTCTACATCGCCGTGGGCAGCGACCGGCAGTGGGAGCGCGTAACCCGACTGCCGGGCTTCGAGGGATTGGCGCGCGATGAGTATCGCCGCAACGCCGGCCGCATTGCGGCCAAGGAGCGGCTCAACCGGGAGCTGGCCGCGATCACCCGCGCGCACACGTCCGAGGAGCTCCTGGCCCTCTTCGCCGAGATCGGCGTGCCCATCGCGCGGGTAGCCACCGTGGCCGAAGTGATCGAGGACCCCTTCATCGCGCCGGCCATGATCCGCTCCCGCGATCCGCGCACGGGCGTGGAGCTCATCATGCCGCCCCCGCCAGTGGTGACCTCCGCCCTGCGCGAGCGCCAGATGTGGCTGCCCTTCCCGCCCCGTCTGGGCGAGCACAACGAGAGCGTCTACGGCGAGGCCCTGGGGTACGGGCCGGACAAGGTGGCAGCGTTGCGGGCCCGTGGCGTGGTGTAATGAGCACGGACACAAGACCCATGGACTTCCACTTCACCCAAGAACAAGAACTCTTCCGCCAGACCGTGGCCGATTTCGTGGAGCGCGAGGTTGTGCCCGTGGCCCATGAGCTGGACGAACGGGAGGAGTTCCCGTGGGCCCTCTTCCGGCGCGTGGCCGACCTGGGGTGGCTGGGCGTGCGCTACCCGGAGGCATACGGCGGCGCGGGCGCCGACGCCACGACCTTCAACCTCATGTGCGAGGAGCTGGCCCGCGGCTCGCTCAGCCTGGCCGCCACAGTGGCCATGCAGGGGTTGATGGGCACTGATCTCATCTACCGCTTCGGCACTGAGGAGCAGAAGCAACGCCTGTTGGTGCCCGCCCTGCGCGGGGAAAAGATCGGCACCATTGCCATGACCGAGCCGGGCGCCGGCTCGGACTTGGGCGCCATTCGCACCACAGCCGTGCGCGACGGCGACGGCTATCGCCTCAAGGGGACGAAAATGTGGATCACCAACGCCACCGTGGCCGACTTCTTCACCGTGGCGGCCAAGACCGATCCCGGCGCGGGGTTCAAGGGCGTTGACCTCTTCCTCGTGGAGAGGGAAACGCCCGGCCTGAGCGTGGGGCGCAAGATCAGGAAGCTGGGCACGCGGGGCTCGGAAACCTCGGAAGTCATTTTGGACGACGTGTGGGTGCCGCACGATCACCTCCTCGGCGGGCAGGAAGGGACGGGCATGAACCTGTTGCGGGGCATACTCAACGAAATCCGCGTGATGACCGGCGCCCTCAGCGTGGGCTTGGCCCGCGCGGCCCTCGACGCGGCCCTTCGCTACGCTCAGGAGAGAGAGGCTTTCGGCCGGCCCATCGTGAAGTTCCAGGCCATCCAACACAAGCTGGCCGACATGGCCACCCGCCTGGAGGCCGCCCGCACCCTCGTCTACCGGGCCTCCTGGCTCATCGACCGGGGCACCCCCGACACCAAACTCTCCGCCATGGCCAAGCTCTTCGCCTCCGAGATGGCCAACGACGTGGCCGACGAGACCACGCGCATCTTCGGCGCCTACGGCTTCGCCATGGAGTACGAGGCCCAACGTTACTTCCGGGACGCCCGCTTCCTCCTTTACGGCGGAGGAACCTCGGAGATTCTCAAGAACATCATTGCCCGAGAGCTGACACGATAGGAGGAGTCCATGACCGAACGACCGCGCGGCCGCACGTTCGACCAGTTCGCGCCGGGCGAAGTGATCACCACCGCCCGCCGCACCATCACCGAGGCGGACATCGTCAACTTCGCCGGCCTGTCGGGCGACTTCAACCCCCTCCACACCGACGAGGAGTTCGCCCGCTCGACGCCCTTCAAGGGCCGCATCGCCCACGGCATGCTCGTGGCCTCCGTGGCCACCGGGCTGGCCAACCAGCTCGGCATCTTCGAGGGCACCACTCTAGCCCTGCTGGAGCAGACAGTGCGCTACCGGGGCGCCGTCTTCCCCGGCGACACGGTCCACCTGGAACTGCGCGTGGCCGACAAGAGGCCCAGCTCCAAGCCGGACCGGGGTGTCATCACCTTTGCGGCGGCGGTCAAGAACCAGCGGGGCGAGACAGTCATCGAGGGCCATTGGACCCTGCTGATGCGCAGGAGTGCTGACGAGGCGACAGCGGAGTAGACGAACGTGAAGCGAAGGAGGAGGCCCCATGCGCTTGAAGGACCGCGTTGCCCTGATCACCGGCGCCGGCCGGGGCATCGGGCGGGCCACGGCGCTGCGCTTCGCCGCCGAGGGCGCGCGCGTGGCCGTCAACGACGTGGACGAGGAGGCCGGCCGCGAGGCGGTGGCCGCCATTGAGCAGGCCGGCGGGGAGGCGATCTTCGTGCCCGCGGACGTGACCGACCGGGCTCAGGTGGAGGCAATGGTCAACCACGTCGTGGGCCGGTGGGGGCGGCTCGACATCCTCATCAACAACGCCGGCATCACCCGCGACGCCCTCGCCGTGCGGGTCAAGGGGGACGAAGTCCACCTGATGGAGGAAGGTGCCTGGGACGCAGTCATCGACGTGAACCTGAAAGGCACGTTTCTCTGCGCCCAAGCCGCGGCCGTGCCCATGATCCGCCGGCAGTACGGCAAGATCGTCAACACGGCCTCCATCGGCATGTTGGGCAACGTCGGCCAGGCCAACTACAGCGCCTCCAAGGCCGGCGTGGTGGGCCTGACGCGCACCTTGGCCCTCGAGCTGGCCCGCTACGGCATCAACGTCAACTGCATCGCCCCGGGAGCCGTGGAGACGCGCATGACCGCGGCCATTCCCGAGAAGATCAAGGAAGGCCTTCTCCGCCGCATTCCCTTCCGCCGCATGGCCGCGCCCGAGGAGGTGGCCGCGCTCCACCTCTTCCTGGCCAGCGACGAGGCCGCGTACATCACCGGGCAGGTGATCTTCATCGACGGCGGCATGTCGGTGGGGCTGTGAACGAGGAGGAGCCAAATGCACTTCGAGCACGCCTACATTCCCTACGGGGGCTACTGGAGCACGCCGTTCTGCCGGTGGCAGGGGAGCTTCGCCCACCTCCACGCCATCACCTTCGCCGCCGACGTGGCCCGGCGGGCCCTGGAGGAACGCCAGATTCCCCCCCACACGTTCGACGCCCTCCACCTGGGCATGACCGTGCCCCAGCAGCACAGCTTCTACGGCGCCCCCTGGCTGGCCGGGCTCATCGGCGCCCCTGGCATCACCGGGCCGACGGTCAGCCAAGCGTGTGCCACCTCCGCGCGGGTGGTGGCCGGGGCGGCCATGCAGGTGGAAACCGGTGGCGGCGCGGCCATCCTGGCCATCACCTGCGACCGCACCAGCAACGGCCCCCACATTTATTACCCCAACCCCTTGGGCCCCGGCGGCAAGGGAACCGCCGAGGAGTGGGTGTGGGACAACTTCAACTGCGACCCCTTCGCCCAAAACGCCATGATCGAGACGGCCGAGAACGTGGCCCGGGAAAGCGGCATCACCCGCGAGGAACAGGACGAGCTCACCCTGCTGCGCTACCACCAGTACCGGGAGGCCCTGCGCGATGGGGCCGCCTTTCACCGCCGCTTCATGGTGGCTCCCATCGAGGTGCAGGACCCCGCCGGGCGCAAGGTAATCGCCACGGTGACGGGCGACGAGGGCGTTTACCCGACGACGGCCGAAGGGCTCGCCCGGCTCAAGCCGGTCCTTCCCGACGGCACCGTCACCTACGGCAGCCAGACCCACCCGGCCGACGGGAACTGTGGTCTGATCGTGGCCACGCGGGAGCGCGCCAGGGAGTTGAGCCAGGACCCCCACGTGGAGGTGCAAGTGCTTGGCTACGGCGAGGCGCGGGCCAAGCGCGGCTTCATGGCCCAGGCCACGGTGCCGGCCGCCCTCAACGCCCTGCGCGCGGCCGGCCTCCGCCTCGACGCGGTGGACGCCATCAAAACCCACAACCCCTTCGCCGTCAACGACATCTACTTCTGTCGCCAAACGGGCGTGTCCCCCGAGGCCATGAACAACTACGGCTCCTCCCTCATCTGGGGCCACCCGCAGGGGCCCACGGGCATGAGGCTCATCGTGGAGCTCATCGAGGAACTGGTGCTGCGGGGCGGCGGCTACGGCCTCTTCACCGGATGTGCTGCCGGGGACACGGGCGCGGCCGTGGTGGTGAAGGTGGAGGGGTGACATACGGCTCCTCTCCTTTTTCCATCGAGTGAAGGCAACGGTGAGGCTTCTTCGGCAGGAGGTGACGTCATGGCTCAGGAGAGGCAATACGAAGGCAGACGGCTCACCACATGGATGGACAAGCTGTGGATGGTTGAGGATGGAATCTACCTATTGATCGGTGCTGCACTGGTGATCATGGCCGTGGCACTGCTCGGGGACGCGGCCTGGAGTTTCGTGACTGAAGCACGCGCGGGGGACTTCAAGCGCGCGGCCTTGGACGCACTGAACACACTGTTGCTGGTTATGATGGTGGTGGAAATCCTGCACACAGTGGGCATCTCCCTGCGCTCACACGTGCTCGTCAGCGAGCCCTTTCTGGTCGTCGCCCTCATTGCGGCCGTGCGGCGCATTCTGGTGATCACCGCGGAACAAGCCTATCCGACGATACTGGAACTCGAGATCTTCCGAGCTGTGTTGTTGGAGCTCGGACTGCTGACTGTGCTCATCGTCACCCTCGTTGTCTCCGTCTACCTGATCCGCCGGACGGGCGAGCCCGGCACAGTCTCTCCCCCAGGGAATGTGGAGAGCCGGGATCGCGAAGGAAGCCTATAGGCCAGTATGCCCTGCTCCGAGGGCCAGAACAGGGAGAAGGGGTAAAAGATGAACCACAGACCCCCCGTGCGCGTCCTCATCGCCAAGCCAGGCCTTGACGGCCACGACAAGGGGGCCAAGGTTGTGGCTCACGCCCTGCGGGACGCCGGCTGTGAGGTGATCTACACGGGGCTCCACAAGACGATCGAGGAGATCGTGGAGATCGCCCTGCAGGAGGATGTGGACGTGATCGGCCTCTCCATCCTCTCGGGCGCCCACCTGCCACTCACCGCCAAGCTCATGGAGCGCCTGCGGGAGGAGGGGATGACGGACGTGACGGTCATCGTGGGGGGCAACATTCCGCACGGCGATCGCCCCAAGCTGCTGGAGCTCGGGGCACAGGCCGTCTTCGCGACAGGCTCCCGGCTCGAGGAGATCGCCAAGTTCGTGACGAAGGTGAAGCGGCGGGAATAATTGAGAACAAAACGAATTGGGGATGGGGATTACGGTGAAGCTCGTGCATCCCGAACTCAGTTATGAGGTGCGGGGAGTGCTCCTGGACGTGTACAACGCCCTTGGTCCCATGTTGAAGGAGGCGTACTATCGGGATGCCATAGCTCTGGGGGAGTAATTCGTTGTAGTACCGCGGGAAGGAGCAGACCAATGGCTGCCAAGGAAACCAAACTTCGAGACGTGGTGTTGGAATCCGGGATTGAGGTGAAGCCCATCTACAGGCCCGAGGACATTGCCCACATCGACTACGAGCGGGACATCGGCGAGCCCGGCGAGTACCCCTTCACCCGGGGCATTCACAGGTACATGTACCGCTACCGCCCTTGGACCATGCGCCAGTACGCCGGCTTCGGCACTCCGGCGGAGACCAACGGGCGCTTCAAGTTCCTCATCGCCCACGGCCAGAACGCCCTCAACGTGGCCTTTGACTTGCCCACACAAATGGGACTCGACTCGGACGACCCCATGGCCTACGGCGAGGTGGGGCGCGTGGGCATGGCCGTGGACACGCTCAGGGACATGGAGGTGGCCTTCGAGGGCATTCCCATCGACAAAATCAGCGTCTCCCTGACGGTGAACGCCGTGACGCCCATCATCCTGGCCATGTACCTGACCGTGGCGGAAAAGCAGGGGGTGCCCCGGGATCAGGTGCGCGGCACGACGCAGAACGACATTCTGAAGGAGTACATCGGCCGTGGGGCGTGGATCTTCCCCGTGGAGCCCTCCATCCGCCTGATTGGCGACACCATCGAGTTCTGCGCCCGCGAGGCCCCCAAGTACTATCCCGTCAGCGTCTGCGGCTATCACATCCGCGAGTCAGGGGCCACGCCAGTGCAGGAGATCGCCTACGCCTACTGCATCGCCAAGGCATACATCGACGAAGTGCTGCAGCGCGGGCTGTCCGTGGACGACTTCGCCGGGCGCATCTCCTTCAACTTCAACATCTTCGGCAACCTGTGGGAGCAAGTGGCCAAGTTCCGCGCCGCCCGCCGGCTCTGGGCCCGCCTCATGAAGGAAGAGTACGGCGCCCAAAAGCCTGACACCATGAAAATGAAGATGATCGCCGGCGGCGGGGGCAGCGGCCTCACCATCGAGGAGCCGGAGAACAACATCGTGCGCGGCGCCTACTACGCCCTCATCGCCGCCCTCTCCGGCGCACAGACGAGCGCCCTCTGCTGCTACGACGAGGCGTACACCATCCCCAGCCCCAAGGCCTCCCTCATCTCCCTGCGCACCATGCAGATTCTGGCCGAGGAGATGGGCCTGTGCGACACCGTGGACCCCCTGGCAGGCTCCTATTACATCGAGTGGCTGACGGCCGAGATGGAGAAGCGCATCGTGGCCGAGATGCGGCGCGTGGACGAGGAGTGGGGCGGCATCGTCAACGCCGTGAGCCAAGGGCTCGTGCAGGCCGAGGTGGCGCGCCAAGCCTACGAGTACGAGCGCAAGCTCCAGAGCGGCGAAATCGTCAAGGTCGGGGTGAACAAGTACCGGGTGGAGGGCGAGGAGTTCGTCCCCGAGGTGGAGCTCCACGAATATCGCCCGGAGGCGATGGAGGAGCAGATGCGGCGCCTGGCGCAGGTGAAGGCGGAGCGCGATCCCGTCGAGGTAGAGGCCGCATTGGCAGAGGTGCGAGACGCCTGCGCGTCGGGCCACAACGTCATGCCGGCCATGGTGCGCGCCGTGCGCGCCTACTGCACCCTGGGGGAAATTGTCGGGGTGATGAAGGAGGTCTTCGGCGTGTTCCAGGAGCCGGTTCGGGTGTGACAAGATGAGGAGGGAAATCCATGCGCCTCGGCATCGACGTGGGCGGCACCTTCACCGACGTGGTGCTCATCGACGACCGCAGCGGTCGCATCCACTACACCAAAGTGCTCACCACCCCCCGCAACCAGGCAGAAGGTGTGATTCAGGGCATTGAGCGCATCCTGGAGACCACGGCCACGTCCATGGCCGATGTGGAGTACATGGTTCACGGGAGCACCATCGGCACCAACGCCCTCATCGAGCGCAAGGGGGCCAAGACAGGGCTCGTCACCACCGAGGGCTTCCGCGACGTGTTGGAGATCGCCCGCATCGAGCGCCCCGACGCCGGCCTCTACGACATGACCGTGGACCTGCCCGAGCCGCTCGTGCCCCGGTACCTGCGGGTCGAGGCCCGCGAGCGCGTGGGCGCCGACGGCCGAGTTGTCATCCCCCTCGACGAAGACTCAGTCCGCCAGGCAGTGGCCTACCTGAAACAAGAGGGCGTGGAATCGGTCGCCGTCTGTCTCCTCTTCTCCTTCCTGAACCCGGCCCACGAGCAGCGTGTCCGGGAAATCTGCCAGGAGCTGTACCCCGAGGCCTACGTCTCCCTCTCCTCGGAGATCGCCCCCGAGTTCCGGGAGTACGAGCGCACCTCCACCACCGTGCTGAACGCCTACTTGCAGCCCATCGTGGACCGCTACTTGAACAGCCTCGTCGGCCAACTGCGCGAACGGTACGGCCACACCGACGTGCGCATCATGCAGGCCAGCGGCGGCTCCATGACCGTGGAGGTGGCCCGGCGTCACGCCGTCCACACCGTCAACTCGGGCCCCGCCGGCGGCGTGGTCGCCGGCTCCTACGTGGGCCGCCTGGTGGGCGACAGCCAACTCATCACGGTGGACATGGGGGGCACCAGCTTCGACATCGGCTTGGTGGACCGGGGCAACCCCAGAGTCCACTCCGAAGGTGAATTCGAGGGATACCCCGTGAAGGTCCCTATGGTGGATGTCCACGCCATTGGCGCCGGCGGGGGCAGCATCGCGTGGGTGGACCGTGGCGGTGCCCTCAACGTCGGCCCCATCAGCGCCGGGGCCGATCCCGGGCCGGCCTGCTACGGCCTGGGCGGCGACGCCCCCACCGTCACCGACGCCAACCTGCTCCTAGGACGGCTCAACCCGGCCTACTTCCTGGGCGGCCACATGCCCCTCGACCCCGACCTGGCCCGCAGGGCCCTCGAGGCCCACGTGGCCCGCCCCTTGGGCATCTCCGTTGAGGAGGCCGCCCACGGCATCATTCGCCTGGTCAACGCCAACATGGTCAAGGGTATCAGCGTGAGCTCCATCGAGCGGGGCTACGACGTGCGGGACTTCACGCTTGTCGCCTTCGGCGGCGCCGGGGCGCTCCACGCCGTGGAGCTGGCCGAGGCATTGGGCATGAAGAAAGTCATCGTGCCCCCGTACCCCGGCACCTTCTCCGCCTTGGGCCTCCTCGTCTCGGACACACGCCACGACTACGTGCAGACCGTGGCCCTCCACGAGCGAGAGGCCACGCCAGAGGCGCTGCTGGACATCTTCCTCCGCTTGGAACGCCAAGGGCTGGAACAACTCCGCGAGGAACGGGTGCCGGAAGAGCACATCGAGGTCGTCTGGTCGGCTGACCTGCGGTACGAAGGACAGTCCTACGAGCTGAACACGCCCGTGGTTCACAGCGGCCGGCAGCTCACGGCCGAGGACGTGGTGGCCACCGTGCGCCGCTTCCACGAGCTCCACCGCCGCGTCTACGAGTACGCCTCGGAGGAGGAGAGTGTCGAGTTCGTGAGCCTGCGGGTGACGGCCGTCGGGCGCGTGCCGGCCGTCTCCCTCTCCGCCGGAGACATGGCCGACGCCGACCCATCGCCCGCGTTGAAGGAGCGCCGGCCCGTCTACTTCGCCGGGGCCGGGTTCGTCCCCTCCCCAATCTACGACCGCGCGCGCCTGCGGCCGGGCAACGTGATTGTTGGCCCCTGCTTGGTCGAGGAAGTTGCCTCGACGACTGTGATCACGCCTGGCTCCTGGGCCCGCGTGGACGAATACGGCAACCTGATCATCGCGCTCAACGCCTGAGGCGCCCGGAGCCCCTCAACGGCGCCAACAGAGGAGGGAAGACCATGACACATGTGGCCGACCCCATCACCATGCAGGTCATCCGCTACGCCATGGAGCAGGTGGCCGACGAAATGGGACGCACCCTCGTGCGCACGTCGCGCTCCACAGTTATCAAGGAAATCGAGGACATCTCCTGCGCCGTCTTCGACCGTCACGGCAACACCGTGGCCCAAGCCCACCACGCCCCCATGCTGCTGACCGGCTTCGAGATCCCCATGCGCTCCCTCATGCGCCACTTTCGGCCCGATGACTTCGAGGAGGGTGATATCATCATCTTCAACGACCCTTATCGGGGCGGCCAGCACGTCATGGACTTGATCACCTTTGCGCCCGTCTTCTTCGAGGGGGAGCTGGTGGGCTTCGTGGGCAGCATTGCCCACCACTCGGACATGGGGGGTGCGGCGCCGGGCGGCACGGCCGGGGGGCTCACGGAGATCTACTTGGAGGGGCTGCGCTTTCCCTTCGTCAAACTTTACAAGCAGGGCCGCGAGGACCCCGAACTCTTCGGCATCCTGGAGAACAACATCCGCGTGCCCCACAAGACGCTGGGCGACATCCGCGCCCAAGCCTCGGCCGACTTCGTGGGCGTCCGGCGGGTGCGCGAAATCTACGCCCGATACGGCCCCGAAGTGGTTCAGCAGGCTCTGAGCATGTTGCTGGACTACTCGGAACGGCGCATTCGCCACGGGCTGGCGGCCATTCCCGACGGGGACTACACCGGCGACGACTGGATCGACGACGACGGCCACAGCGACGAGCCCATCCACCTGGTGGTGAACATCCACAAGCGGGGCGACGAGGCGGTCATCGACTTCACGGGCACCTCGAAGCAAGTGAAGGGCAACATCAACTGCCCGCTGGCCACGGTTCACGCGGCCGTCTACTACGCCCTGATCGCCGTGGTCGATCCCCATGTGCCGCCCAACTCGGGGTGCTACCGCCCCTTCCGGGTCGAGGCCGAGCCGGGCCTGATCGTGAACCCCCTGCCGCCGGCCGCCGTGGGCGCGCGGACCAACACCTCCCAGAAAATCACGGAGGCCATGCTCAAAGCCCTGGCACCGGCCGTCCCCGACCGGGTCATGGCCGGCAGCCACGCGCAGATCACCAACTGTGGCTTCAGCGGGTACCATCCCAAGACGGGCCGGCGCTTTGTCTACATCGACATTCAGGGGGGTGGAGCCGGCGCGCGCCCCACCAAGGACGGGCGGGACGGCCAGGATTCCCACCTGGCGCGCTTCAAGAACACGCCCGTGGAGGCCGTGGAGCTGGAATACCCCGTGCGCATCGAGCGGTACGAGTTCATCCCCGACTCCGGCGGGGCGGGCAAGTTCCGCGGCGCCCTGGGGCTGCGGCGGGACATCCGCGTGCTGGTGGAAGTCTCCTTCGCCCGCTACGGGGACCGGCAGCGCTTCGCCCCCTTCGGGCTCTTCGGCGGCAAGGAGGGCGCTCCCGGGGCGTTCATCCTCAACCCGGACACGCCGGAGGAACGACGGCTCAAGTCCAAGGGGCTGGACACCCTCAAGCCCGGCGACGTGGTGAGCCTGCGCCTGCCGGGGGCCGGGGGGTACGGCAACCCGCTGGAGCGCGACCCGGCGCTGGTGCTGCGCGACGTGCGCGACGGCAAGGTGAGCCTGGAAGCCGCTCGCCGGGAATACGGCGTCGTCATCGACCCGGCCACGTGGCAGGTGGACGACGCGGCCACGGCCAAGCTGCGGGCCACACGCACGGGCGGCCCTTCCAAGCCCGTGGGTACTTGACAGCGGGAGGGTGGCGTTGTGTTGGTGGGAGTGGCACGTTGTCGCCGTGGAGGAGCAACAGCCATGATCGAAAGAAGGGAGTGCCAGCCATGTATCATCCCTCGGCGGAGACCCTCGACCGCGAATCGCTCAGCTCGCTCCAGCTCCAACGGCTCAAGGCCACCCTCGACCACATCCACGCCCGCAACCCCGAGTACGCCCAACACTTGGGCGGGCTGACAGCCGAGAATGTCCACAGCTTGGAGGACATTCGCCGGTTCCCCTTTATGACCAAGGAGGACCTCCGGCAAGCCTACCCCTTCAAGCTGGCCTGTGCCCCGCCGGATCGCTTCGTGCGCTTTCAGATGAGCTCGGGCACCACGGGCACGCCCATCCTCTGCCCCTACACGGCATCGGACGTGCGGCAGTGGGCCGATGTCATGGCGCGGTGTTTGACCGCCGCCGGGGTCACCCGCGACGACGTGATCCAAGTGACGCCCAGCTTCGGGCTCTTCAACGGGGGGTTTGGCTTCCACTACGGCGCCTCGGCCATCGGCGCCATGGTCGTGCCCATCGGTGCCGGGCGCAGCCGCCTCCAGTTGCGGTTCATGCAGGACCTCGGCACCACCGTGATTGCCGCCATCGCCTCGTATCCCCTGCGCCTGATCGAGGTAGCCCGGGCCGAGGGGTTCGACTTCCGGCGCGACACTCGCCTGCGGGTGGGCATCTTCGGCGCCGAGGTGTGGAGTGATGAGATGCGCCGCCGTATCGAGGAGATCATGGGCATCGAGAGCTTCGACATCATCGGCATGACCGAAACGGGCGGAGTCGGCTTGGGCATCGACTGTCCGGCCCACGAGGGCATCCACATCTGGGAAGACCACTACCTGGTCGAAATCGTGGACCCGTCCACCGGCGATCCTCTTCCCGACGGCGAAGCCGGCGAACTGGTCATCACGACCTTGACACGCGAAGCCCTGCCCCTCATCCGCTACCGCACGCGGGACATCACGCGCGTGCTCAGCCGCGCCCCCTGCGCCTGTGGCCGCACCCACCTGCGCGTGGACCGCCTCACCGGGCGCACCGACGACATGCTGAAGGTGAAGGGCGTCACCTTTTACCCCGCGCAGATCGAGGCCATCCTCATGGGCCACGAGCGCGTTGCCTTCGACTACCAGATCGTGGTGGAGCGGGTGGCCGGGGCAGACCGCCTTCGGCTCGTCGTGGAGAGCAAGGCCCCCGAGGACGACGACTTGGCCCGCCGCGTGGCCGAAGAGGTCCACGACACCCTCGGGCTCACACCCCAGGTCGAGCTCGTGCCCGTCGGCACGGTCGAGCGCCGGCCGGGCAAGGCCGTGCGCGTGGTGGACCGACGGGCTGAGGAGGTTTGAGAGCATGGACCAGACCACAAACGACATCGTGCAGGAGCTGGCGTGGGATGCTGCCGGAGGACGCCTGAGTTTCAAGGGCGTCCGCTACCTTCTCATTCGCCCCGAGACATTGGTTGACTTCCAGAAGGCCCTCGAACGCACGTTGGGCGAGCGCGCCGGCGAGCTCCTTTTCCAGGGAGGGTTCACGGGCGGCTCCCTCTCCGCCCGGAAATACAAGGAGCACTTCGGATACAGCGACGAGGAGACGGTGGCGTTCATGTGTCGCATGGGGGGACAGATCGGGTGGGGGCACTTCGCGCTCGAGGAGCTCGATGCCTCCGCCGGCCGGCTCGTGGTGCGAGTCGAAGGCTCGCCCTTTGCCGAGGCCTACGGCCCCGCAGACCACGGTGTCTGCCACCTGATCCGGGGCGTCTTGGCCGGCCTGGCCACGGCCATCTTCGACGCCGAGGTGGCAGCCACCGAAGTCGCCTGTGCTGCGCAGGGTGCTCCCCTGTGTCGCTTCACGGTGGTGAAACGGGCTCAAGAAGGGGCGTGAGGCTAGCCACGCCGCGTGCGCCGGGCTCCCCCGTGTCCGGCAACCACCAGCAACTCACCATCGACGAGGAGTCCTTCTGGGGCAGATGCCAAGGGCATATCTGATGTGAGGAAACGGCGCAGGGGGGTAGCGCTACAGAAGCGGTCTCTGACAACGGGATCAGGAATCCTCTCGGCCCGCTCCAGAAGAGCTTTCCGTGCTTCGGCGACGTGCCGTTCGGCTGTTGAGTGATTGCTCTTGCTGAGGGCAATCGTTGCCAAGAGCACGAGAGATCCCGCTCGGCGGCGTTCCTCCCCTGTTTCAGCCAGGCAGGCGAGGCTCTGGACAATTGCTTCTTCAGCCACACTGAATCGTTGTTCCACCACGTCCAGGTGAGCGTTCAGCACCAGGACGGGCGCCCGGTACCGTCTCCCACTCTCAGCAGCCAGCAGCGGCTCGATCTGCCGACACCAGCGCCGGGCCGTCTCCCAGTCTTCCTGAACACAGGCCACATACCCTAACACCAAGCCCGCTTCTATCTGAGCAGTACAGTTGTGGACTTCGACGCTTATGGTCCATGCCCGTGCAGCCCACAACCGGGCATGGGCTATCTCTCCCATCTGGGCGTAGAGGTGAGCCGCCCGGCCGGCCAACCAGGCTTGTAACTCCCGCGCGCCGACCATATGTGCGATAGCCTGAGCCTCCCGCACGTGGTGGAGGGCGGCACCATAGTTCCCCAGAGCGCGCTCCACATTGGCCAAGTTGCCCAGCGCTAGCGCCCTGAGAGGGGTGGGAGGGGCCGATGGGATCAGGGAAAGGGCCGAACGGGCGTGCTCGAGAGCCTTCCAGTCATCCCCCATAAACGTGTACACGCTACACAGATTCAGGTGATCCAGCCGCTGCCACTCCGAATCTTCGGCGTCCAGCGCCAGGGCACGCTCATGATAGGCGCGGGCTGTTGCGTACAGCCCCTGTAACTCATAACTGCTCCCCAACAGGCGCAATGCCTGTGCGTTCAAACGAGGATCTTGACCTGCCAGTTGGAGAGCCTTTTTGGCCCATGATGCGGCCTCACTCAGCCGTCCTTCTCGCTGGGCCACCCAGCAAAGCCGGGCACACACGTCGCTTTCAGCGGTGGTCTCTTTCAGGGCTCGAGCTATCACGAGCGCCTGACACATGTTGTCGCGCTGTGCGTGGCGAGAGGCAATCAGGTCGTGAATGCGGTCATAGTTCAAGCGCATCGCCAGCTCTGATCGGAGCCACAAGGATGTGGGCGGCAAGTTGGACAGAAGGGCCAGGGCAAACTCGTAGGCATGACACGCCACAGCACGTCGTCCGGCGGCCTCGGCCTCTTCCGCCAGTTGCCCGGCTGCTTGGACGAGATGCCGGAAAAATGTCTCCACTTCTGGCACCCGCTGATCGCGGCTCCACTCGAACAGGCGGCCCCAAAGGTCCGGGAAAAGCACATCAGGTGAGTTCGTCACCGTATGGGCGACATTTGCTTCCTGCTGCTGAAGCAAGTCGGTCGGCGTCAGCCCCAACTCCTCCTGCCAGAGGCGCACATACCGCTGATAGGCGGCCATGGCCTCAGCGGGCCGTTTCAAGGCCACATTCAGCCGTATTAAGGCGGCGTGGCCCGATTCCCGGTACGGCTCCACCTCCACCAGGCGAGCGGCCCACACCAGGGCTGTTTCGAGTTGACCAATCCGCTCGTAGCCGCTCACCAATGTTTCCAGGGCCAACATGTAGCGCTCGTGGTACATCGCTCGCGGGCCGGCACACCATTCGGCGTCCACGTTGGCCAATAGCGGCCCCCGGTAAAGCTGAACAGCGTGTTGCAGTTCGAGGAGTACACCCTCGTCAGCACCCTCGCGAGAGATCACTTCATCCAGAAGAAGGGACAGCTGTTCGAAAGCCTCCACGTCAATCCAACACCACGGCGGGGGCGACCATCGGAGTGTTTGGCGAGAGAGCTCCAAGCCAGCGGCCAGTATTCCGTCGCCTACCTGTTGGAAACGCCAGAGCAGGGTGTTGAGGGCACGCCGGGCTTGTGCCTCTCCCTTTTCCGGCCAGAAAGTTCCGGCGACCTGCCAGCGTGCCAGCACCTGGTTTCGATGAAGCACAAAGTAGCCGAGCAGTGCCTGTAAGGCGGGCGACCGGTGGAGGTCATGTAAAGGGGCACCGTTGACCGTTACGTCCAGAGGTCCCAAGCAGCGGATGCGCAGCCAGCTCATCGTAGTTGAATCCCGGCAGCACTTCCCTCTCACAGGCTGGTGTGATACTCCTGTGATACAAGGAGTGTATCATCGAACCCAGGAGGCACAAGTGGAGCGGGTGAAACCGGTCGATCAAGGGGGCGAGGTCCATGGTTCACAATCCCTTCCGTGTGATGTCCGCGCTCGTTTGGGGGCTACTCCTAGGTGTGGCTCTGGGCATTTTTGCCAGCTCGGCTTTCGCGCAAATTAAAGGCCCTCGGCGCCGTCGGAAAACCCTCATGTTTCTGGGCAGCACGGTGACCTTTCTGATCCTGGCCCTTGGTGGATGTGGACAGCCGTTGGCCGAAACCACCCCCACCCCTACAACGGCCCCCTCGTCCCCGACACCGCCGCCCACAGCCGTGCCCCTCGGCCCGAGCCGCCCCCTTCAATTGACCACGCCCCTCTCCCCGAAGCCTACTCCCTCGCCGCCACCACCGCCCACCCAAGAACCTGCTCCCACCCCACGGCCTGTGGTACTGCTCCCAGAACAAGAAACCAAAAGGTTGACGGCCAACTGGAAAGCCTTTGAAGACCCTGTGCTGGGATTGCGCTTCCGATACCCCCCCGAGTACGAAGTTCGTGTTCAGCCGATCACGGCGTATAAGAGAGGGATATCCATTGACCGCCCAGCAGAGGATCCCATGCTTGGAGAATACCGAGAGGGCTTCATCGAGCTCTTGCTCTTCATCCTACGCCCAGATACTCCACCCCCGCTGACACCCAAGGCATTAGAGGCATGGATTCAGAGACTACCAGTTGAGGAAAATCCCATTCCGGGAGGCGGGCCGATTCAAGTAGTGGAGTCCATCCAAGTGGGGAATGCTTCCGGTTTTGTGATCATGGAACCCCTATGGCCGGGAGAAGTGCCAAGTGTGCAGAGCCTCATCATCGTTGGCAAAGAGCGCCTACTCTGGGTTGCCCTGGGTGACATTAACTTCCGAAGCCATAAGAGGACAGAGACGCTCTGGCCGCTCCAGATGGCCTTCTTGAGCACCTTGACGATCACCCGGTAAAGTCCGGCTCCTCTTTATCGCTTCACGGCGGTCTCTCCAAACGCGAGCAGGACTATCCGGCGCTCACCATTCCCCACACGTCCTCCAGCGCGCCCTTGGGGTCCCAACGGCCCTTGAGTGCCCGCATCAGGTCAAGCGCCGCCGGCGTGTAGCCCCGCCGCTGGCCGGCCAAGCCCCACGCCGACGGCGCGTCCACAACCCACGTGTAGCCGTCCAAGGCCCTCACCCGGGTCGTCAGCGCGTTCAGCCAAGCCCGCGCCGCCTCCTCGTCGGCGTGCTCGGCCTGCACGTAGACCAGCCCGTGGGGCAAATCTACCATCAGCGCCCCTTGTTCCAGCCAACGGCCGTGCGTCTGCCAGAACGCCTCCACGTGGCGGGGGGGCAGCCCAACCCGCACCACCAAGGCCTTGTCAGCGGGCGGCACGCGCTCCAACAGGCGAACCCACCGCTCCATGCCCGGGGAGCCGTCCACCTCCAGGGGCGCCGGCGCTCCCATCTGGCGCAGGCGCCTCTTGACTTCTTCGATCTCGGCTTCCACGTCCTGGACCATTCCCTCGGCCGTGTAGACCAACGTGAAGGGGCTCTCGAACGTCGTGCCGCCGCTCCACAGGGCAATCGTCGAGGCCACCAGCGCCGTGGTCACCAACCGTGTCCCCCACGCCAGCCCTTGGGACGCCTGCTCGGCCGGCACGAGGAGCGAGCGGCACGCGCGTGGCCTTGGGATGAGCTTGAGGGTGACCTCGGTGAGCACGCCCAGTGTGCCGCAGGAGCCCACAAAGACCTTGGGCAAATCATAGCCGGCCACGTTTTTCACCACCGGACGGCCGGCCCGGATCACCCGCCCGTCGGCCAAGGCGACAGTGGCACAGAGCAGGTTGTCCCGGATGGCGCCGTAGCGCAGCCGCAGCGGGGCGTTGAGGTTGGCGGCCACCAGCCCCCCCACGGTAGCGTCGGGCCAAGGTGAGGCCAGGGCCACCTGCATCCCCTTCTCCGCCAAGTGCTGCTGGAGCGTCAGAAGCGGGGTGCCGGCGCCCACCGTCACGTACAAATCATCCCGCGCCATCTCGACAATGCCGTTGAACGCGGCCGTGGAAAGCCACACGAAGGCCTCGGCCGGCTCCAAGCGCTCGGGGCGCTCGCCCGTCACGCGCGCCGTGCGGCCGGCCGAGCCCAATGCGGCCAGCGCCCCGGCCACTTCCTCCGCTGTGCTGGGCGCCAGCACCGGGTCGGACGGCACAGTGGAGACAGGCCACCCCGGCAGCGGCGGTGGGGGTTCCGGCAACACCTTGCCCGGGTTGAAGAGCCCCTGCGGGTCGAAGATGTCTTTCACGTCCCACATGGCCCGCAGCTCATCCTCAGTGTGCATCAGGGGCATGTAGTGGCGCTTCTCAATGCCCACGCCGTGTTCCCCGGTAATGCTCCCACGGCGCGCCAGGGCGCGCTCGATGATCTCCCGCCCGGCCTCCAAGACCTTCTGGATGTACGCTTGGTCCGTCGGGTCCGGGATGAGCAGGAGCGGGTGGAGGTTGCCGTCCCCCGCGTGGAAGACGTGAGCCACTTGGAGCCCGTGGCGCTCGCAGATCTCGTCCACCTCGGCCAGCATGGCGGCCAAGTGGCTGCGCGGCACGGTCACGTCCACCAGGTAATACGTTGGCGCCAGCCGGGAAATGGCGCCGGCCGCGCTTTTGCGCGCGTGCCAAATTTGGGCTCGCTCCGCCTCGGTCTGGGCCACGCGCACATCACGTCCCCGGTGGGCCCGCATGATCTCCACGATCTCCTCGATCTGGGCGTCCAGGCTGCCCGGGTAGCCGTCCACCTCGACGATGAGCACGGCTCCCGCGTCGGTGGGCAGTCCGGCGTGGGCGAACTCCTCCACGATGCGGATCATCTTGCGGTCCATCATCTCCAACGTGGCGGGCACCAGGCCGGCCGCAATGATCGCCGAGACGGCGGCGCCGGCATCCTCCAGGGTGTCGAAGGCCACCATCATCGTCTTCACGGCCGGCGGCCGGCGGATGAGGCGCAGGTGAGCGGCCGTGATGAGGGCCAGCGTGCCCTCGCTGCCGGTCACCAGGCCGGTGAAATCGTACTCGGGGTAATCGTAGGCCGGCCCCCCCACCCGCACCGTCCGCCCGTCGGCCAAGACCAGCTCAAGCCCCATCACGTAGTTGGTGGTCACACCGTACTTGAAACAGTGGGGGCCGCCGGCGTTCTCGGCAATGTTGCCGCCAATGGTGGACGCCCGCTGGCTGGAGGGGTCCGGGGGATAGTAGAGGCCCAGAGGGGCCAGCAGGCTGTCCAGCTCCAAGTTCACCGCCCCCGGCTCGACGTGGGCACTGCGCTCCTGAACCTGCACGTCCAGCACCCGGTTCATGCGGGCGAACTCCACGATGAGCCCACCGCGTTCGGCCACGGCGCCGCCGGAGAGCCCCGTGCCGGCCCCCCGCGCGATCAGGGGCACCTTGTGCCGCCGCGCCCAATGCACGAGGGAGATCACCTCGGCCGCCGACGCCGGCAGGACCAACCCGTCCGGTTCACCCCGGTCCAGCCCGGCATCGCCTTCGTAGGTGACCAACTGGGCCGGGTCGGTGTAGACTTGGTCCGGGCGCAGGAAGGCCAGCAGCGATTGGCGCATCGCGTGACGGTTCATGGCGTCTCTCCCTGAGCTTCGTAGGCCATGTCGAGCAGCTCCACGACGTGGACGACGCGGGCGTCCAAGGCCCAACGTCGGACGCCGTGCAGGAGTTGTAAGTAGCAGCCCGTGTTGGTTGTGGCCACGAAGGTGGCCCGAGTTTGGGCCACGTCGGCCATCTTGGCGTCCAGAATGGCCTCGGCCGTCTCGGGATGGAGGATGTTGTAGACGCCCGCGCTCCCACAACAGTGGTCCGGCCGGCTCAGCTCGACGAGCTCCAGCCCCGGAATGGCGGCCAACAGGCGGCGGGGCGGCTCCACCACGCGCTGG
>JALSKA010000027.1 GCA_026989095.1 Ardenticatenaceae bacterium
CTCCGCGGCGAGGTGGACGCCTTTCTGGTGCGCCCGCTCACGGTGGGGGAGTTGGCGGATGTGGTGGAGCGGCAATTGTCCTGTACACACGACAGGAGGCCACGCTGATGATGACGTGGCACGAAAGTGTTCGCCAGGCCCTCAAGCGGTACGTCAGGCGCCATCGAAGCCCGATTATCGAACGCCAGAGCCTCATTCGCGAGGAATTGGACCGAATCGTGGAGGAGACCGGAAGCCAAGGCAAGACCCCGGAGCAAACGCTCAGCCGTGTGCTCCAGGAACTGCGTGACGAAGGGCTTCTCGAGTTTCTCGGCGACGGCCGATACAGGTTCTTAGACAATAATGGAGAATAAGCCCAGAGAGCTTTACACCACGCCCCTGGAAATAATGTCGAGCTGCACTTCGCTGGTGCCCTCCCCGATTTCGGCCAGGCGGGCGTCCCGGTAGAGGCGTTCGACGGCTTGGCCGCGGATGTAGCCGTGTCCCCCGAAGAGCTGCACGGCCTCGTGGGCGCACTGGGTGGCCGCCCGTGAGGCGTAGAGCTTGGCGATGGCAGCCGCCTCCCCAAATGGGCGGCCCTGATCCTTGAGCCATGCCGCCCGCAAGGTCAACAGGCGGGCCGTGTCCACGGCCGTGCGCATGTCGGCCAGCTTGAAGCGCACGGCTTGGAACCCGGCGATAGGACGGCCGAAGGCGTGGCGCTCGCCGGCGTGGCGCACCGCCTCGTCCAGACACGCCTGAGCCACGCCCGTTGACCAGGCGGCCATGTTCACCCGGCCCCAGGCCAACGTCTCCATGACGACGCCAAATCCCCCTCCCACAGGGCCCAGGACACAGGCATCCGGCACCCAGCAGTCGGAGAAGAAGAGCTCCGAGGTGGGCGAGCCGCGCACGCCCAGCTTCTCCAGGGGCGGCCCGGCCTCGAATCCCGGCGTGCCCCGGCGCACAATGAAAGCGCTCATGCCCCGTGATGGGCCGGCGTCCGGGTCGGTCCAGGCCAGCACGATCACCAGGTCGGCCTCGGGGCCGTTGGTGATCAACGTCTTGGACCCGTTGAGCACCCATCCGCCCTCGCGGCGTACAGCCCGTGTGCGGATACCTGCCACGTCCGAGCCCGCGCCCGGTTCGGTGACGGCCAGGGCGCCCAGCCACGAGCCGTCGAGCAGGGGGGGCAGCAGCGAGGCCCGCTGGTCGTCGGACCCGAAGCGGAGGATGGGGTACCCGCACAACACGGCCGAGGCGCCGGCCGAAAGGGCCGTCGCTGGGCAGGCCCACGCCATGGCCTCGGCGACCAAAATGGCGGTGACGCTGTCCAGGCCGGCGCCGCCGTACTCCTCGGGAAAGGCCACGCCCAAGTATCCTGCCTGCCCCAGGGCGCGCACGTGGCGGCGGAGCAGCGGGCGGCCCGCGTCCATGTCGCCGGCGTGGGGCGCGATGTGGCCGGCCATGAAGCGGCGCGCTTCGGCCCACACCTCGTGTTGGAGCTCGGTCAGGGGGTAGCCCTGGGACGGGGTGCCCCGCAGGGTCTCGTGGGCGATGATCAGGCGCTGAATCTCGTTGGTGCCGGCGCCGATCTCGGCCAACTTGGCGTCGCGCAGGGCGCGTTCGACCGGATACTCGGTGAGATACCCGTAGCCGCCGTGAATCTGGACGGCCTCCAGGGCGGCCTGCACGGCGGCCTGCCCGGCCACCAACTTGCCCTCGGCCGCCTCCAGCGGACAGGCCACGTCCTGGTCCTTCAGCCAGGCGGTGCGGTAGATCAGCAGCCGAGAGGCCTCCAGGGCCACGCGCATCTCGGCCAGCTTGTGCCGGATGGCCTGAAAGCCGGCGATGGGACGGCCGAACTGCACCCGTTCCTTGGCGTAGCCGGCGGCAAGCGCCAACATACGGGCCAGGAGGCCCAACGTGGGGGCCATGAGCACGCCGCGCTCCCACTCCAGGATGAGCTTCCCGATGATCAGAAACCCCTCCCCCTCGGCCCCCAGCCGGTTCTCCACAGGCACCTCGCAGTCGGCGAAGATGAGCTCTCCGGTGGGCGAGGCCCGGTGTCCCATCTTGTCCAGCACTTGCCCCACGCTGAAGCCGGGCATTCCCCTCTCCACGATGAAGGCGCTGATGCCCTCCCGCCCCTTCTCCGGGGCTGTGGCGGCCAGCACCACCACCACGTCGGCAATGGGGCCGTTGGTGATGAACATCTTGGTGCCGTTGAGCACGTAGACATCACCTCGCCGCCGCGCCGTCGTCCGCAAGGAGGCCGCGTCCGACCCGGCCCCGGGCTCGGTCAGGGCGAAGGCGCCCACCCACTCCCCCGAGGCCAGGCGGGGCAGGTATTTGCGCCGTTGAGCCCCGTTCCCCGCTTTCCAGATGGGCACGGCGCAGAGGACCACGTGGGCGCCCCACGAGAGGAGCAAGCCGGCATCGGCCCCGCCTTCGGCCACGGCCTCCATGGCAACGGCGGTGGTCAGCGCGCCGGCGCCAATGCCGCCGTACTCCTCGGGGAGAGGGAGGGCCAAGAGCCCCATGTCTGCCAGCTTCTGCCACAGGTCCCAGCGCCACTCGGCGCGGCGGTCCATTTCGGCCGCGTGGGGGGCCAGCTCCCGGCGGGAGAACTCCAGGAGCACTTGGCGCAAGTGGCGCTGTTCGTCGGTGAGCTCGAAGAACGTCTCCGCTCGCACGGAGCTCACTCCCACGTGCGCTCGTCCACAATGAGCCTGGCCTCGTCGGCGATGGTGCCCGGCTCCACGAAGAGCACGTGGTCCACGCGCACCCGGCAGAGCTCCCGCACGGCAGCGGCCAACTCCTCGGCCACGGCGTCCTTGTCCGCGGCCGGGTCGCCCAGCTCGACCCGCAGGGTGAGCTCGTCGCGGTGCTCGGGCCGCGTGACCACGGCTTGCACCCGGGCGACGGCGGGGAACCGGGCGGCCGCGGCGCGCAACTGGTTGGGGTGGACGAACATGCCGCGCACTTTCACCGCGTCGCCCACGCGCCCCAGAATGCCCACCAGGCGCGCCCCCGGCCGGCCACAGGGGCACGGTTCCTCGGTGAGCGCGGCGAGGTCGCCCGTGCCGAAGCGAATGAGGGGGTAGGTGCGGTTGAAGTTGGTGATGACGATCTCACCGGGCTCGCCGGCGGGCCGGCGCCGGCCAGTTGCCGGGTCCACGATCTCCAACACCACGGCCTCGGAGATGTGCAGCCCCTCGGCAGCCTCGCACTCGTAGGCCACCAGGCCCACGTCGGCCGTGCCGTAGGCTTGGGCCGTGCGCAGGCCATATGTCCCCTCAAAAGCGCGGCGCAGGGAGGGCGGATAGGGCTCGGCCGTGAAGAGGGCCCGCGCGAGGGCCAACTCCTCCCGAACGTTGATGCCCAGCTCCTCGGCCTTTTTGATGAGCGCCATCAGGAAACTGGGCGTGCCCACGTAGCCGGTGACGCCCAAGTCCCGCAAGATGGCCACTTGGAGGTCCGTGTTGCCCACGCCGGCAGGCACCACGGTGCATCCCAGCGCCCGGAGGGCCATGTCCAGGTGGAGGCCGGCCGGCACCAGGTGGTAGGAGAAGGTGTTGACCACCACATCGCCCGGGCCGAAGCCGACGGCCCGGAAGACTTCGGAGGCGCCCTCAACCCAGCCCTCGTCCGGGCCGTGGGGTTCGTAGAGGGGGCCCGGGGAGAGGAAGATGTGTTTCAGTTCGCCCATGGGCACGGCCAGAAATCCGCCGAAGGGCGGGTCCTGGCGCTGAAGTTCCACCAGCTTGTCCTTGCTGAGCACGGGCACGCGCTCGAGCGCCTCCACGTCCGGCACATCGTCCGGCGTCAGGCCGGCCTCCTCCATGAGCCGGCGGAAGCCGGGGGCGCGCTCGTAGGCATGTCGGACAATGGCGTGGACACGGGCGTCCAAGTCGGCAGCCATCTGAGTTCCCTCCTCACGTGTTCATCCGAGCCACCGCTTGCGGCGCTTGTACCGCTTGACGTCCCGGTAGCTCTTGCGTTCTCCCAGCGCCGTGAGGCCCAGGTAGAACTCCTTGATGTCCTCATTTTCCCGGAGCTCGTCCGCCGGGCCGTCGAGGACCACGCGGCCGTTCTCCATCACGTAGCCGTAGTCGGCCACGTCCAGGGCGACTTGAGCGTTCTGCTCCACCAGCAGGATGGAGGTGCCGTTTTCCCGGTTGATGCGGCGAATCACCTCGAAGATTTCCCGCACGATGAGGGGGGCCAGCCCCAACGAGGGCTCGTCCAGGAGCATGACCTTGGGGCGGGCCATGATGGCCCGGCCGATGACCAGCATCTGTTGCTCTCCGCCTGACAGATAGCCGGCCACACGCCGGCGCAGGTCCTTGAGGCGGGGGAAGAAGGCGTACACCTGATCCAAGTCTCGGGCGATCTGGGCCTTGTCTGGGCGGATGAGGGCGCCGGTGAGCAAGTTCTCCTCCACGGTCAGGTGTTGGAAGAGGCGCCGGCCCTCCATGACCTGGACGATGCCCAGGCGCACGATCTCCTCAGGCGGCAGGTGGTCGATGCGCCGGCCGGCGAATTCAATGGTGCCCCGCGTCACCTCGCCGAGCTCTGTGGAGAGGAGCCCGGAGATCGCCTTGAGGGTAGTCGTCTTGCCGGCCCCGTTGGCGCCCAGCAGGGCGACGATCTGGCCGTCGTGCAGGGCGAGGGAGACGCCCCGGAGCACCAGGATGACCTCGTTGTAGACCACTTCGATGTTGTTCACGCGGAGCATGTCAATCCTCTTGGAAAGTTGGCACGGGCCCCGGGAAGCGCCCGCGCCGGCCCGGGGCCCGTGGAGCCGCGTCGTCGGTCACTCCTGCGGCCGCAGGTCCGGCGTCTCGAGCCAGTCGGTCACGGGCACGAACTTGCCGGCCTGGGTGGTGGCCACGCGGGCCTTGTTGGGCGCGCGGCGGGTGGCGTCGTACTCAAGCCGCAGGACCCCGTCCAGGGCCTGGATTTCGCCCATCGTGGTGATGGCGTTGTGGACGGCTTGGCCGTCCAGGGCGTCGAAGCCCACGTCGTCGATGGCCCGCTCGATCACCTGGCGGGCGGCGTCCACGATGGCGAAGGAGGCCAGGTAGGCGATGTTCCGCTCCTGCGGGGGGCGCTGGTTCTTCTCGAACTGCTCCTTGATGATCTGGACGCCGGGGTGATCCTCATCCCACCAGATGTAGGGCATGAGGCTGTAGAAGCCCTCCATGTTCTCCGGGCCGGCCAGGGCCAGCGTGGCCAAGTCCATGGCCCAGTTGTTCCCCGCGAAGAGCATCTTCTCGCGCAGGCCGAGGGCAGTGGCATCCTTGAGGATGTTGGCGGGGCCGAAGGCCAAGGTGTTGGTGTAGATGACGTTGGCGCCGGCCGCCTCGGCGTTGAGGAGTGCCGTCGTGGTGTCGGCCGTGGGGGAGAGCTCGATGAACTCGACGCCCACCACCTCGATGCCCTTTTCCTGGGCGTACTCCAGCGCCTCGGGGGTGCTGGCCGCGCGGCCGTAGGCCGTGTCCCAGGTGATGAAGGCGAGCTTGATCTCGTCGCCAGCCTCGGGCGGCTTGACGTCGTTCCAGTTCTCCACCAACCAGTCCACGAAGAGACCGAACTGGTCGCTGTAGATGGGCACCCAGCCGAAGGCCCAGCCGGAATTGACGTAGAGCCCCTCGCCGCTGACGCCCGCCGTGAGGGTGACGATCTGGTCCTCGACGAAGCGTTCCCGCAGGGCCTCCAGCTCGGGGGAGCCGTAGATGATGAGCATGATGGGCTTGGGGTCGGCGGCGCGGAAGCGGTTGTAGATGGAGATGGCCTCTTCGATGTTGCCCGCGTCGTCGGCCCAGACCACGTCCACCTTGGCGCCCCGGATGCCCCCCTGCTCGTTAAGCCAGGCAACGGCGTCGTTGAAGCCGTTCACCAGGGGCGTGGTGATGGCGGCGTAGGGGCCGGAGATGTCACCGAAGTGGTAGAGGG
>JALSKA010000028.1 GCA_026989095.1 Ardenticatenaceae bacterium
GCCGACGAGGCGGGCCATGATGTGCTCTGGTGGCAACACCGGTGGGGCGACTTTCTGGAATGGCTCCGGGAACGAGGAGGGCCCTACCGGCGTCTAGCCGTGCGGCTCAAGTTCGGCCACCCCCACGCCATCGAGCAGAACACCCTGCAACTCAGCTTCGCCTACTCCATTCACCGCGACAAGGTGACCGAGCCCGAAACCAGCCGCCTCCTCCGGCGTGCCATCCAGGAATTCGCCGGCGCCTCGCTGGCCGTCGAGTGTCTCTGGATGCCCGACCGGAAAGGCCTGTCGCCGGCCCGCACCAAGTTTGAGGAAGCTACCGATGACCCCCTCGTGCGAGCGGCCCTCCAGCTCGGCGGGCGCATCGTGGACGTGCGCGTTCCTGAACAACCCACTGACAACTAATTACAGAGAGCCAAATGGCTACACGAAACAAGGAGGTGTCCACATGGCCAAGCGCAAAAAGAAGATCCGGCGCGGCGGCACATCCGGCTCCGAAAGTGGCTTCCCCGCCGGCGGCCTGCCCGGGCTCAACCCATCCCAACTGCTCGCCCAAGTTCAGAAGCTTCAGGAAGAGATGCTCGCCGCTCAAGAAGCTCTCAAGGAGGAAATCGTTGAGGTGAGCGTCGGCGGCGGCGTGATCACCGTGCGCATGACCGCCGCTCAGGAGGTCGTCGCCGTCGAGATCGACCCGGAGGTCGTGGACCCCGATGACGTGGAGATGCTCCAGGACCTCCTCGTGGCCGCCTTCAACGAGGCACTGACCAAGGCGCGAGCCGTGACCGAGGAACGCATGGCCCCCTTCACCAACCTGATCCAGGGCAGCGGCTTGGGCGGGCTCCTGGGTGGATAGCCATGTCCGCTCCCGAGGGAGCCCTGCCCACATCAGTGGCCCGCCTGATCGAGGAGCTCTCCAAGCTCCCCGGCATCGGGCCAAAGACGGCCTCGCGCCTCACCTTCTACCTGCTCCGCGCCCCGGACGAACAGGTCAACGCCCTGGCCGAGGCCGTTCGGGCCCTTAAGCTCGGCCTCGTTGAGTGTGAGCGGTGCTGCCACATCGCCGAGTCGAGCCCGTGTGCCATCTGCCGTGACGAGGGGCGGGAGCAGTCGGTAGTCTGTGTGGTGGAAGACCCTCTCGACGTGGTGGCCATCGAGCGAACCGGCGCCTACCGGGGGCTCTACCACGTGCTTCACGGTGCCATCTCCCCGGTCGAGGGCATCCTGCCGCAGGACTTGCGCATTGCCCAGCTCATCGCCCGGCTCGACCGGGAGCCCATCCGCGAGGTGATCTTGGCAACCAATCCCAGCTTGGAAGGGGAAACGACGGCCACCTACATCGTGCGGCAGATCGGCGACCGCCCCATCCGCGTGACCAGGCTGGCCCGTGGCCTGCCAATGGGCGGTGACCTGGAGTACGCCGACGAGATGACGCTAATTCGAGCCTTGGAGGGGAGGTCTGAGGTACAATGACCCAAGTCGCAGACACACGCGCGCTCCTGCGCCGGCGCCTGGCAACCTTGGTGAGCCTGACGGCCGGCGGCGTCCTGCGCCGGGGAACCGGGCCCGGACAGCCCGCGTTGGAGCACGACCTGAGCGCCATCTGGGAGACGGAAGCGCGCCTCATCCGGCGGGTGCTCGCCGAGCCAGGCGAGCCAGAGGCCACCCTGCGGCAGTGGCGCGAGCGCACGGAGCGCTTTCGCGACCGCTACCCCGAAAGGGAAGGGTGGCACGACCAGGAGGGCACCTTCTGGCGCGTTGAGCTGGTACTCACGGCCATTGACAACGTGTTGGAGCACATCGAAATGTGGACGACCTCTGTCGAACCCGTGGACGACGCAGAAGAGTGGTAATCACACGGGCTTTGTCCCCCATTCCACGCCCCCGCCACGACCACACCTCGTCCTGACATTTTAGTGCCCCTATCAAACCGCCCCGCCAGCGCCAGAAAAGAGCCTGCCGGCTTGGGGCAGCCCTTCAGCGCATCCGCTGCACCGGCACCTTGGGAAAGTGGCTGACTTTGACGTGGGGAACCACCACTTCGTGGCTGCTGAAGTAGACCACCACCGTGTTGCCCGGCTGCATCTCCCGGAGCCGAAGCGTCATGAAGGAGTGGCGCTCGCCTCCGCCACGCAGGATGTAGGGGTCTTCGCTCACCACCTGCACGTGGTGCATGATGTGGGCCGACTCGGGAGGGAACTGGAGCTCGATCTTCACGTTGCGCGCCACCCCCCGGCCGACGTTCTCGACCACCACACACCCGATTACGGCAATGCCGGGAATGTCGTATGGGGGCAAGACCATCCAGCGGAGGTCCGGCTGACCGAAGAGCCAGCGCGCTGCCCGTACTAGGAACGCCCTGACATCTGCCCCGTCATGTTCCGCGTTGGTCGTCGTCACGCTGTGAGGGCTCATAGGCTCTGACCACCACACATGCATTTTGGCCGCCGAAGCCGAAGGCGTTGCTCATGGCCACCCGCACGGGCTTTCGGCGGGCCACGTTGGGCACGTAGTCAAGGTCACATTGGGGGTCGGGTTGTTCCAAGTTGATGGTGGGGGGAATCACGCCCGTCTCGATAGCCTTGAAGTTGGCCACCAAGCTCACGGCGCCGGCTGCCCCCAGCGTGTGGCCGATCATGCTCTTGATGCTGCTGATGGGCACGTTGTAGGCCGTCTCGCCGAAGACGCGCTTGATCGCCAAGGTCTCGGAGATGTCGTTGAGGGGCGTGGCCGTCCCGTGGGCGGAGATCCAGTCCACCTCCTCAGGCGCGACGCCGGCCTCCTCGAGTGCCAAGCGCATGGCGCGGGCAGCCCCTCCGCCCTGAGGGTCCGGGGCCACCAGGTGATAGGCGTCGGCCGAGATGCCGTACCCGATCACCTCGCCGTAGATGCGCGCTCCCCGGGCCAAGGCCACGTCTTCCCGCTCCAGAATGAGCACCGCGGCCCCCTCGGACATCACCGTGCCATCCCGGTCCTTGTCGAAGGGACGGCACGCCCGCTCGGGATCGTCGTTGCGCGTGCTGAGGGCTTGGAGGCGCCAGAAGGCCGCCACCGCAATGGGTGTCACCAACGCCTCGGTGGAGCCCGCGATGATGATGTCCGCCTCGCCCCGCTGGATGCGGCGCACGGCATCGCCCACGGCGTACAGGCCGGTGGCACAGGCCGCCACGGGCGATCCCACGGGGCCGCGCACCCCGTAGCGAATGGCCAGTTGGCACGCCCCCATGTTCACCAACACACTGGGGCCAGCGTAGGGCACGATGCGGCGCGGCCCCCGGCGGAGCATCACTTCGTGCTCGCGGGTAATGGTGTCCAAGTCCCCCACCGCGTTGCCCATCTCCACGCCCACGCGCGTGGCCTCGAAGTCCGACAGATCGAGGTCGGCGTCGGCCAACGCCTCGTCGGCGGCCGCAATGGCCAATTGGACGAAGCGGGCCGTGCGCCGCGCTATCTTCGGGGGCATGTAGGCCGTGGGGTCAAACTCGTCGATGTACCCGCCAATCTGCACCGGCCAGTTGGAGATGTCGAAGTGGTTCAGCCGGTGAATGCCCGACCGGCCCTCGACCAAACCGTTCCAGAATGCCTCCACGCCAATGCCCAAGGGGGTAACGGCTCCGAGGCCGGTCACAACAACTCGTGGACGCCCATCCCGTGTGGTCACACTTCCCTCCACTTCACGAGGCCACAGGTGTGAGGACGCAATCCGCAGCCGGTCGCGGATTCGCCTGTAGTGTACGTGATCTGCTCAAAGTCGGCAAATCAGGGATCGCAGAGCCCCCGCAAACCGCACAGCCCTGTCGGGAACGTGGAGACGCAGGAAATGTCATGACAATTGACAAGACAGCATTTCGCGGTAAGATGTCCAGGAGTCCGACAACCACAGGAGGAGACGGCCGTGACACTCACCCCAGCGACACAACCGGAGGCTCTCACACTCCTCCCCGAGCTCCCGCCGGCCCAAGCCCGCACCGCGATCAGGGCCATCCGGCGTGCCCTGGACGAGGACATCGGCGCCGGCGACGTGACTACTGAGGCCATCGTCGCCGACGCACGCCCCGCGTTGGGCCACGTAGTGGCCAAGGCCAAGGGCATTGTGGCCGGCTTGGCCGTGGCGCGTGCCGTCTTCGCCCTGGCGGACGCCCGCGTGACCTTCGTCCCCCAAGTGGCCGACGGCGCCCGCGTGCGCCCCGGCGAGGTGGTTGCCGCCGTGGAGGGCCCGGTCGACGCCATCCTGGCCGGCGAGCGCGTGGCCCTCAACTTTCTCCAGCGCATGTCGGGCATCGCCACCCTGACCCGCCGCTTCGCCGACGCCGTGGCCCACACCAAGGCGGTCATCCTCGACACGCGCAAGACGGCCCCCGGCCTGCGCCCCTTCGACAAATGGGCCGTTCGGCTGGGAGGTGGCCAAAACCACCGCTACGGCCTGGACGACATGGTGCTCATCAAGGAGAATCACATCGCCGTCGCCGGCAGCCTGGTCGAAGCCGTGCGCCGCGTGCGCGCCCGATGGGGAGAGCGCTACACCGTCGAGGCGGAAGTGCGCACGCTGGAGGAGCTGGAGGAGGCCCTGGCCGCGGGCGTAGACCGCGTGTTGCTGGACAACATGGACGTGGCCACCCTGCGGGCCGCCGTGGCCCTAACAGCCGGCCGCGTGCCCTTGGAGGCCTCAGGGGGCATCACCCTCGACAACGTGGCCGCCGTGGCCGAGACGGGCGTGGATTTCATCTCCGTGGGAGCCCTGACCCACTCGGCCCCCGCGTTGGACCTGAGCATGTTGTTGGTTGAAATCCGAACCTGAACGCGAGGAGGACAACGCCATGCTTTCGGTGAACCTTGAGAAGCGCGCCGAGCTGAAGCCCGACGCCGAACGCCTTTACGAAGAGCTCAAAGCCAAGCTTCACGGCGTGGTGCCCGACGTGGAGCTCTGGTACAAGGCCCGCCTGGCCGCCGAGATTCTGGCCCTCAAGGAGGAACGCAACGCCATCATCCTCGGGCACAACTACATGGAGCCGGCCCTCTATCACTCCATTCCCGACGTCACCGGCGACTCCCTGGAGCTAAGCCGCAGGGCCGCCGAGACCGACCGGGAGATCATCGTCTTCTGCGGTGTCAAGTTCATGGCCGAGACGGCCAAAATCCTCAACCCCGAGAAGACCGTGCTCCTCCCCTCGGAGCGGGCTGGCTGTTCCTTGGCCGCCAGCATCACGGCCGAAGACGTGCGCCGGCTCCGCGCCCGCTTCCCCGGCGTGCCGGTGGTCACCTACATCAACACCTACGCCGACGTGAAGGCCGAAAGCGACATCTGCTGCACCTCGAGCAACGCGGTGGCCGTGGTCGAATCCCTCGGGAGCGACACCGTGATCTTCATCCCCGACGAGTACCTGGCCCGCAACGTGGCCCGCGAGACGGGCAAGCACATCATCGTGCCGGTACGCTTGCCCAACGGCCGCATTCACGTTGACGACACAGAAGTGGACTACCAGATCATAGGGTGGCACGGCCGCTGTGAAGTCCACGAGAAGTTCACCGTGGAGGACATCGAGGCCGTCCGCGCCCAATTCCCCGACGTGGTCATCCTGGCCCACCCGGAGTGCTCCCCTGAGGTGGTGGAGGCCGCCGACTTCTCAGGAAGCACCAGCGCCATGATTCGCTTCGTGGAGCAAACAGAGGCGCCCCGGTACCTGCTGCTGACCGAGTGCGCCATGGGAGACAACATCGCCGCCGCCAACCCGGAGAAGGAGATGCTCCGGCTGTGCAGCGTCCGCTGTCCCCACATGAACCAGATCACCCTGGAGGACACCTTGGCCTCGCTCCAACACACTCAGTACGTCATCGAGGTGCCGGAGGACGTGCGCCTCCGCGCCCTGCGCGCGGTGGAGCGCATGTTGGAGGTGGGATGAGCCATGCGGGCCGACGTGGTAGTGATCGGGTGCGGCGTTGCCGGCAGCGTGACGGCCCTGCGCCTGGCCGACGTCGGCGTCCGGGTCGCCGTGCTCACCCGTGCCCACGATCCCCACGAGTCCAACACCTACTACGCCCAAGGGGGGATCGTCTACCGGGGCCCGGGCGACAGTTCCGAGCTGCTGGTGGAAGACATCGTGCGGGCCGGCGCCGGGCTCAGCGATCCCCAAGCCGCGGCGCTGTTGGCCCGGATGGGCCCCAGGCTCGTGGAGTCCATCCTGATGAGGCGCGCGGGGGTGGCCTTCGACCGGGAGAACGGCGGCTTCGCCCTGGCGCGGGAGGGAGGGCACTCGGTGGCCCGCATCCTCCACGTGGGCGACGCCACAGGCCGGGCCATCCAGCGGGCGCTGGTCGCCCAGCTCCGCGCTCACCCCAACATCACGCTGTGGGCTGGGTGGAGCGCCCTGGAGCTCATCGTCCACGGGCGGCGCTGTCTCGGGGTCGTGGCCCTGGAGCGGAGCACCGGGCGCGTGGCGCCCTTCTGGGCAGCCCGCACAGTCATGGCCACGGGCGGCTTCGGTGCCCTCTTCGCCCGCACGACTAACCCGGCCGGCGCGCGCGGTGACGGCCTGGCCTTGGCCGCGCGGGCCGGCGCCCGGTTGGACCACCTGGAGTACGTGCAGTTTCACCCCACGGCCTTCTGCCGGCCGGACGCGCCCCCGTTCTTGATCTCGGAGGCCGTGCGCGGTGCCGGCGCCCGCCTAGTCCACGCCGACGGCACGCCCTTCATGCACCGGTACGCCCCGGAGTGGGGAGATCTGGCGCCCAGGGACGTGGTGGCCAGGGCCATCTTCCACGAAATGCGCGAGCACAACCTCCCCCACGTTTACTTGGACGTGCGCTCGGCCATGCCGGCCGAGGCCATCAAAGTCCGCTTCCCCACTCTGTACGCCCAATGCCGGCGCTACGGCGTGGACATGACCCGTGACCTGGTGCCGGTGGCGCCGGCTGCCCACTACACCTGCGGGGGCATCCGGTGCGACGAGTGGGGGCGCACCTCCCTGCGCGGCCTCTACGCGGCCGGCGAGGTGGCCTGCACGGGGCTCCACGGGGCCAACCGGCTGGCGAGCACGTCCTTGTTGGAGGGAGTCGTGTGGGGAAGCCGCGTGGCCGAGCACATCGCCAGGACGTGGAACGGCGTCCCCCCCGATGACGACGAGGCCCTGCTGCCGGCCGTGCCCACAGGCCACACCCTCCCGCCGGCCGACTTCGTGGACTTGCGCGCCGAGCTGATCCGGCGTACCATGTGGGAGCTGGTAGGACTAGTTCGCTCGGGGAAGGGCCTCGAGGAGGCTCTGGGGCGCCTGTACGCGCTCCGGCCCGAAGTGGAGGACGCCTACCGCCGAGGGCCACCTGACGACCGCCTGGCCGGCCTGCGCAACATGCTCCAGGTGGCCCTGTTGGTCACTCGATCCGCTCTGGAGAACCCGGACAGCAGGGGGTGCCACTTCCGTGTCGAACCCGCCACCGCTTTCGGCTGAAGAGCGCCGCCAACGCCTGCTGGAGCTCCTGGCCTCCTCCCCCCGGCCCATCACCGGGGCCCGACTGGCCGGCCAGTTGGGCGTGAGCCGACAGGTCATCGTGCAGGATGTGGCCATCCTCCGGGCCGCCGGCCACGAGATCTTCGCCAGCCCGCGGGGGTACTTCCTGTACCGCACCACGCCGTCCACACGGCGCACCGTGGTGGCCGTGCGCCACACGCCGGCCCAGACCGAGGACGAGCTGCTGGCCCTGGTGGACGCCGGCGTGGAAGTGGTGGACGTGATCGTGGAACACCCCATCTACGGGGAGCTGCGGGGCATGTTGCACATCGCCTCGCGGGCGGACGTGGCCCAGTTCATGGAACACCTGCAGGCCACCGGCGCCCACCTCCTCAGCGAGCTCACCGACGGCCTACACCTCCACACGCTGGAAGCCCGCACGCCGGAGGCCCTGGAGCGGGCGCGAGAGGCCCTGCGGGCGCGGGGCTATTTGCTCGAGTGACCTGACGTTCGGGCGAGCTCCTCCCTGGCCCGCCTGAGCAACTTTCTCCAGTGGCGGGCCACATCCGTGCCCAATTGCTCCGCCCGTGCCGAGGGGTAGCGCTTGCGAAAGGGGCCCCGCAGGCCGGCGCGCACGAACTCCGCGAACGACAGCCAACACGCGCTGGGAGCGTCAGGCGTCCTCGTCGTAGTCCACGTCCCCGGGCACATGAGGCGGCTCTTTTGGGCTCACGGCTCTCCTCCGCCTGCTGCCCCCGTCGCCGGCGGCCCACCCTCTCCGCCGGCGGCCAAGGCACGGCGAACCTGCTCGGCCAGCTCGCGGGCCCGCCGGGGAGCGTCGCCCACGTACTGGTCGGCCACGAGCAGCTCGCGAACACGCTCGGCCGGCACGAAACGCGTGATGCGCCCGTCGGCCGGCAAGGTGTCCCGCAGCGGGTTGGGACGCCCGGCCTGCACGGCCTGCCACGCGGCCATGCTCTGCTCGCGGATCACCTCGTGGAGCTCCTGCCGGTCGCCGCCGGCGCGCACGGCCTCCATGAGCACCCGCTCGGTGGCGGCAAAGGTGCCGTAGAGGTCCACGTGGCGCCGAAGGGCCTGGTCGTTGATGCGCAGCCCTGCCACCAGCCGGTGGACCCGCGCCAACAGCTCGTCAGCGGCCAAGAAGGCCGCCGGCAGGACCACGCGCCGGTTCCCCGAGTCGTCCAGCGTGCGCTCCAAAAGGGAGTGGGCCGCGTTGTCCCAGACCACGCGGGGCAAGGCCGCCAAGAAGCGGGCCAGGCTGTTCACGTTCTCCGCCACGATGGGGTTGCGCTTGAAGGGCATGGCCGAGGAGCCCACTTGGCGCGCGCCGAAGGGTTCCTGCCACTCGCCGAGGGAAGGCGACTGGAGGAGGCGCAGGTCGAAGGCCAGGCGGTAGAGGGGGATGGCCAGGCCGGCCAAGGCGCTGACCACGACCCAATCCTGCCGGCGGGGATAGGTCTGGGTGGTCACCGGGAACGCCTCCAAGCCCAGGCGAGCCATCACGCGGGCCTCCAGTTCTGCCGGGCTCATGCCCGTCCCCCGCAGCAACTCGGCGTAGGAGGCCGAGGTGCCCACGGCGCCCTTGAAGCCCTTGCCGCGCACCTCCCGCCGCACGCGGCACAGGTGGTCCCAGTCGGCCAGGAGGTCCTGGGCGTACTGGGCCAGGCGGTAGCCGACTGTGGTCGGCTCGGCCGGCTGGAGGTGGGTGAAGCCCATGCAGACCCGGTCGGCCTCTTGCTCGACGCGCTCGGCCAGGGTGAGGAGGAGATCGCGCAGCCGCGCGAGCACGATGTCGAGCGCCTCGCGCATTCGCAGGGCGTCGGCGTTGTCCTCCACGTCCATGCTGGTGGCGCCCAGGTGGATGATGCCGCCGCCAACCGGGCACTGCTCGGCGAAGACGCGCACCTCGGCCATGAGGTCGTGGCGGATCTCGGCTTCGATGGCGTGGGCCCGTTCCAGGTCCACGTCGTGCTGGTGAGCCCTCAAGTCGGCCACTTGGTCGGCCGTCACCAGGCCGGCCTCGTGCTGGGCCTCGGCCAAGGCCACCCAAATGCGCCGCCAGAGCAGGCGCTTGTACTCCTCGGACCAGATGCGCCGCATCTCCTCCGAGCCGTAGCGCCAGGTGAAGGGGCTCAGGTAGGTGGCGTGTGTGTAATGCTCATCCATCTCTCTCTTCCCTCCCCTGCGGTCATCCCCTAGCAGGTGCAAGGCTCGACTCGCGCCGGGATAGGGTGAGCAACCACACCACCAGGAATGTTGTCACGGCGACCTGCTCCCACTGGAGGAGGCGCAAGTCCACGCCCGGCGGCACGGTGGGGGCAATGCCCCCCCAGTAGTCCAGGTAATCGTTGAGGGCGAACCAGGCGCCGGCCACCACCACGTGAGCGACGGCCGGTCGGTAGAAGAGGAGCAGGCTCAGGCCCATGAGCACCATGACGCTGTGGGTGAAGGTCATGGTGACGCTCTCCAGGGTGAAGGTACCCGGCCCCCACCACCAGAGCGCCCAGAAGAGCACCGTCCACAGCCCGTACTTGACGTTGCTGATGACGCTCCACGTGGCAATCAGCCTCGCCCACCAATCCCGGGGCCGGCGGCGAATCCAGGGAAGCGCCACGGCAAAGCCCAGCACCGAGAGGGGCGAGTCCACCAGCCAGGGCCAGAGCCACGGGGCAATAAGGCGCATCTGGGGGCCGTACCAGTAGATGGCGCCCACGAGGAATCCCACCACGTTGACGATGACCAAGCCCCACTCGACCAAGGGGTAGGAGAGGAACGCGCGCACTCGGTCGGTCAACAGGCACCTCCGGGTGAGTGGTCAGTGGAAGGAATGCTGACTTCATCATCTCTCGCTGCGAACAGCCTCAAGGGCAAAGGGCACAGGGAGCTTGTTCCCCGTGCCCTTGAACCTCCACCGGGAATCGCGCTGGGCCCCATCTCACCCGGGAATCACGCCCTCGCCCGTGAAGAAGGCACGGGCTTCGTCGAGCGTCAAGTCGGGCGGGGGCAACACCAGGTCCGAGGGGATGATCTCCTCGGGTGGCACCAATTCGCCGTTCTGGCGCACCAGCTCCAACATGGCGTGGAACTTCTCCCGGAACGCCTCCTCATCGCCGTTGGCGATGATGTCCACGATCTCGTTGTCGATGGCGTTCAGGCGGTCGAGCAGGGCATCGTCAACCCGGTACTGTCCTTCCAGGGAAATGCGCACAATCATGGGATCTCCTCCTTACCCTTGACCCGATGGCAATTGGGGTGTCTCTCCCGAGGAGCCGAGCTGGCGCTTGAGGGCCTCCAGCTCCTCGTCCACGGACTGGGTGAGGGCGAGCTGGCGCAGCTCCCGCTCCACCGCGTCGCCGCCACCGGTCAGGTCCTCCAAACTGCCCACGGCCACCAGCTCCTCGATGGCCATCGCGCGGGCCTGCATCTGCTCGGTCTTCTCCTCCACCCGCTGAATGGCCAGGCCGATGTCGGCCATCTCCTCGGAGAGGCCGGTCACCGCCTCGCCGATGCGCACCTGCGCTTCGGCCGCGCTGTACTGGGCTTTGAGCGTCTCCTTGCGCGTGCGGAAAGCTTCCACCTTCATGGCCAAGCGGCTCTCGGCGTCCTGGAGCTTCTGTTCCTCCAGCCGCAGGGCCTCAATCTGTCGCTCCAAATCGTCCAACTGCATCCGCGCCACCTGTTTGCGCTGGAGGGCCAAGCGGGCCAGATCCTCGCGGCCGGCTTCCAGCGCTCGGCGGGCCTGGTCGTCAAGCTTCTCGATGTTCTCCCGGAGCTTGGCGGCCTGAAGCTCCAGGCGACGTCGGGAGGTGGTGACTTCCACCAGCCCCCGCTTCACGTCCTGCAACAGTTGGAGCTGGCGCTGGTAGGAGTAATCGAGCATGGCCGCCGGGTCCTCAGCGCCCTCCAAAAGCTGGCTCATCTTCGCTCGCAAAACGGCCATCATTCTTGACAAGAGCCCCATGATTCACCATCCTTTCTTTGCTTTTCTGAAGGTGTGACGCCCTAACATCAGGAAAGCCCAGACCGCTCTTCCAGATCACCCGCCTCCACACGTGGCCTTCACATGATACCAAAGAGGGCCAACATGGGCAATTTCGCCGAGGACGAGTTCCCTCCGGGCGCATCCCTCCCGCCCGCAAGTTGCCAACGCCTGGCCCCTCTGCTATGCTGACACGCGGAACAGACGAGCGAGGAGGAGCAGCCATGTTGGTGCCATCCACGTTTTCGATTGTGGCCTTCGACGCCGAGAGCCGTTCGTGGGGCGTGGCCGTGCAGTCCAAGTTCCTGGCCGTGGGCGCGGCCGTCCCCTACGCCGAGGCCAACGCCGGAGCTGTGGCCACGCAGAGCTACGCCAACCTGCGCTACGGCCCTCTGGGGCTCCACATGATGCGCCTGGGGTTGAGCGCCCAGGAGACTGTGGAGGCCCTCGTGGCCGGCGATCCAGGGCGCGACCTCCGCCAGGTGGGCGTGGTGGACCGGGAGGGGTGCGCGGCCGCGTTCACCGGCCGAGAGTGTTACGAGTGGGCCGGCCACGTGGTGGGCGAGGGCTTCTGCTGTCAGGGCAACATCCTGGCCGGCGAAGAGGTAGTACGCGCCATGGCCGATACGTTCCAGGGCTCCAAGAGCCCCTTCCCCCTTCGCCTGATCGAAGCCCTGGAAGCCGGCCAAGAGGCCGGCGGCGACCGGCGCGGCCAACAGTCGGCCAGCCTGCTCGTGGTGCGCGAGGGTGCCGGGTACGGCGGCTTCAACGACGTGGCCGTGGACCTGCGCGTGGACGATCACGCGACGCCCATTGCCCGCCTGCGCGAGCTCTACGAGCTCCACCAGCTCTACTTCGGCGAGCCGGCTCCCGGGGACCTCGTCCCCTTGGACGAGCAGACGGTGCGCGAGTTGGCCCACTTGGCCCGCCGCGCCGGCTTCTTCCGGGGCGGCGTGCCGGACACGATGACCTCGGAGCTCCGCGCGGCCCTCGACGCCCTCATCGGCACGGAGAACCTGGAGATGCGTTGGAAGCCGGACGAGGGCGTGGTGGACCGCCTGGTGCTCCAGTTCCTGCGAGAGCGATACGGGGAGGCATAGCCGTGGAGAGCACACTGACTCACCTGGAATGCGGCCGATGTGGTGCCACTTACGAGGCCGACGCCCTGTGGAACCTCTGCCCGAGCTGCGGGCGCCCGTTGCTGGCCCGTTACGACCTGGAGCGCGCCCGCCGGCTCGTGAGGCCGGCGATGCTCGCCGGCCGGCCGGCCACGCTCTGGCGCTACGCCGAAGTGCTGCCCGTGCGCGATCCCGCGCACCGGCTCACCTTGGGCGAGGGCTTCACACCCCTCCTCCGCCTGGAGCGGCTGGGCGCGCGGCTAGGGTTGCGCCACCTCTACGCCAAGGACGAAAGCCTCAACCCCACAGCCTCCTTCAAGGCGCGCGGGCTCTGCCTGGCCGTCTCCCGCGCCGTGGAGTTGGGCGCCCGCGCCCTGGCCGTGCCCAGCGCCGGCAACGCCGGCAGCGCGCTGGCCGCCTACGCCGCAAGGGCAGGTGTGCCCGCCCACATCGTTCTGCCCCGTGACGCCCCGGCCACCTTCCGCCTGGAGATGGAGGCCTTGGGCGCCCGGGTTACCCTCGTGGACGGGGTGATCACCGACTGTGCCCGCATCGTTCAGGCCGGCGCCGAGGAGGGGCGCTGGTTCGACGTTTCCACCCTCAAGGAGCCCTACCGGGTGGAGGGCAAGAAGACGATGGGCTACGAGCTGGCCGGGCAACTGGGTTGGCGACTGCCCGACGTGATCGTCTACCCCACCGGGGGCGGCACCGGGCTCGTGGGCATGTGGAAGGCCTTCGAGGAGCTGGAGGGGTTGGGCTGGATCGAGGCGGGGCAGCGCCCCCGCATGGTGAGCGTGCAGAGCAGCGGCTGTGCGCCCATCGTGCGCGCCTTCGAGCGGGGCGACGAGGAGGCCGAGCCGTGGCCCAACCCCGCCACCGTGGCGGCCGGCCTGCGGGTGCCCTCGGCCGTGGGGGACTTCCTCATGCTCCGCGCCCTGCGGGAGAGCGGGGGCACGGCCGTGGCCGTGCCCGACGACGCGATCCTCGCCGCCATGAGGGAACTGGGCGCCACGGAAGGGCTCTTCGTGGCCCCCGAGGCCGCGGCCACCGTGGCCGCCCTGCGCCAGCTCATCGCGGACGACTTCGTCCAACCCGACGAGCACGTGGTCCTCCTCCTCACGGGGAGCGGGCTCAAGTACACCCACCTGCTGGAGGCGTCCGCCACACCATGAACGCGAAGGTCGCTTCCATCCTTGTGCGCCTGCTGGCAGCCGGCGCCCTGGTGCTGCTCCTGGCGCCGCCGCTCCCGATCAGCCCTCCCGACCCGACGCCCACAGCCACCGGGCAGCGTTACGGGCGGGGACAGCTCAACGTGGAGCGGGGACGAATTCGCCTGCGCCTGGCCGGCACACCCTACGAAATGGGCTACCAGCAGGGCGTGCTCCTGGGCCCGCAGATCAGGTGGCTCCTCGGCGATGTGGTCTTCCCCGCCCTCATGGAGCAGGAGCTGGACGGCCCCTGGTTGTACCAGGCCGCCCGCGCCTCGGCGCGCGGCTGGCCTTCTCCTCTTCTGGAAGAAGCCCAGGGCATCGCCGACGGTGCCGGCATCACCCCGGCCGAGGTGATCCTCCTCAACATGTGGCCCGACCTGCTGACGGGTGGCGCCGAGTGGCGGCGAAACCCGCCCGCCTGGCCCTTGGCCGCCGGCCTCACCGCCAACCTGGCCGGCCGCCCTGCTGGAAGGGCGGTCAGCTTCCCCGTGCGCCGAGGACTTCCCGCCGTGGCCCCGGGCCCTTGGCCCTCCGGCGCGCCGGAAGGTCGCCGGCCAGGGGCCGGCTTCGGCCTGGCCGCCTGGGGTGACGCCACCGCCGACGGCCGGCCAATCGTGGCCGGCGTGCTGGACGCCTATCCCGGCGCCCCTCAACCGCTCTTCGTGGAACGCCGGCCCGAGCGCGGCCTGGCCTCCCTCGGCGTTGCCCTGCCGGGCTGGGTGGGCCTCACCGCAGGGCTCAACGAGGCCGGCTTGGCCCTGCTGGCCGTCACCTCCCCGTCGTCCGACCGCCGGCTCGACGGCATGCCCACCGCCCTGCAGGCGCGGCAGGCCCTGGAAAGGGCGCGCACGGGCGAGGAGGCCCTGCGCTTGCTGGTGGGAGCACCCCGCGCAGGCGGCGCACAGGTGTTGGTGGCCTCGGGCCCGGAGGAGCGCGCCTGGAGCGTGGAACTGTCGGCCCGCCTCTTCAGCGTCCTGGCACCGGAGCGGCCCTGGCAACTTGTCACGCCGTTGCCCGTGGCCGACACTATCCGGACGCCCCTGCCGCCGGCCTACGAAGCCCACCAACGCCGGGTTCTCGGCCGCGTGGCCGCGTGGCTGCGGTGGAACGAAGGCCACATCAGCCCGGCCAACCTCTCCACATTCCTCGTCCAGACGGGCCAGGAGGACGAGGAGGCATGGGTGGCACTGCTCATCTGGCCGGCCGACGGCGTGCTCCGCGTGGCTCAGCCGGCAGGCGTAGAGCCGGCGCCGGCCTCCGGCTTCGTGAGCTACGCTCTGGAAGAGCCCAAAAGCCGACCGTAGGCACCGAGGGAGGCGCATCATGTCCATATCACGCTATTTCACAGTGGAAGAAGCCAACGCCCTGCTCCCTCACATCGCCTCCATGATGGGCCGCATCCTGCTCATCCGGCAGCGCATCCTCGAACGACACGACACTCTGGTGCCCGTCTTGGAGAAAGGGGGGTGGAACAGCGGAAGCCGCGTGGCCAGCGAAGTGGCCGACCTCTTCCGGCAACTGGAGGAAGCTGTCGAAGCCATTCACCGCACCGGCGCCCAAGTCAAGGACGTGAACATGGGCCTCGTGGACTTTCCCGCCCTGCGGCGCGGCGAGGAAGTCTTTCTCTGCTGGCAGTACGGCGAGCCACACATTGCCTACTGGCACGGCCTGCACGCCGGCTACGCCGGCCGGCGGCCCATCGACGAGTTCTGAACACGCTTCCCCCGCCGGCCACCGGCCCGGTGTTTTGCCAATTTCGGAAGACGCACTATAATAGAAACGGTTTAACTACACCGTGTGCGCGAGAAGTGGGGTCTCCCCACTTTTCTTGCTTAGTACGGTGTGGCCAAAAGAGTGGGTCCTAGAAGGCATGGAGGAGAACGACAGGCCATGCGCACCAGCGAATTCATGATGGCGCTCAACGCCCTGTGCCACGAGCGCGATCTTCCCAAGGAAATTGTCATCCAGGCCATCGAGACAGCCCTGCTCACCGCCTACAAGCGGGACTACGGCGCCATCCACAATGCCACGGTGAGCTTGGACCCGGTGACAGGCCAGGCTCGCGTCTTCGTCGAAAAAGAAGTGGTCGAGGAAGTCTACGACGCGCGCACCGAGATCGCCCTGGAAGACGCCCGCCACATTGACCCAAACGCCCAGCTCGGCGACGTGGTGCGGGTCGAGATCACGCCGCGCGACTTCGGCCGCATTGCCGCCCAGACGGCCAAACAGGTCATCCTCCAGAAGATCCGGGAGGCCGAGCGCGACCGCGTCTACACCGACTTCGTGAACCGAGAGGGCGAAATCGTCATGGGTTCGGTCCAGAGCATCGATCCCCACACGGGCTTGGTGCGGCTCAGCCTCGGACGGGCCGAAGCCCTGCTCTCCCGGCAGGATCAAATTCCCACCGAGCGCTACCGCATTGGCCAGCGCCTGCGCGTCTACGTCTACAACGTGGTGCGCACGCCCCGCGGGCCCAACATCTACGTGAGCCGCACGCGGCGGGAGATGTTGCGCCGGCTGCTGGAGCTCGAAGTGCCCGAAATTGCCAACGGCACCGTGGAAATCCGCGCCATCGCTCGCGAACCCGGCGCCCGTTCCAAGGTGGCGGTCTGGTCCACCCACCCCGGCGTGGACCCCGTGGGCGCCTGCGTGGGCATGAAGGGCATCCGCATCCAGAACATTGTCAACGAGCTCTCGGGCGAGAAGATCGACGTGGTCCAGTGGAGCCCGGACGAGGCCCAATTCGTGGCCAACGCCCTGAGCCCGGCCAAGGTGCTCAAGGTCTTCCTGGACCCCGAGCACCCCGAGGGCAAGACGGCCATCGTCATCGTGCCGGACAAACAGCTCTCCTTGGCCATCGGCAAGGAAGGGCAAAACGCCCGCCTGGCCGCCAAGCTCACCGGCTGGCGCATTGACATCAAGAGCGCCAGCGAGGCCGCCGAGGAGGTGTTGCGGCTGACCGAACGCGAGGCGCGCCGCAAGGCCGAAGAGGAAGCGCGCCGGCGCGAGTACGAGCGAAAGCTTGCCGAGGCACGCGCCCTCCTCGCCCAGGCCGAACAGGCCGAACAGAGCGAACAGGCAGCCGCCCTCCAGGAAGAAGTGGAGGAGCTGGAATTTGAGATCGCCACAATCAGCGGCCAGGACGGGGAAGCGCCGGCGGACCGGCAGGCCGAGCCCCAAGCTGCCGAGCCCCAAGCTCAGGCCCAGCCGGAAAAGGAGGCGTCCCCCGCACAGGAGGAGCCATCCCCGGCCGACGAGACGCCCACAGCGCAGCCCGAGCCCGTGGCGGCCTCGACGGCTCCGGCCAAGCCGGCAGGGGCCGAGACGCCTCCTCCGGCGTCGGAAGCCGACGTTGACGACGAAGAGCCCGAGGAAGAAGACGATGAGATCGTCCCGGCCCGCAAGCCCTCGGACAAGCCCAGCCTTATCGACCTGGTCTACACGCTCAACGACCGTGGCGAACAGGTTGACCTGGAGGACGAAATCCGCGCCCGCCGCAAGGCGCGCCGGAAGGGCAAGAAGAAGCGCCGCTAGCGTGGCCGGAACGCCAAACTGCGCGGAGCAGGAGCCCGATGGGCAAACACATTCCCATCCGCACCTGTGTGGCCTGTCGTGCCAGACGGCCCAAGCGTGAGCTCATCCGCATCGTGCGCACGCCGGAAGGCCAGGTCCTCGTGGACCCCACCGGCAAGGCAAAGGGGCGCGGGGCCTACCTCTGCCCACAGGTGACCTGCTGGGAACGCATTTTACAACGGCATACCATTCTGTCCCACGCGCTGAAAGGTCCGATCACGCCGGAGACCGTCGAGGAGCTGCGGAGATTCATGGTGACCCAGCTTTCACGGTGAAGTATTCGTGGGCCGAACGCCCACATCACCAGTTCGACCAACAGCGCGGGGCCGGCGTGCCCCGCGCTTTGATTCCGGCCCCGTCTGGAAGGACAACCCATCTGCTGCTCTCAACCAAGCGCGAGAGGAGGAGCCATGAGCCACACACAGGAACCCACAGCCATCCAGATACCAGGCCCGCTCACCGTCCGGGAACTGGCCGAACTGATCGGCGAGAGCCCCATTGCGGTCATCAAGACGCTTATGGCCATGGGCGTCATGGCCAACATCAACCAGACCTTGGACCCCGAAACGGCCGCCTTGGCCGCCGAGGAGATGGGACACCGCGTGCTTCTGCCCGGCGAAGCCCCCCCGGAGGCCGAAGCCGAAGCGCCGGCCGAGGAGGCGCCGGCCGAGGCCGCACAGGAAGAACAACAGCCACCTCCCTCGCGCAAACGACGGCTCTATGAACAAGAGCCCCCTGAAAAGCTCCGCCCACGCCCCCCCATTGTGGCCGTCCTCGGCCACGTGGACCACGGCAAGACGACCTTGCTGGACGCCATCCGCAAGACCAACGTGGCCGCCCAAGAGGCTGGCGGCATCACCCAGCACATCGGCGCTTATCAGGTTGAGCAACACGGCCGCCTGATCACCTTCATCGACACCCCCGGCCACGAGGCGTTTACCGCCATGCGCGCCCGTGGCGCCCAAGGCGCCGACATTGTTATCCTCGTCATCGCGGCCGACGACGGCGTCATGCCCCAGACCATAGAGGCCTACAACCACGCCCGCGCCGCCGGCGTGCCCATCATCGTGGCCATCACAAAGGTGGACAAGCCCGACGCCTCGCCCGACCGGGTCAAACAACAGGCATCCGACCAACTGGGACTGATCCCCGAGGAGTGGGGCGGCGAAACGCCCTTCGTGGAGGTGGTCGCCCCTCAGGGCCGGGGGCTCGACGAGTTGCTGGATTACATCCTCATCGTCGCCGACCTCCACCAGGAGGAGATCGTGGCCAACCCCGACCGGCCGGCCCAAGGGGTGGTGTTGGAAGCCGAGTTGGACCCCCGGCGTGGGCCGGTGGCCACGCTCCTCGTGCTCAACGGTACCCTCCGCCGGGGTGACCCCGTGCTCAGCGGCACGGCCCACGGCCGCATGAGGGCCATGTTCGACGAGTACGGCCAACAGGTCAAAAGCGCCCCTCCCAGCAAGCCCGTGCGCGTCCTGGGGCTCAACGAAGTCCCGCCGGCCGGCCAGTCCTTCGAAGTGGTGGAGAGCGAGCGGTTCGCCCGGGAGGAGGCCGAACGGCGCAGGCACGAGCTCGAATCCCGCCGGACCACCAGCCGCATCACACTCGAAGATGTCTTCCGCCAGCTCCGCAGCGGCGAGCGGGAGGAGCTCAACCTCATCGTCAAGGCCGACACTCAGGGGACCCTCGACGCCGTGGTGGACGCCCTCAACCGCCTGAGCACCGACGAGGTGGCCATCCGCATCCTCCACCGGGGCGTGGGGCGCATCACGGAGAACGACATCATGTTGGCGGCCGCCAGCGAGGCCATCGTCATCGGCTTCGGCGTCAAGCCCGACCGCGTGGCCCGCGAGCAAGCCGAACACGAGGGCGTGCAAGTGCGCACGTACAACGTGATTTACCACCTGCTGGAGGACGTGGAACGGGCCCTGAAGGGGAAGCTGCAGCCCACCTTCGAGGAGATCACCGTTGGCCGGGCCGAGGTGCGGGCCATCTTCCGCGTGCGCGGCCAGCCCGTTGCCGGCTGTTACGTCCTGGACGGCCGCATCGTGCGCAACGCCAAGGCCCGCCTGCTCCGCGACGGCAATGTGGTGGCCGAGACGAAAGTCGCCAGCCTCAAACGCTTCAAGGACGATGTGACCGAAGTGCGCCAGGGCTTCGAATGTGGTGTGGGCCTTGAGGGCGTTCAGGACTTGCGGGAAGGGGACGTGATCGAAGTGTACGAGGAACGCCAGGTGTAACGACCATGAGCGGCATTCGGCCCCTGCGGCTCGCCGAGACAATCCAAGCCGAATTGGCCGAGATCCTCCACCGGGAGGCGCGCGACCCGCGCCTTCACTTCCTGACCATCACCCACGTGGAGGTGAGCAGCGACTTGCGCCGTGCCACCGTCCACGTGAGCGTGCTCGGCTCGCCCTCGGAGGAGGGCGAAGCGCTCCAGGCCTTACAGCACGCGCGGGGCTTTCTGCGCACCCGGTTGGCCGGTCGCCTTCGCCTGCGGCGCGTGCCCGAGCTGGCCTTCGTGGCCGACCGTTCTCTGGAGCACGCCATGCGCATGTGGCAACTCCTGGAGGAAATTGACCCTTCTGGGCCCGAGGAGAGAAACGACGAAGCGGAGTCCCCTGACGATGAGCGACCCGAAGGCCGTTGCTGAGGCGCTGTCCCGAGCCCAATCGGTGCTCATCCTCAGCCACGCCAACCCGGACGGAGATGCCGTGGGCTCGGCGCTCGGCCTCATGTGGGCCCTGCGCCGCCGCCGCGTTCACGCTCGGGTGGCCTTGTCCGATCCAGTGCCGCCCACCTTGGCCTTCCTGCCCGGCGCCGAGGAGATAGACGGCGCCGACGTGGTGGATGCCCCGGATGTCTGCGTGGTGCTCGACAGCAGCTCTCCCAACCACGTGGGCGATCTTTTCGAGCACGTCACCGCGTGTGGGTGTCTCATCGTCAACGTGGATCACCACGTGACCAACGGGCGGTTTGGCCACGTGAACTGGATCGACCCATCGTCCCCGGCGGTAGCCCAAATGATCTACCGGCTCCTCCCCCTGTTGGGGATCAGGCCGGACCCGCAGATTGCCACGTGCTTGCTGACGGGCTTCGTGACGGACACCAACGGCTTCAGCACGCCCAACACCACGCCGCGCCTGCTCCGCGACGCGGCCGAGCTGATGGCCGCCGGCGCGTCGCTGGCCGAGATCATGCGCCAAGCCTTCCTCAACCGCTCGCTCACCCAAGTGCGCCTGTGGGCCCACGCCCTGCAAACCCTCTGTTTCGAGGAGGGCGTGGTCTGGACGGTCAACACGCCGGCCATGCGGCAGGCCGTTGGGGCCACAGAGCGGGACAGCAGCGACCTGAGCACTTTCCTCCTCACCATCCGAGAGGCCCACGTGGCGGCCAGCTTCACCGTGTTGGACGATGGGCGCGTCAAAGTCAGCCTGCGGGCCAAGCCGGGCTACAATGTCGCCCAAGTGGCCGCCCGTTTTGGGGGCGGAGGCCACCCGCCAGCCGCCGGGGCCACGCTCGAGTGCTCCCTCGACGAGGCCGTGGAATCAGTCGTTTCAGCCTTGAAGGCCCAAGTGAGCGGCCACACCGCTGAGGTCAAACGGTCCTGAACGATGGCTCCCCGACAGAAACGCGCCCAACTGGAAGGGCTGCTCGTGGTGGACAAGCCAGCCGGCCTGACATCCCACGATGTGGTGGAGCGCGTGCGGCGCCTGGGCCGACAGCGGCGCGTGGGCCATGCCGGCACGCTCGACCCCTTGGCCACGGGCGTGCTGGTGTTGGGGCTCGGCCGCGCGACCCGGCTGCTGGAGTACATGGCCGGCCACGACAAGCGCTACGTGGCCACCGTCCGGCTGGGCGTGGCGACGACCACATACGACGCCGAGGGTGAAGTCGCGGCCCGCTACGAAGGCCCCTGGCCCTCCCAAGAAGCCGTCGAGGCAGCCCTCCAAGCGTTTGTGGGCACCATCGAGCAAATCCCGCCCCCTTTCTCGGCCCTGAAACAGGGGGGCGAACGCCTGTACGCCAAGGCAAGGCGGGGCGAGAAGGTCACTGTCCCTGCCCGGCACGTGGTGATCCACGGGCTGCGCCTGTTGGCGTACACGCCGCCACTGCTGCGCTTGGACATCACCTGCTCCAAGGGCACCTACATCCGCTCGCTGGCCCACGATCTGGGCCAGGCCCTGGGCACAGGCGCTCACTTGGCCGCGCTGCGCCGGCTGGCCAGCGGCCCCTTCACGCTGGAGGAGACCCACTCCCTCGAGGAGGTGGAGGAAGCAGCCCGGGCCTCCCGCCTGCGTGAGCTCCTTCTGCCGCCGGACGCAGGCCTCGACGACCTGCCGGCCATTGAGGTGACTCCCGCCCAAGCCCTGCACGTGGCCCACGGCCGGCCGGTGGCCGGCCCGCCACCTGCACCACCCGGCAAGCCGGCGCGCGTGCGGCTTGACGGCCGGCTCATCGCCATCGCCGAGTACGACGAGAGGCGTCGCATCTGGCAGCCGCGCAAAGTGTTGGTCTCGCCCGATGAGGTGCGCCCCAGTTCCAGCCGAGAACTCGGCAACGACCTGACGAGGTGACTATGCTCGTAGTACGAGACGATTTCTCCGCCTTCGAGGGCTTCACGGTGCTCACCGTGGGCAAGTTTGACGGGCTTCACGTGGGCCACCAGGCCCTGACAGAGCTGGTCAAGGCCCGCGCAGAGGCATTGGGCGCGAAGGCCGGCCTGGTGACGTTCGACCCTCACCCGGCCGCCGTCCTGCGCCCGCAGCAGGCTCCGCCCCTGATTACTCCTCTGCCCGACAAGCTCCGCCTTCTGGAAACGTGGGGGCTCGACGTAGTGGCCATCCTCACCTTCGACCGCCGCGTGGCCCGCATGAGGGCGGTGGAGTTCCTCCGACTGCTCGACCGCGGCCTGCGCCCCCGCGAACTCGTCGTGGGCCACGATTTCCGCTTCGGCCACCGCCGCGAGGGTGACGTGGAGCTCCTGCGCGCTTGGGCCACGGAGCGGGACATCGCCGTCCACGTGGTTCCTCCCGTGGTCGTGGACGGCAAACGGGTGAGCGGCTCCCACATTCGGACGCTCATTGCCGAGGGGCGCGTCGAGGAGGCTGCCCGCTTCCTCGGGCGTCCCCCCAGCGTGAGTGGCCACGTGATCGAGGGCGACCGCCGCGGCCGCCAACTGGGCGTGCCCACCGCCAACATCGTGCCGGCGCGCGGCCAGGTGGTGCCCGCCAACGGCGTGTACGTGACCCTGGTGGAGTGGGACGGGCTCCCTCACCCCGCAGTTACCAATGTGGGCGTGCGGCCCACGGTGGACGGCTCCCGCCTTCAGATCGAATCCCACCTGTTGGCGTGGGAGGGCAACTTGTACAACACTCGAATCACCGTCCACTTCCTCCATCGGCTGCGGGAGGAACGCGCGTTCCCCTCTGTGGCAGAGCTCGTCCGCCAAATCGAGCGCGACGTCGGAGCAGCCCGCGAGTGGTTTGCCCTCCACGGCAGCGATCTCCCCGGCGTGATCGGCACAGCCGAAGAGCAGGCGAGAGACTACCGTCCGTGAACCTCACAACAAGGAGGTAGGCCCATGAGGAAACGCATCGTTTGGCTCACAGCCTTGGCGTTCCTGGTGCTCTTGACCGCCTGTGGTGGCGGCGGGACGACGCCTTCGTCACCCCCCGAGGCAGCAGGAGACGAGGGTGATGCCACGGCCGCCTACCCGCAGCCCTATGCGCCGCCGGCCGCATCGGCACCGGCCCTCTCGATGAGCGAGATGGCCTACGCCCCGCCCGGCGCCGAGGACGCCAGGGTGGCCAAGTATCCCAACCCCATCGTGGTCTACGTGCGCCATAACTCCGGCGGCACCGTCATCGGCAAGTGGACCATCTACCAGACCGGACGCATCGTTGCCCTGGATGGGAGCGAGCAGGTGCGCTCAGCGGACGAGGTGAAGCCCATCTTCGACCTGGTCACCACCCAGGAATTCCGCAAGCTGGAAGGCCGCTTTGCTCCCGGGGAGACGTGCCCTGGCTGTCAAATACAGCGCATTCTCGTCTACGGGCCCGAGGAGCCGGTGGAGATCGAAATCGTGGGAGAGCCCGACCTGCCGCCCCCTGTCCAGCAGGTGCTGCAGGCCATCACAGCCGTCATCGAGTAGGGTGTACACAAACGGAGGGGGCCACCCCGGATCGTGTGGCCCCCTCTGCTTCCTCCGTCCGTTTGGGCATCCCCTTACGCCCCCATTCCACCTCACCGCTCCGGCCAGATGTGGGCCGGCACGCGCAACACGCCTTCTGCTCCCGCGTCCGGCGGGCGGCGCTGCTGGCGCGGGGTGGACGAGAAGGTGACCTCGTATGCCCAGTAGGCCGCTCCTTGGCTGCCGTCCGGCCACTCGACGTAGACCGTCCACCCGTAGGGGGTTCCGAAGGAGAGGGACGAGGGCAGGGCGTTCAGCGTGTAGGAGTTCTGGTAGCCCACGGTGGGCTCCAAGGCGAGCACCTTGTTCGTGTTCGGGTCGAAGAAGAGAACGCCGTAATTGTCGTTCGTCGTGGCAGGCCGCACGTTCCACTGGAACACTTGGGGCAGCGTGACCGTGGCCCCGTGAGGCGGCGAGGCCAGCGTGATGTCGGCGATGTCGAAGGTGCCCAAGTTCACGGTGCCGCCGGTGTAGGCCGTGATCACGCGGGTGCTCCAGACGGCGAGCCGGCCCTGGGAGTCCGCCGTGCCGGGATTGAGGTAACGAACGTAATACGCCTGACCGCTGCCCAAGGAGGGCACGCCCGTGAAGGAGAAGGTGCCGTCGGCCGCCGTGGTCGTGGTCCGCAAGGTGGACCACGCGGCGCCGTCGTAGAAGCGCAGTTCGAGCTGCACGTTGCCGGCCGGCGTGCCGCCCACCGTCACGCGCCCCGAGATGGCCGCCGGCTCCGTCCGCGCGACCAGGGGCAGGAAGACCGAGCGCGCGGAGGACGGCGGGGGCGGCGTCGGCGCCGAGGGTGCCGCCCGGGAGACCGCCAACGTGTAGGAGCGGGCCGCACAGCTTGCCGGGTTGTCCGCGGGTTGGGCCTCGTTGGTGATGACCACCACAGCCTTGGTGTAGGCGTTCGAGTTCACGTTCTGCACCTGGATCGTCTGGCCGGCCGAGGCCACGCCCAAGGGGCGCACGTCGAGGTTGCTCCCGGTGTCGCCCACGAAGCTGGCCCGCAAGAGGCCGCCCCCCGAGGTGTTCTGCAGGGTGACGGTGTAGGCCCCGCTGCCCACGGGAAGCGTGATCCAGTTGAGGGCGTAGGCGTCCTGGATCGAGCCGTTGTATGTGCCCGGCAGGGAGGAGATCCCGGCCGTCGCCGGCGGGAGGCCTGCTGCGCCCGTGTAGCCGCTCGCCTCCTCGAAGCAGTAGGGGGAGGCGTAGCCGCCCCCGCAGGGCTTGACGAAGTTCAGGGCAATGGCGGCCTGGTGGTACGCCTGGCCCAAGGAGAGGGACGGTGATCGGTTCTTGAGCGCCCGGTCGAGGGCCCCGAGCATCCCTCCCTGGCCCTTGCTCAGGTATTCCCAGAAATCCTGCATGACTTGCTCGCCGCCGCCGGTCGTGCCCGTGCCGAAGGGCTCGGTGAGGCCGCGGAGCACGATCCAGTAGGGGTACCACTTATCCGATGTGCTGGTGTAGTATTCGCCCATGCAGACCTGGAAGTCGGGCCACAGGTAGTTGTAGTTGTCGTTGGCATTGTCGAAGACTTCGTCCTCAACCCACGTGGCACCGGCCTCCATGAACACCCCGTCCAAGTCCCGCACCGAGGGAGCCACCCCGTAGCCGAACTGGATGGCGTGCTGGAACTCGTGGGCGGCCGTGGACTGGAGGGCGTCGATGGCCCCCGAGGGGAAGCCGCTGAAGTCGTTTCGCAACACCATACAGCTCGCCATGGCCGACCCCTCGTTCCACGACGTGTTGGGGTTGTCCCCCACAAAGCCGGCATACGTGCCGGAAGTGGACACGAACCCGAAGAGCCCGGGCGACAGCGAGTCGATCCGCACGTGGTACTTGTTGCTCGGCGTGCCGCTCAGAATGGGGGGCGCGGCCCACCCGAAGGTGTTCACCAGGGTCGTCCACGAGGTCTCCAGGGCGTTGATGTAATCGGCCAAGGTCAGGCCACCGCTAATGGTGCCGTACTCGATGAAGAAGTTGGCGCTCGTGGTGGAGGAGGACAGCGAGGCCGTAGATGTGCTACACGTGCCGGCGGCCAACCGTTGCACCGTTGCCCCCAGGGGCGAAAGGGGCCGGCGGCGCAGGCGCTGCTGGAGCTGCCACAGGGGGAGCGTCCCATCCCAGGGCACGTCGCTGCGGAAGCGGGCCGGCAGCATCTCGGGGACGAAGAGGGCGTAAGTTAAGTAGAGGTCGGCCACCTCGCGGTCGATCTCGCCGCGCGCCACGGCCAACTCGATGAGCTGGGGGGTGGAGAGGGCGACGCGGGGTGCTTGGGCCGGCGGCGGGGTCGGCAGCACAACCGGCAGCTTCCCCTGGGCTTCGGCCTGCGCCGGCGCAACCCTGTCCAGCGTGGCCAAGACAATCATCCACGCGAGAACCCCCACACCCACTGCGAGGATTCGAGCGAGCGACCAGTTCACACGCATGACCTTCTCCCTTCCCTCAAACATCCGCTACCAGTTCCTCCTGAAGTTGGCTGATGCGCCGGCGCAGTCGAACGATCTCATCGGCCACGCCGTGAGCATCCCCCTGCAGGCGAAGCTGGCGCTTGCGAAAGGCCAGCTCGGCCGCCAGGGCGTAGAGCCGGCCGAGCTTGTGGGCGTACCCGAAGCCCCGCTCCTGGAGGGCAGCCCACCGCACGGCGACTCGTTCCCGGTACTTCCCCGCCGCCCGCGCCTGGTGAGGCGTCAGGAGCCCGGCCGCGACCTCGTCGGCCAACTCCTCTTGAATCAGGCGAGCCTCCTGACGGCCGGCTACCCAGACCAGCACCAGCCAGAGCAGGATCCCCGTCCAGTCGCTGAAGAGGCTCACCAGGCAGAGGACTGAGCCCGTGGAGACGAAAGCGTTGTGGACCATGTGGAGCCCGATGCCCGCCAGCAGGCCGGCCACCGGGGCACCGAAGCGCACCAGGCCCGTGCGGGCGTAGCGGGCCAAGCCCAGCCCAAACCCGAAGGCCGAGCTGAAAAGGGCGTGGTTCAGCCCGAAAACGACCGCCCGCAGGAAGGCCAGGGCGAGCACCGAACCTATGCCCCCCTCCGCCAAGGCCCCCAGAAAATAGAACAGGTTCTCGGTCATGGCGAAGCCGAAGCCCACCATTGCCCCGTAGATCAGCCCGTCCATGATGCCGTCGAACTCCCGGCGGTAGAACCAGAAGATGAACAGGAGGGGCACGGCTTTGAGGAGCTCCTCGACTATCGGCGCCACCACTGCCGAGGCGAAGAACTCAGCCTGAGAGGGCATGAAGAAAAGGCGCAGGGGAATGTCGAAGGCCACTTCCACGATAAGGGCCAGGAGGATGGCCGGCACGGCGCCCCAGAAGAAGGTGAGCACCAGGACCCACCAGGGCTCCTTCTCGTACCGGTCGAGCCACCACGCAATGCCCGTGTAGATCACCGACGGCACCACGGCCGCCAACACGGTCAAGAGCAGGGCGAGAAAGATCATTCCACGTGCTCCAAAACGCCACGCGGCCTTACTGGGACGTGCTCATCACCACTGGCAAGTAGGTGCAGAGCACGTCCGTCAGCGTAGTACTGGCTTGGTCCGTGGCCAGCGGCTGCCCGGTGGAGTAGGTGTCGTCCACCAACGCGCGGTGGACGGCCACACACCCCGAGGCCACGCTGTGGGTGCCCGTGATAGTGATCGTGGCATCCGAGGGCAGCAGGCTGGCATTCCATATCCAGGAACCGGAGGGGGTTTGCGAGCCGTTCGGATCCGTCTGCTGAACGGTGAAGCCCGGCGGTGGCCGGTACTCCACGTAGCTCGTGTCAGCCAGCGTGCCGGTGATCTTGACCGTGTAGACCACAGTCGCCCCCGTGGTGCTCTGCGCCGGCCCGGTGATAGTGATCTCCAACCCCACCCCCGATTCGGCCCGGGCAGGCCGCACGCCGGCGCCCACGAGGAGGACATATCCCCCCCAGAGCAACAGGCTCAGCACCACCGGTACTAATTTGCTACCGCGTCCACGAATGATCCACATCATCAGCCTCCTTCCCCAAGTTGTTCCCGCCAATCAAACGTTCACCGACCTCGTGGACGGCCAACCCCAAGGCATCGCCCCCTCACCCCTCACCCCTCACCCCTCACTCCTCACTCCTTGCCTCCGCCGGAGCACGGCGCGCACCACTCTGGCCCACGGGCTCGCCAGGCGCAAGGGGAAAGGAGTACGCCGGCCCCGAATCGTGGCCTTGGCCATGTTGGCCAAGAACGTCTCGGGGCCTTCGAAGGGCGCCACCTGCACGTAGGCGAGGCCGATTTCACGCCAACTGTGCGCATCGCTGCCGGCAGTCATCGGCTTGCCGTGCTGGCGGGCCAACGCCTGAGCCCGCACGTTGTCTTCCACGAAGAGACAGCGGGCATTCCACCCCTCGACGAAGTCCACCTGGTCCAACACGCGCAGGGTCTCGGCCTCGCCCAGCGCGGACGAGCGGCGTACCCGGTCCACGGGGTGAGGAACGGCGACCAACCCGCCCTGATCGCGAATGCGGGCAATGGTCTCGTCCAAGCTCAGCCCCGGGGGAATTTCCTCCTCGAGGAAGTAGCCAATGACTTCACCCACTTGGGTGCGGATCTCTTCTCCCACGATGACCGGAAACGGCGCCATCTCGCGGAGCTCCAAAGCTCCCCGGATGGTGTTGTGGTCCGTGACGGCCACCGCGTCCAAGCCGCGCTCCTGCACGGCGCGGATCACCTGCTCATAGGTGGTCAGGCTATCGGGCGAGCGGAACGTGTGGAGGTGCAAGTCTACGTTCATAAACGGGAGCATACTCCATTTTTCGGCGGATGACAAGCCAAGTTCAGCCCCTCGTTGGCCGGTCGCTACCGGCCACAGGGGGGCTCCACCCCTCCGGGGCAAGGGGCGAGAAGCGCAGGTGGAAGCGGCGCAGGGCCTTCAACAGGGCCTCGCCGAGCAGAGCGATGAGGAGCACGTTGCCCACAGCGCGGGCCGTGTCCCAGGCCAGCGACGTGGCGACGTAGAAGAGGAGGTAGCGCCCCAACGTCTCCTGCCATCCCATGCCGGGCCGCCAGTACATGCCCTCTCCCGAGACGAAGGGCCAAAAGTACAAGTTCATCAGAAAGCCGTACACGTACCCCCACGCGCCCCCGAAGGCGGCCAAGACCATCACCTCGCGCCGGCGGACGAGCCGGTCGCGCGCGGGACGGAAGCGGAGCAGCGCCGGAACCCAGCCGGAGGTGAGCCCCACCCACCCGGCAGCCACCATCTGGAAGGGCAGCCAGGGGCCCACGCCGCCGGTGAGCATTCCCCCGACGAGGAGGCTCAGGGCGCCCAACAGGAAGCCGAAGCGGCTCCCGTACACATACCCTCCCAAGATGATGAGCACGAAGACGGGGGAGAATCCGCCCAGATTCAAGAACGCCGTCACTGTTTCGGCCAGCCGCAGGGCAGCGTTGAAGGCCACCAGCACGCCCAACAGGGCAACCTCCCGCGTGGTCATGGCCTCGCTCTCCAACTCGGCCAGCAACACGGTGAGGGCCAAGAGCACCAACAGGGTGAAGAGAAGGGGCGCGTCGCCAGCGTGGGCCTGCACAGCCTGCGTGCGCGAGACTTGAGTCACGTGGGGCCAGAAGAAGGGGTAGAAGAAGGCCGCCAGCCCGGTCAAACTGGCCACTGCCAACAGGGCACGGCCAATCCACCGGGCGCCACGGTGGCGCGTGCCTACCATTTTCGCGCCCCCTCACCGGTCACACGTGCGGCCGCCAACACATCTTCCACCGTGAGCAATTCGGGCCGGCCGAAGAGACGGGCCATCTGGGGAGCAAAGCCGTCCAGGGTGCCCAGGAGCGGGCGCACGGGGCCGTCGGCCACCACGCGGCCGCGCTCGAGCACCACCACCCGGTCGGCCGCCGAGGCCACCAACTCCACGTCGTGGGTGACGAAGAGCACCGTAGTTCCCTCGGCCTGCCACGTCTTCAACAGGGCCACAAGCTCCTCCTTCTGGTGCCAGTCCAGCCCCCGCGTGGGCTCGTCCAACACGAGCACCTGCGGCCGCGTCACCAACAGGGCCGCCAGGGCCACTCGCTCCCGCTGGCCGACGCTCAGGTCCCTGGGATAGACATCGGCCACGGCGTCCAAGCCCAGCCGTTTCAAGAGTGCATCCGGGTCCACAGGCGCCTCCCCGGGCCGAAAGCCGTGGTTGCGCAGCGTGACAAGGAGCTCCTCGCGCACCGTGTCGGCGAAGAGGAGGGCCGAGGGGTTTTGGGGGAGGTAGGCCACCCGGCGGCACACGTCCTGGGGCGGCCGGCCACGGAGATCACGCCCTTCGACCACGGCTCGCCCTCTTTGAGGGCGCACGAGGCCCACCAGCAGGCGGGCCAGGGTGCTCTTGCCGGCCCCGTTGGCGCCCACAATGGCCACGAACTCGCCCCGCCTGACCACGAGGTGCACGTCCCGCAGGGCCAGGTGATCGCCGTATGCGGCCCACACGCCGTCGAGGGCGATCACCTGCTCCTGTCCGTTGGGGTGAGGCCGGCGCACCCCGTCGGACACCCGCTCCCTGATCACCAGGCCTCGGGCAAAAGCACGTCCTTCCTCCACGGAGAGGGGCAAGGGGGTCCACGCCAGCCGCCGCCCGAGGCGGGCCACGGGCGGCGCCAGGGGCACGCGACCAAACACAGCTTGGGGCGTGCCAACGAGCGGCGGCCTGCCGCGGCCGGGCACGTAGAGCACCCGGTGGGCGTGGTGGGCAACCCGCTCCAGCCGGTGTTCGGCCAAGACGATAGTGAGGCCCAGCTCGCGGTTGAGGCGCACCAGGAGCGCCAACAACTCCTCCGCCGCCTTGGGATCGAGCTGGGACGTGGGCTCGTCCAACACGAGCACGCGCGGCCTGAGCACGAGGGCGCCGGCAATGGCCACGCGCTGCATTTCCCCGCCGCTGAGGGTCGCCAGGGGGCGCCGGCGCAGGTGTTCGATCTCCAAGTACCCGAACACCTCGTCCACGCGGGCGCGCATCTCCGCCGGCGGGATGCCCGCATTTTCCAGCCCGAAGACCACGTCGTCCTCCACCCGGTCCACCACGAACTGGGCCTCCGGGTCCTGGAAGACAACGCCCACGACGTCGCTGAGGGCGCGGGGGCCATGAGTTCTGGTGTTTCGGCCGGCCACCGTCACGTCGCCCTGGAAGAGGCCGCCGTAAAAGTGGGGAATCAGGCCGTTGAGAAGCCGCAGAAACGTGCTCTTGCCGCTGCCGCTCTCGCCCACCACGAGCAGAAACTCTCCCTCGTCGATGTGCAGGGAGAGGGCCTCGAAAACGGGCTTCTGGGCCAGGGGATAGGCGTAGGTGACGCCGGAGAGGGTGATTAGGGGGGCCATTGGGATTCCTCCTCGGCCCCGTGGGGGCCCAACAGGGCGGGCAAAGCGATGAGGGCGAAGAGTGCGCCCAACCAGGGGGAAAAGGCCGGCCACGTCACGCGCGGATACGGGTAGTAAAGAAGCTGGCCCGGCGCGAGGAGGCGTGTGGCCAGCACGCCTGTGGCCAGCACAGCTCCGGCCACGGCCAGAGTTGTGTCGGGCCACGTCCACGGGTAGAGGCGATATCTCGTGCGCCGGGCCCGTCGGCCCATCTCCCTCAGCCCCCAGGCCACAAGCCCAAGGCCGGCCGCGAGGAGCAAGCCCACGGGCCAAGGGCGCCCCCACAGCGAGCGCAATCCCAGCCCCAGGAGGAGCACGGTTACGCCCACC
>JALSKA010000029.1 GCA_026989095.1 Ardenticatenaceae bacterium
TCTGGGCGGCCTGGAGGGCGGCGAGCTGCTCGGCCAGTTGCTGGGCTAGCTGCTCGGCCTGGGCCTGCGCCGCCTGGGCCTCCTGGGCAATGCGGGTCAGCTCCTCCTGCTTGGCGTATGCCTGTTGCAGGCGGCGGTTGGCCTGCTCCAGCAACTCCTGGTACTGGGCCTCGCGCTGCTGCACGATGCTCTCCACCGCGTCCACAGTGGCCTCGTTGAAGGCGTTCACCACCTCGGCCACGTCGGGTGCCGGCGGCTGCTCGGCCCCTGCCTCCGCGGCCGCGCCCCCCGGCACGGCCTCCCCGGGCGCTCCGGCGGGCGCGGGCGAGCCCACGGCCGGCTCGGCCGGCTGCACCACGGCTTGGGTCGCCGCGGGCTCGGCGGCTGCCGAATCGGCCGGCGCGGCACGCATGTTGCCGATGAGCGCGCCGGCAATGACCAAAATGAACGACGTGAGGACGGCTGAGAGGAAAAGTGCTACGCGGTTCATCGTTCTGCCTCCCTGAAGCGTTTTGGCGTGTTCTCCGTTCCGTTTCCCGTGTCGCCTTCAGTCTACCAGCTCCCGGGAGGCCATTGGTTAATGGCCACTTAGCGGTCTGTTAAGGGGGCGTTAACGGCCGGAACGGCGGCGAACCCACTTCTCCAGCTCCACGGCCACGAAGACGAGGGCGGCCACGCCCCACGTGAGGAGCAGTTCGCCGGCTGTGAGGGGGGATGTGGAGAAAGTGCGCTGGAGGAAGGGCACGTAGAGCACCAGACCTTGGAAGACGAGCGTGCTCGCCACGGCCCAGACCATCCACGGGTTGGAGAAGAGCCCCTGGGTCACCAGGGACTCCCGCTCGGAGCGGACGGCCAGGACGTGGGCCATCTGGGCCAGGGCCAAGGTGTTGAAGACCATCGTCTGCCAGTTGTCGCTGCGCCCATACGCCCACCGCTGCACCCCGAAGGTGAGCGCGCCCATGAGCAGGCCCACCCAGAGGATGTGGGCGCCCAGGCCACGGGCGAAGATGCTCTCCCGGGGCGGGTGGGGCGGTCGCTCCATCACATCCCGCTCCGGCGGCTCGACGCTCAGGGCCAGGGCCGGCAGGCCGTCGGTCACCAAGTTGATCCAGAGGATCTGGAGGGGCAGGAGGGGCACGGGCAACCCGGCCAGGGGGCCCAGGAGCATGGTCCAGATTTCCCCCGAGTTGCTGGTCAGCAGGTACTTGATGAACTTGCGGATGTTGTCGTAGATCGTGCGTCCCTCCTCCACGGCGGCCACGATGGTGGCGAAGTTGTCGTCCAGGAGCACCATGTCGGCGGCCTCCTTGGCCACGTCGGTGCCCGTGACGCCCATGGCCACGCCGATGTCGGCCTTTTTGAGGGCCGGCGCGTCGTTCACGCCGTCCCCGGTCATGGCCACGATGTGGTGGTGCTCCTGGAGGGCAGCCACAATGTGGAGCTTGTGTTCCGGGCTCACGCGGGCGTAGACGGCGACGCGCTCCACGATCCGGGCCAGCTCCTCCACGGTCATCTGTTCCAGCTCGCGCCCCGTGAGCACGCGGTCGCCGGGCGCGTACATGCCGAGCTGGGCGGCCACGGCTTGGGCGGTCAGCGGGTGGTCGCCGGTGATCATCACCGGGCGAATGCCCGCCCGCCGGGCACTTGCCACGGCCTCCCGCGCCTCCGGCCGGGGTGGGTCCATCATGCCCACCAGCCCGATGAAGATCAGCTCTCGCTCCACGCCTTCAGGTGCGGCCCCGTCGAAGGCGTCGAGGGGGCGGAAGGCCACGCCCAGCACGCGCTGTCCCCCGGCGGCCAGCCGCCCGTTGGCGGCCAGGATGCGCTGGCGCCACGCCCCGTCCAGCGGGTGGACGGCTCCATCGTCCCAGACGGCGACGCACAGCTCCAGCAGCCCCTCCACCGCCCCCTTGCAGAAGGCCACGTAAGGCGTGTGCACGGCCCGGAGCCACTCGTGGCGGGCCGGCACGCGGTGGACGGTGGTCATGCGCTTGCGCTCGGAGGAGAAGGGCACTTCGGCCACGCGGGGAAAGAGCCGTTCCAGCTCGTCCTTGAGGAAGCCGAAGCGAGCGGCCACCATCACCAGCGCGGCCTCGGTGGGGTCGCCAATCACGTGGAACCGGCCGGGCTCGGCCCGGTCGTGGCGGACGAGGGCGTCGTTGCAGAGGGCCCCGCCCACGACGAGGAACTCGAGGGAGGGGGTCAGGGGCACGGGCGGGGGAGCGTCCAGCGTGCCACTGCGCGGGGCCTCCAGCTCCACGGTGCGGCCGGCGATGTCGAGCACGGTGACGGTCATGCGGTTCTCGGTGAGCGTGCCCGTCTTGTCCGAGCAGATCACGGTGACCGAGCCCAGCGTCTCCACGGCCGGCAGCCGGCGCACCAGGGCATGGCGCCGCACCATGCGCCGTGCGCCCAGCGCCAACGAGATGGTCACCACGGCCGGCAGCCCTTCGGGGACGGCGGCCACGGCCAGGCTGATGGCCGTCAGCAGCATCTCGCCCACGTCGCCACCGCGCCAGACGCCCAGGGCGAAGACTAGGGCCACCAGCAGGAGGGCCACGGCGGCCAAGCGCTTGCCCAACTGGTCCATCCGCCGTTGGAGGGGTGTGGCCTCCTGCTCGAGCCCCTGCAACAGCGTGGCAATGCGGCCCAGCTCCGTGTTCATGCCGGTGGCCACCACCACGGCCCGCCCCCGGCCGTAGGTGACGGCCGTGCCCATGTAGACCATGTTGTGGCGGTCACCCAGGGGCAGCGCCTCGTCGGGCAGGGGCTCGACGTGCTTCTCCACGGGCACCGACTCGCCCGTGAGGGCCGCCTCCTGCACCTGCACGTTGACGGCCTCCACCAGCCGCGCGTCGGCCGGCACGCTGTTGCCCGCCTCCAGGAGGATCACGTCGCCGGGGACGAGGGTTGTGGCCTCGATCTCCTCCACCCGGCCGTCCCGCACCACGTGAACGTGGGGCACGGCCAGGCGCTGGAGGGCTTCCAGGGCCTGTTCGGCCCGGTACTCCTGGACGAAGCCCAACACGGCGTTGAGCACCACGATGGCCAGGATCACCGCCGTGTCCTTCACATCGCCGATGAGGTAGGAGATCACGCCGGCCGCCACCAGGATGAGGACCATGGTCTCCTTGAACTGGGCGGCCAAGATTTGCCAGGGAGTGTGCCGGCCGGCCCCTCGGAGCACGTTGGGGCCGTGCCGCGCCAGCCGGCGCTTTGCCTCGTCCCACGTGAGGCCGCGTTCGGCGTCGGTCTCCAGGTGAGCACACACCTCGTCCGGGGGGAGCGTATGCCAGTGGTGCATGGGCCAAACCCGTCGTTCGGGCCGCCTCTGTGCGGCGGGGGCTGCCACTTCTCCTTCGTTGGTCTTGCGCAAACGTGCTACAATAGTAAGGGGAAGGGGCATTTTGGCAAACGCGCGGAGTGAGGAGCTCATGGCCGAACGCATTCTGGTGATCGAGGACGACCCCAAAATTGCCGACCTGTTGCGCCGCGGCCTCCTCTACGAGGGCTTCGACGTGGACGTGGCCCCGGACGGGGCGGGCGGGCTCCGCCTGGCCCGCGAGCGCCCCCCTCACCTGGTGATCCTCGACTTGATGTTGCCCGACATGGACGGGCTCGACGTGTTGCGCCGCCTGCGGCGGGCCGACGACGTGCCCGTCCTCATCCTCACGGCCAAGGACGCCGTGGCCGACCGGGTGTTGGGCCTGGAGAGCGGGGCCGACGATTATGTGGTCAAGCCCTTCTACTTCGAGGAGCTGCTGGCCCGCGTGCGGGCGCTGCTCCGGCGGGCACGCACCCGGGCCACGCCCGAGGTGCTGCGCTTCGCCGACCTGGAGCTCGACACGGGCACACGCCAGGCCCGGCGGGGCGATCGTGTGATCGACCTCACGCCCAAGGAGTACGACCTGTTGGAGCTCTTCATGCGCCACCCGCGCCAAGTCCTGCCCCGCGAGCTCATCTACGAGCGCGTGTGGGGGTACGACTTCGGCGGGGAGAGCAACCTGTTGGACGTTTACATCCGCTACTTGCGCACCAAGCTGGAGGCCGGCGGCGAGCCCAGGCTGATTCACACCGTGCGCGGCGTGGGCTACGTGTTGCGCGAGGAATAGACCGTGCTCAGGGCCACCTTCTACCAGAACATGCCCATTCGCCTCCGCCTGACCCTCTGGTACGTGGGCCTCCTGGCGGCCACGCTGGTGCTCTTCAGCCTGCTGCTGGTGGGCTCAGTCTACATCGCCATGAACCAGCAGCTCTCCCGGGAACTCGAGTCCGTGGCCAGGCGGGTGGCGGCCTCCGTCCTCGTCGTTCACCAGGCGCGCCAGGCCGACGCCAACACCCCGCTGGCCATGCCCCCGCTCGACGCCTTCGGCTCCCCTGACATCTTCGTGGAGCTGCGCCTGCCCGACGGCAACATCTGGATGCGCAGCGCCAACTTGGGCGAGGAAAGCCTGGAGCTGAGCCAGGAGGCCTACCGGCAGGCCTACCGGGGGCTGCCCACCCTGCGCACCGTGCGCGGCTCCGAGGGCGGGCGCATGCGCATCCTGACCTACCCGGTCATCGACGAGTCGGGAAGGCCCATCGCCATCGTCCAAGTGGGCAAATCCCTGGACGAGATCGACCGCAACATGCGCCGTCTCATCACCGTGGTGCTCTTCGGCGGCGTGTTGGCCCTGCTGGCCGCGCTCGTGGTGGGGGCGTGGCTGGCCCAGCGCGCCCTGGCGCCGGTGGACCAGGTGACCCAGGCCGCCCTGCGCATCTCCCGCGCCGAGGACTTGGACAAGCGCATCCCCGAGCCGGGCACCAGCGACGAGATCGGCCGGCTGGTGAGCGCCTTCAACGAGATGCTCGCCCGCCTGGACGATGTCTTCCGCGACCAGCAGCGCTTCGTGGCCGACGTGAGCCACGAGCTCCGCACCCCCCTCACCTCCCTCCAGGCCACCATTGACCTGCTGAAGCGGGGCGTGCTGGACGACCCCGAGGCACGCTCCCAGGCCATCAAGACCGTCGAGAGCGAGGTGGCCCGCCTTAACCGCCTGGTGGCCGACCTGCTGCTGCTCGCCCGCGCCGACGAGGGTGAGCCCATCGAGCGCAAGCCCGTCGAGCTGGACACGCTGCTCCTGGAAGTCTACCTGCAGGCCAAAGTCCTGGCCGAGGCCAGCGGCAAGGCCATCCGGGTGCGCCTCGGCCACGAGGACCAGGCCCTCGTGCTGGGCGACCGCGACCGGCTGAAGCAACTCCTCCTCAACCTGGTGGACAACGCCATCAAGTACACCCGCGAGGGCGAGGTGGTGCTCTCCCTCTACCGGGACGACGGGTGGGTGCGGCTGGTGGTGCAGGACACGGGAATCGGCATTCCCGAGGAGGCCATTCCTCACCTCTTCCGGCGCTTCTACCGGGTGGACAAGGCCCGCTCGCGCGAGCTGGGGGGCAGCGGGCTGGGGCTGGCCATCGTGCGGTGGATTGCCGAGGCCCACGGGGGCTACGTGACCGTGGAGAGCCGGGAGGGCAAAGGCAGCACCTTCACCGTCCACTTGCCCTTGGCCCCACAGCCCGCACCGCGAGAGGCCGCCCGCGGGGAGGCCGGCGCCAGGGGCCCAAGGGCGGAGGTCACGGGGGCGCCACCCCGACGGTGACGCCCCCCGAGCACTACTCGAAGATCGCCAGGGGCAGGTAGGCGCTCACGATCCAATTGGGCTTGTCCACCACCTCGCTGATCTTCAAGTCCACCACGATGCTGGCCAGCACGTATGCCTCCTCGGGCGTGAGGCCGTAGGTGGCCACCATGTGGTCGATCATGTGGCGCAGCGCATCGCGGGCTGCCTCCATCAGGTCGGGGCCAATGCCGGTGGTGGCGTAGTAGCCCCCACCTTCGTACTTGGCCGTCAGCGGGCCCGGGGTCTGGAACTGGGGCGAGGGGATTGAGCGCCCCCGGTGCAGCCGGAAGCGGAGCGCGCCGTACATGGGGCACTCGATGCCGGTCACACAGACCTCCCCGTCCCCCTGGGCCGCGTGGCAGTCCCCGGCGGAGAAGAGCGCCCCCTCGACGTGCACCGGCAGGAAGAGCTTGGTGCCCACTGTCAGGTGGCGGATGTCCATGTTGCCGCCGAAGGGCCCCGGGGGCATGACCGGATGGGGCCCGGGCTCGGCCGGGGCCACGCCCATCGTGCCGCAGAAGGGGTCCAAGGGCACGCGGATGCCCGGCTTGAACCAGGCGTGAGTGCCGGGGGAAAGGTCCCAGATGTACAGGTAAGGCTCGGTGAAGTCCTCCTCCAGGAGGCCAAAGCCGGGCAGGATGCCCGTCCACCCCCACCCCAGCGGATGGAGGTCGAGAATCTCCACCTCCAGCGTGTCCCCGGGCCGGGCGCCCTTCACGAAAACCGGGCCGGCCAAGGGGTAGATACGATCCCAGTCCAGCTTGGCGATGTCGTCGGCCGTCGAAGTCGGGGTGATCTGATTGTCCGTCACGTCACGAAACGTGTAGACAACGGTGTCGCCGGGTTCGACCTCCAAAGCAGGCGCCACGTCACGGTCCCACTGGTAGTGAACCACGTCGTCCGGAAAATAGTGCGTCCTCGCCATGACATCCTCCTTTCCAAGGTACAAACGCCCTCCAACAGCCCTCTTGGACACCCGCCCTCACTCGCACCTGGCCCGCCACAGCGCCCGGGCGGCGCGCTCCCGGTCGCGGCGCTTGCGGGGCCGCAGAGCCCGCGCGCGGCGCAGGTGACAGCACACCTCTCCCGCCGGCCTTGGGGGAGCAGGCAGTCCACGGCGAAGTGATGGTGGGCGAGGTAGTCCCCCTCGCGATGTCCCCTCACCCCTCACAATTGTAGCACGTCCTCGTCCGGGCACAAGCCCCCCGGCCCCTTGCGGGAAGGGCTCAACGGGGGTAGAATACCCACCGCCGCGGAGATCGTGAACGGAGAAAGGGGAGGCGCGCGTGGATGGGCGACGCGGGAAAGGCGAGACAGGCGCCCTGTTGGTCTACGACGGGGCGTGTGGCCTCTGCCGGGCCGCAGTGGCGTGGGTGCGCCGGCGCGACCGCGGGCAGCGGCTGGCGTGTGTACCCTACCAGCACGTCTCCCCGGAACGCCTGCCGCCCGGCCTGACGCGCGCCGCGTGCGCGCGGGCGGTCTGTCTGGTGCGCCCGGGCCAGGGGCACGCGACGGGCGCGCGGGCCGTGGCCGAGGTGCTGTGCCTGCTCCCCCCGCCGTGGGGCCACGTGGGGCGCCTGGTGCGCCCGTGGGCTCCCCTGCTCGAGCCGGCCTACCGCCTGATCGCCCGCCACCGGCGCCGCCTCTCGGCCCTCTTGGGCACGGAGACTTGTCCCCTGGACGGGCCGCGCGGACGATGACCGAGACTCACGTGGTTCCCTCGACACAGGAGTTGGCCGAGGCCGGTTTCCGCGACGCCGGGGCCGCCCTGCGGCGCCTGGGTCATCTGGCCCGCACAGTGGGCAGCGAGATCACCCTGGCCGAGCTGCTGCCCCCTCTGCTGCGCACCCTGCGCGCCAGCGCCCACCCCGACGAGGCGCTGGTCCACGTGGAACGGCTCTTCGCCGCCTCCAAGGGGCCGGAGACGCTGGCCCGCTTCCTGGCCGACCACCCCCGCGCCCTGGAAATGGCCGTCACCATCTTCGCCGGCAGCCGCTTCCTGACGGAGATCCTGATCCGCTACCCCCACTACCTGGAGTGGCTGGTGAAAGCCCGCCACCTGGCCGTGCCCCACGGCCGCGAGTACTTCTACCTGGCCGCCCAGGCCGCCCGCCAGGAGGCCGGGACACCCGACGAGCAACTCGACGCGCTGCGCCGATACCAACAGTGGGAGCTGCTGCGCCTGGGGGCCTGCGACTTCTTCGGGCTCATGGACGTGCCCACCATCACGTCCCAGCTCTCCCACCTGGCCGACGCCCTGATTCACCACGCCCTGAGCGTGGCCGGCGAGCAGACAGGGCTGTCCGCCGAGGGGTTCGCCGTGTTGGCTCTCGGCAAACTGGGGGGCCAGGAGCTGAATTACAGCTCGGACATCGACCTAGTTTTCTTGGCGGCCGAGGGGGCGGTGTCCCGGCAGCGGCTCGGCCAGGCGCTCATCGACGGGCTCGGCCGCATGACGGGTGAGGGGTTCCTCTACCGGGTGGACATGCGCCTGCGCCCGTGGGGGCGCTCCGGCCCCCTGGTCATCACGCCGGAGGGGTACACGCGCTACGTGGCGCAACACGCCCGCCTGTGGGAGAAGCAAGCGCTGCTCAAGGCACGGTTCGTGGCCGGCACGCCGGAGGTGGGCCACACGTTCCTGCGCCGAGTGCAGCCCCTGCTCTTCGACGGCGACCCGGCCGCCGTCCGCCGCGAGGTGCGCGCCATGAAGGAGCGCATCGAGGCCGGCCTGCGCGCGCGGGGGGAGATGTGGGGCCAGGTGAAGGCCGGCGCCGGCTCCATCCGGGACGTGGAGTTCGTGGTCCAGCTCCTCCAACTCATTCACGGCCGGGAGCGCCCGGAGGTCCGCTCGCCCAACACGCTGGACGCCCTCGGCCGGCTGACCGCCGCCGGACTCCTCTCCCCCGGCGAGTACCGGACACTCGCCGAGGGGTACGTCTTCCTGCGCACGGTCGAGCACTACTTGCAGCTCATGCACAACCGGCAGGTCCACCGCCTCCCCGAGGACGAGGAGGAGCTGGCCGCCCTGGCCCGCCGGCTGGGCTTCGAGGGGGCCCGGGCCGGGGAGACGTTCGTGGCCCGCTACGAGGAGCACTGCCGTGCCATCCGCGAGGTCTACCGTGCGCACGTGGAGGAGCCCCCCGGGCCGGCGCCCGCGCCCGCCGGCCCGGCCGAGGGGGGAGATGTCGGGCGTCACGTGGCGCGCATGGCCCCGTCCTACCGGGAGGTCTTCTCCCAGGAGGAGATCGCCCGGCACGCCGCCCTGGCCGGCCGGCTGGACGAGGAGCACCTGGTGTGGGTCGAGGCGGTCCACCTGGAGGAGGGGGACAGGGGCTCCCGGTGGCGCGTCACGGTGGTGGGATACGATTACTTGGGCGCCCTCTCGATCATCTGCGGGCTCTTCTTCGCCTACGGCTTCAACATCCTCGAGGGCCAGGTCTTCACCTATGAGCCGGCCGGGGAGGAGCCGCCGGAGGCCGGCCGGCGCAAGATCGTGGATGTCTTCACCGTGCAGGCCGGGGAGCCGGTCTCGGAGGCGACGTGGGCGCAGTACGCCGAGGGCCTGCACGCCCTCTTCCGGCTGCTCCACCGGGGCCGGCGGCGCGAGGCCCGAGGGGAGCTGGCCCGCCTCGTGGCCGAGCGCGTGGCGCCCGAGGGGGACGAGCCGGCCACGCTCTACCCCGTCCACATCGAGATCGACAACGAGACGTCGCCCCGGTACACGATCCTGCGCATCAACGCGCCCGACACGATGGGCTTCCTCTACGAGTTCACCAACGCCCTGGCCCTCAACCGGGTCTACATCGCGCGCGTGGAAATCGCCTCGGCGGGCAACCGCGTCCACGACACCCTCTACGTGACCGATCAGGCGGGCCGCAAGATCACCGACCCGGAGGCCCAGCGCCGCCTGCGGGCGGCCACGGTGCTCGTCAAGCACTTCACCCACCTGTTGCCCCGCTCGCCCAACCCGCGGGCCGCCCTCCAGCAGTTCCGCGAGTTCCTGGACGAGCTCTTCCGCCGGCCGAACTGGCCCGACGAGATCGCCTCGTTGGAACAGACGGAGGTGCTCCAGGCCCTGGCCCGCCTGCTGGGGGTGAGCGAGTTCCTGTGGGAGGATTTCCTGCGCCTCCAGCACGACAACCTCTTCCCCGTGGTGCGCGAGGTGGAGCGCCTGGCGGCCGGCAAGTCCCGCCGGCAGATGGCCAAGGAGCTGGCCGAGGAGCTGGCCCGTCACGGGGGAGGCGAGGCCCGCCGGCAGGCCCTCAACGCCTTCAAGGACCGGGAGATGTTCCGCATCGACATGCGGTACATCCTGGGCCACACGCCGGCCTTCCACCTCTTCTCCCAGGAGTTGACCGACCTGGCCGAGGTGGTGGTCGAGGCCGCCTGCCGGCTCTGCGAGGCCGAGCTGGAGGCGCAACACGGCATCCCCGTGCGCCCCGACGGCACCTCCTGCGGGCTTGTGGTCTGCGCCCTGGGGAAGTGTGGTGGCCGGGAGTTGGGCGTGGCCTCGGACATCGAGCTGATGTTCGTCTTCGACGGTTCGGGGGAGACCACCGGCCCCGAGGTGATCACCGTAGCGGAGTTCTACGAGAAGGTGGTGGCCGCCTTCGTGCGGACGCTGCGCAGCCGCCGGCAGGGCATCTTCGAGGTGGACTTGCGGCTGCGGCCCTACGGCCGCGCGGGGAGCTTGGCCGTTCCCCTGAGCTTGTTCGAGCGCTACTTCGCGCCCGACGGCCCGGCCTGGCCCTACGAGCGCCAGGCCCTGGTCAAGTTGCGCCCCTTCGCCGGCGACGTGGAGTTGGGAGCGCGGGTGGTGCAACTGCGGGACGCCTTCGTCTACACGGGCGCGCCCTTCGACGTGGCCGCCATGCGGGCCATGCGCGAGCGCCAGGTGCGCCACCTGGTGCGGGGCGGCACGTTCAACGCCAAGTTCAGCCCGGGCGGGCTGGTGGACGTGGAGTACCTGGTGCAGGGCCTCCAGATCACCCACGGGCACCGCCACCTGGCCCTGCGCACGCCCAACACGCGCACGGCCTTGGGGGTCCTGGCCGAGCTGGGCATCATCAGCCGGCAACAGTACGCCCACTTGCGGGAGGCGTACATCTTCCTGCGCCAGCTCATCGAGGCGCTGCGCATTGTGCGGGGAAACGCCGACGACCTCACCGTGCCGCCGGAGGGAAGCGAGGAGTTCGCCTACTTGGCGCGGCGCCTTGGGTACGGCCGCCGGCCGGCCGGCCTCCGGGACGACCTGGAACGGTACACGGCCCTGGTCCGGGAGCTCTCGCGCACGCTGCTTCAGTGAACCGGGCGGGAGCCATTTGCCCACTGCTTCGCTTCGGGTATACTCCCACCGCTATGCACCGCTCACGCACCGCGCGCACACGATGTCTGTTCTTCACGTGGCTCGTGCTCCTGGGCTTCGCCCTGCGCCTGTGGCGCCTCGACGCCCAGGACATCTGGTGGGATGAGGCCCGCAACATCGATGTGGCCCTGCGCCCCCTGAGCGCCATTCCCGGCGCGCCCGAGCTGGACATCCACCCGCCGGGCTACTTCGTGCTCCTCCACGCCTGGAGCCTCCCGGCCGGCGCGACGGCCTTCGCCGTCCGCTTCTTCTCGGCGGCGTGGGGAGTCACGCTGGTGCCCCTGGTTGTGGCGCTGGCCCGCCGGCTTGGCGTCCGGGAGGCGGCGCCGGGGGCGGCCCTCTACGCGGCGCTGGCCCCGTTCCTGGTGGGCGAGGCCCAGGAGACGCGCATGTACACCCTGGCCTTCGCCCTGTTGGCCTGGGGCGCCGGCGCCTTCTGGCAGAGCGCTCACGGCCGCCGGCGGGCGTGGGCGTGGCTCGGGATTAGCATGGCGGCCGCCGCGCTTGTTCACTACGCCACGCTCTTCGTGTTGGCCGCCTGGTACGGGTGGGCGGCCGCCGCCCTGCTCGTGGGGTGGTGGCGGGGCACAGGGCGCGAGGAGGTGGTCGCCCGGCTGCGCGGGCTGGTGTTGGCGGGCCTGTTCGCCTTTCTGCTCTTCCTCCCACAGCTCGGTCGCGCGCTGCGCCAGGCCACGCCCTACGGCAACCCCAACCTGACGGTTCCCGCGCCGGGCGAGTACGTGCGCCGGCTCTGGCACGCCTACACGGTGGGGATCGCGGCGGAGGGTGCGTGGGCGCTGTGGGGCGCCGCGCTGGCGGCCGTGGTGGTGGGGCTGGGCGTGTGCCTCTACGCCGTTTGGGCTCCCCGCCGCCGCTTGTCCCCGCTCTCGTTCCTGCTCGCGGCCGTCGTCCTGCCGGTGGGCCTGTACTACGCCGTGCTGGTGGGGCGGGGCACCTTTGCCCCCCGCTACATCTCGTTCGTCACGCCCTTCCTCGCCCTGCTGGTGGGCGTGGCCCTGCACGGGTGGTGGCGAGCGGCCCGCCCCTTGGGCCTCGTGCTAGGGGGCGCGCTGGTGGCCACGTGGGCGCTCGGCCTCCACGCCGACCAGTTCAACCCCCGCTTCTTCCGCGAGGAGACGGCCAACTTGGCCCAATGGCTGGCCGAGGTAACCGGGCCCACGGACCTCATCCTCGTTGACGTGCCCTACCCGCTGGGGTTCTACTACCCGCGCTACTCGCCGGACCCCGAACGCCCCCCGCCCGACGACCCCCGTGCCCCGGCGCCGGCCTACTACCTCTTCGTGGACATCAACCGCGTGGCCGACCGCCTCACGCAACTGGCCGCCGGCGCCGAGCGCGTCTTCTGGGTCCAGTGGTACAAGTCGGACACCGACCCACGGGGCGCGGTGGAGTTCCTGTTGCGCAAGCACGGCGTGCCGGCCGGCACGCGGGCCTTTCGGGGGTACACGGTCACTTGGTACCGCGTGGCGCCCACGACGCGCTACACCCTGGCCGAGGACGGCGTAACCGTTTCCCCCGCCGCCGGCTTCGGCGACGTTGTCTCGCTGGTGAGCGCCTCGGTGGGCCAAGCGCCGGTGCCGGCCGTGTCCCCTCCGCCGGACCGGCCCCGCCCCGTCTGGGCCGTGCTCACCTGGCAGCGGGGGACGGAGCCGGCCACGGCGCCCCTCAAGGCCAGCGTGCGGCTGCTGGACCCGCTCGGGCGCGTGGTCGCCCAGGACGACCGCCCCCTCATCAGCGACCGCCACCTGACGCTCCCCTCGTGGGCCGAGGGGGAGCGGGCCACGAACGTCTACCTGCTGGAGCTCCCGCCGGGCACGCCCCCGGGCAAGTACACGGTGACGGCCCGCGTCTACGCGCCGGCGGACGGCTCGCCCGTGGCCCCCGTGGGCCCCGTGAAGGTGGCGAACGGCGGCGACGTGGTGTTGGCCACTGTGGAGGTGGCCCGGGCGCCGGCCTTTCCCGCCGTCACGCCGCGCGCCCTGGCCGACGCCCCCATCGGCCTGGTCGAGTTCGCCCTGGGGAGCGCCGAGGCGGCCCCGGGCGAGGAAATCACCGCGGACCTGCTCTGGGTCAGGGGCACGTCTGCGGCCCGGCCACCCTACCAGGTCAGGCTCAGCCTCGTGGCCGAGGGAGGGGATGAGCTGATCGTGTGGGAGGGCCCGCCCGTGCCCTGGAGCTACCCCGTGGCCGCGTGGCAGCCGGGCGAGCTGGTGCGCAGCCGGCTGCCGTGGCGTCTCCCCGCCGAGGTGCCGGCGGGCGCGTACACCGTTCGCCTGGCGCTCGCGGAACAGGGCGAGGTGCTGGGAAGCGTGGAGCTAGGGCGCCTGCGCGTGCGGGGCCGCGCCCGCACGTTCGAGCCGCCACCTGTGGCCAGCCCAATGGAGCCGCCTCCCCGCGCCGGCGAGCTGGCCCGGCTGCTGGGCTACACCCTCGAGGGGGAGGTCGCCCCGAACGCCTCCTTGGGCGTCACCCTGGTCTGGCAGGCCTTGGGGCCGGCCGACCGCAGCTACACGGGCTTCGTACAGCTCCTGGACGGCGCCAACCGGGTCATCGCGCAGGAGGACCACATTCCCCTGCGGGGCGAGGCGCCCACCACCTCGTGGCTCCCGGGCGAGATCATCGCCGACCGGTACGACCTCACGCTGCCGGCGGAGCTGCCTGCCGGCCCCTACACCCTCATCGCCGGCTGGTACGACGCCACAACCATGCGGCGGCTGCCCGTGTGGGCCGGCGACTCGGCGCCCGCGGGCGATCACATCGTGCTGCGCACCTTCGGGCGCTGAGCCCCGGCCAGGGCTTTCCAGGTGGCCACGCTGGCGGCGTCGGGCTACGACACCATCAACAGCAGGGGGTGCTCCAACAACCGCCTCACCTCGCCGAGGAACTGAGCGGCCTCGGCGCCGTCGGTCACCCGGTGGTCGGCGGAGAGGGTGAGGCGCATGGTGTGGCCCACGGCGATGGCCCCGTCCCGCACGACCGACTCCTCGATCACGGCGCCCACGGCCAGGATGGCCGCCTCCGGGGGCGTGATGACGGCCACGAAATCCTCCACGCCGAACATGCCCAGGTTGCTGACGGTGAAGGTGCTGCCGCCCAGGTCATCGGGCTGGAGTTTGCCCTCGCGCGCCCGCCCCACCTTCTCACGGATTTCGCGGGCAAGCTGGCCGAGGGGCTTCCGGTCGGCGTCGCGCACCACGACGGTGATGAGCCCGTCGGGCAGGGCCACGGCGATGCCCACGTGGACGTGGGCGTGACGGAGGATGTGGTCGCCGGCGAAGCTGGCGTTGATGTTGGGGAAGCGCCGCAGGGCGAGGGCCGCGGCCTTGACCACGAAGTCGTTGACGCTGACCTTGAGCCCCTCGTCGGCCAGGGCCGCGTTGATCTCCTGCCGCAGGCGCACGGCCGCCCCCATGTCCACGCGCACGGTGACGTAGAAGTGGGGCACCGGCGCCTTGCTCGCCGTCATGACTTCGGCGATGCGCCGGCGCATCCGCGAGAGGGGCACGCGCTCGACAGCACTGGCGGGCTCGGGCGTCGGGGCGGGCTCGGGGTGGGCCGCGGCCCGGGCCAGGGCAGCTTCCACGTCGCGCACGACCACGCGCCCCCCGGGGCCAGAGCCGGGCACCTCGCGCAGGTCCAAGCCGTGCTCGCGGGCCAGCCGGCGGGCGGCCGGGCTCGCCTTGACGCCGCCCGGCGGCGGAGGCAGGTGGGCAGCAGCGGCCCCCACAGCGGCCTCCACGTCCTCGCGGGTGATGCGGCCGCCGGGGCCCGTGCCCCGCACGTGGCGCAGGTCGATGCCGTGCTCCTCGGCCAGCCGGCGGGCCACCGGGCTCACCTTGATTGCGCCCACATCCCCGCCGGGCTCGGGGGCGGGCGACGGCTCGGCGCCGGCCGGTTGGGTGGGCTCGTCAACCTCGACACGCTCGCCGGGCTCGCCGATGAGGGCAATGGGCGAGTTGACGGGCACGCGCCGGCCGGGCTCCACCAGAATTTTGAGGAGCACGCCGTCGGCTGGGGCCTCCAGCTCCACGGTGGCCTTGTCGGTCTCGATCTCGGCGATCACTTCGCCGGCCCTGACGCGCTCCCCCTCCTGCTTCAGCCACGTGGCCACGGCGCCCTCTTCCATGTCGAATCCCATCTTGGGCATGAGCACTTGGGTTGCCACAGTCTCCTCCTGTCGTCGGTGAACTCGGTCTGCACTGCACCCGGAGCCCCCTGATCCCCGTTACCGGGGGAGCCGGGGGCACCAGGACACAAGGAAGCGCCCTATTCCACAGCGCCAGGCCACGGAATAGGGCGCCTTTGCCGGGGCCGCTGTTCAGCTCAAAGGCCGAAGAACTCCTTGTTCTTGCTGATGAAGTCGTGCCACTGCTCGGGCACGTCCTCCTCGTAGAAGATGGCCTCGACCGGGCAGACCGGCTCGCACGCGCCGCAGTCAATGCACTCTTCGGGGTGGATGTAGTATTGGTCGTCGCCCTCGTAGATGCAGTCCACAGGGCAGACTTCCACACACGACGCATCCTTCACGCCAATGCACGGCTCGCAGATAATGTAAGCCATGACAGGACCTCCTCTGCACCCCTGGGGCCGGGGCCGGCGGGCTCCCGGCCTTCCTCACCCTAACGCAGAACGTCGAGAACGGCTTGTTTGATCTCCTCCTTGCCCGGCAGGGCCATCTGTTCCAGTTCGCGGCTGTAGGGAAGGGGCACCGGCCGGGCGGTCACCCGCCTGATGGGGGCGTCGAGGTAGTCGAAGGCGTGCTCGTAGATCTGGGCGGCAATTTCGGCGTCCAGCCCGTACCCAAGCCACTGTTCCGTGGCCAGGACGGCACGATAGGTCTTCTGGAAGCTACGGATGATGGGCTCCAGGTCGAGGGGGCGGAGGGTGGGGATGTCCACCACCTCGCACTCGATGCCCTCCTTGGCCAGCTCGTCGGCGGCCCGGAGGGCTTCCTGGAGCATTCGGGAGTAGGCCACAACGGTCACGTCCCGCCCGGGGCGCTTGATTTCGCTGCGCCCAATGGGCAGGGTGAACTCCTCGTCGGGCACCTCGCCCCGGACGCGGTAGAGGTGGGTGTGCTCGATGAAGACGACCGGGTCGGGGTCGCGGATGGCGCTCTTGAGGAGCCCGTAGGCGTCCTTGGGCGTGCCGGGCATGATCACCTTGAGGCCCGGCACGTGGGCGAAGTAGTTCTCGAAAGTTTGGGAGTGGGTGGCCGACAGTTGGCCCCACCCGGCCGTGGTGCGCAGGACCATAGGGCAGTGGAACTGGCCGCCGAACATGTAGTGAACCTTGGCCGCGTGGTTGACAATGGCGTCCAGGCTGAGCAGGGCGAAGTTCACCGTCATGATCTCGGCCACGGGGCGCAGGCCGTTCATGGCCGCGCCGACGGCCGCGCCGGCGATCACCAGCTCGCTGATGGGCGTGTCGCGCACGCGCTTCTCGCCGAACTCGTCCAGCAGGCCGCGGGTGACGGCGTAGGTGCCCCCCCAGACGCCCACTTCCTCTCCCATGATGAAGACGCGCTCGTCGCGGCGCATTTCCTCGACGAGCGCCCGGCGGACGGCTTCGCGGTAGGTGATTTCGGCCATAGTCGTCTCCTCCGGTGTGGTTGACCCGCGTCCGGGGTTACGGCAGCGCGGCCACTTCGGGCGGCAGGAGGAAGGGATCATCGGCCGGCGGGTTGGCGTACACGTCCTCCCACAGGGCTTCGGCCGGCGGGGGCGGGCTTTCGGCGGCGAAGCGCACGGCGTCCTGGACTTCCTCCTCCACCTCGGCGTGAATGCTCTCCAAGATCTCCAGGGGCACGCCCTCCTCGATGAGGAAGCGCTTGAAGCGCTCGATGGGGTCTTGGCGGGCCCACTCCTCCACCTCGTCCTTGGAGCGGTAGCGTTCCGGGTCGCCCATGGAGTGGCCCCGGTAGCGGTAGGTGACGGCCTCGACGAAGTAGGGGCCGTGGCCCGCGCGCACGTAGTCAGCAGCCCGGCGGACGGCGGCGTAGACCTCGAGCACGTCCTGGCCGTTGATCCGCTCGGCCGGCGTGTCGTAGGCGCACGCCTTGCGGTAGATCTCAGTGACGGCCGAGGCGCGCTCCACGGCCGTGCCCATGCCGTAGGCGTTGTTCTCGCAGACCCAGATGACGGGCAGCTTCCAGACGGCGGCCAAGTTCATGGACTCCAGGAAGTAGCCGTTGTTGGTGGCGCCGTCGCCGAAGAAGCAGATGGTGAGGCGGTCGTGGCCCGCGTACTGGTCGGCCAGGGCGATGCCAGCGGCCAAGGCCATCTGGCCGCCGACGATGGCATAGCCTCCCCAAAAGCGCTTGGTGGCGTCGGCCAGGTGCATGGAGCCCCCCTTGCCCCGGCTGCACCCGGTGGCCTTGCCGAAGAGCTCGGCCATGACGGCCCGGGCCGGGAGCCCCCGCGCCAGGGCGTGGCCGTGGTCCCGGTAGTGGACGACGACGTTGTCGTCGGGGCGCAGGGCGTTGAGGGCGCCGACGGCAACGGCCTCCTCGCCGATGTAGAGATGTAAAAAGCCGCCAATGTGTCCGCGCTGGTACGCGGCGGCGGCTTCTTCCTCGACCCGGCGAATGAGAATCATCTGCCGGTACCACGAGAGAAGCGTCTCCCGGTCAAACGTGCTAAGCACACCTTCTTCTGTTTGGACTTGGATCATGTGGCCTCTCCCTTTTCCTTCGCGATTGACGTGATGCCGGCCGGGCACACTCCCGTGTGGCCCCGTTCACGTGTGGGCGCGCTGCCGCGCGTCTTGGCTCTGCTCGTGGGCGTGGTAGCTGCTGCGCACCAGCGGGCCGCTCTCCACGTGCCTGAAGCCCATTTCCAGGCCGATGCGCTTCAGCTCGGCGAACTCCTCCGGCCGCACGTAGCGCACTACGGGCAGGTGCCACGCGCTGGGACGCAGGTATTGGCCGATGGTGAGGATGTCACACCCCACGGCGCGCAGGTCCTCCATGACCTGGATGACCTCTTCGATGCGCTCGCCCAACCCCACCATGAGGCCGCTCTTAGTAAGCATGTGGGGCGGCCCCCACGCCTTGGCCCTTCTGAGCAATTCAAGGCTCTGGCGGTAGCGGGCCTTGGGCCTCACGCGCGCGTAGAGGCGCGGGACGGTCTCGATGTTGTGGTTCAGGATGTCGGGGCCCGCCTCGACCACGGCGCGCAGGGCGTAGGGGTTGCCCTCGAAGTCGGGGATGAGCACTTCCACGCCGCAGTTGGGCACGTATTCCCGGACCTTGCGGATGGTGAGGGCGAAGATGATGGCGCCCCCGTCGGGCAAGTCGTCCCGGTTGACACTGGTGATGACCGCGTGTTTAAGGCCCAGGGTTTGGACGGCGCGGGCACACCGCTCGGGCTCATCCCAGTCGAGCGCGCGGGGTCTGCCCTTGGTGACCGCACAGAAGCGACACCCGCGCGTGCAGATGTCCCCCAGGAGCATGAAGGTGGCCGTGCGATGTTCCCAACACTCGCCGATGTTGGGACAGTGGGCTTCCTCGCACACGGTGTGAAGGCGGTGGGCGCGCATGAGGCGCACCAGGTCGCGGTAGTTCGGCCCCCCCGGCGCGCGCACTTTGAGCCACGGCGGCTTGGGCCCCTTGCGGTCGGGGGCGGGGACGACGGGCGGTAGCTCCTCAAAGAACTGGACGTTGATTTCCACGTGCTCAACTCCTTCTTCAGGCTCCCAGAGCGGGGCGGCCGTGCTCCCCGGCCGACAAAAAAACGAGGGCTACTTCTGCTTGGCAGAGCCCTCGATCACCCCGTTTCTGTTGCCAGGTTGTCGTTCATGGCGCACGTCCTGTGGCGGCGTTTCGCACCCCGTGGGAACCCCCTGCCCGGGTCAAACTGACCAGGGCAAATTATAACAAAGACCGATGAACTTTGTCAATATTTTCGCCGCCCGCCGGCTCGGGCCGGCCCTTAGGCCTCCATCACCCGCTGGTGCCAGAGGAAGGGCAACACGAAACCGGCCAGGCCGCTGGCGCCCAACCCGTCGGGGCGTTCGAGCCACGCCTGTACCAGGGCGACCAAGCGGGCGTGCTGTTCGTCCGGGCGGCCGCTGTTGTCCTGGAGCGCGCGGGCCAAGTGGTGCCACGGCTCGCTGAAGACGTGGTTGAGCGCCTCCTGGAGCATGGTCCACCCCAGCAGCCCGGTGCGCTCGGCCGCGCCGAGCACCATGCGGCGCAACACGGGCTCCAGCTTGAGGCCCGAGGCTTCGACGACGTGGGGCCAGACGCGCAGGCCGGCCACCAAGCCCATGAGGAAGTGATCGCCAGCCGGGGGCGCTCCTGGCCCGAGCCCGGCCGCGCGGTTGCCCAACGTCTCCACCACGACCATGTCCCCGGATTCCAGGGCCGGCATGAGGGGGCGCAGGACGCGCGCCGCCCGCCAGCGGAGCAGCCGCTCCTGGCGCCCCAAGTCGGGCCGGTCCACCAGCTCCTCGCCGGCGAGCAGTTCGGGCAAGATGCCCGCGAAGGAGCCCTCCGGCGCGCGGGCCAGGAGGGCGTCGGCAAGCCAGTAAAGCCGGCGCCTCAGGTCGGCCTCCTCCACGCCGTGGAGGGCGCTCCAGGCCAACAGGCCCGTCCACGGCTCCACGTCGGGCAGGCAGATCGTCAGGCTGTCCCCGATCCACAGCTCGCGCCCCACGCGCCACACCCACGTGTTGCGCTTGAGCCGGCGCAGGGCGTCGGCCTGCCCCGGGGCCAACACCACGTAACAGGAGGCGTTGCCTATCTCATAGGGCACCAGCCGCACGATCTCCCCCGTCTCGCTGAACAGCAGCACCCCCTCGGGCTCGGTTATCCAGACACGTCCCAACCAGTCGTCGTGAAGGCGGGCCGCCGCCTTCTCCCCCCAGTGAACAGCCTGTATGCGCACGATTGTACTTACTTGGCCCATTGGTATCCCCAAGACATTCCGGGCGCGTTCGCGTCCCTTTTCCCCTCCAGACTCCGCTTCCATAAATTATACCACAACATATTCCTTCTCTCAGCCCTCACACCAGCACAGATTATAGCCCGAACAGCCGAGTTTGGGAATAGGAAATCTGGGACTATAATCGGCGTGGTTCACACCACACGGCCTGGAAGGGAGGTTGAACCGTGAGCCCACACAGGGGCCCGCAGCCCAAACGCCTCACACAGGGAACCCGTGCGGGGACACAGGCACCCGCCCTGCCGTCGGCCGCCTGGTGGGTGCTCGCGGTGATCCTGGTCCTGGGCGCGTGCCGCTCCGCGTCGCCCCGCCGCGTGCTGGTGGAGGCCGACGGCCAACGGCGGTGGGTGACCACCGAGGCCGAGACGGTGGCCGACGTGCTCGACGAGATCGGCCTCACCCTGGGCGAGCTGGACCGCGTGGAGCCGCCCTCCTACACGCTCCTCGAGGAGGGGCTGCAGGTCCGCGTCATCCGGGGGCAAGAGCGGCTGGTCGAGGAAGAGCGCCCCCTGCCCTTCGAGCGCATCGTGCGGCGGGACGCCAACCTGCCCAACGGCGAAACCAGGCTGATCCGGCTGGGACAGAACGGCCTGGAGCGGGTGACCTGGCGCATCCGGTACGAGGACGGCAAGGAGGTGGAGCGGGAAATCGTCTCCCGGGAGGAGGTGCGGGCGCCCGAGCCCGAGGTGTTGGTGGTGGGCACAGCCGGCGGCGTGGAGACGGTGCCCATCAGCGGCACCATCGCCTACCTGGCCGGGGGCAACGCCTGGGTGATGCGGGGCACCAACGTGCCCCGGGCGCTCACCCGCACGGGGGACTTGGACGGCCACGTCTTCGCCCTCTCGCCCGACGGCACGTGGCTGCTCTTCACACGGCGCCCCCTGGGCGGCGGCGCCGGTCAAGCCGGCCCCTTCAACTCCCTCTGGGTGGTGCGCACGGACGTGGTGAACGACGAGCCCCGCTACCTGGGCGTGGACAGCGTGCTCTGGGCCGACTGGCGCCCCTGTGTGCCCCTCGAAGGCCGCCCCTGCCTGGCGGACATCGGCTACTCGACGGCCGAGCGAATGCCCGCCGAGCCGGGGTGGAAGGCCCGCAACGACTTCTGGCTCCTCACCCTGAGCGACCAGGGCGAGGCCGTGGCTCCCCGCCGCGTTCTCGAACCCGACATGAGCGAGTGGTACGCCTGGTGGGGACGGGAGTGGGCATGGGCCCCCGACGGCCGGTACGTGGCCTGGGGGAGTGCCACGGCCATCGGGTTCGCCAACGTGGAAACCGGCGAGCTGGGCACTCTGACCCTCTTCGCCCCTTACGAGACCGGCGCCCCCTGGGTGTGGACGCCCCGCCCAGCCTGGCGGCCTGATGAGCAGTGGCTGGCGGCCGTGGTCCACGCCCCGCCCGTGGCCGGCGAGCCGCCCGAGAAGAGCGAGCAGTTCGACCTCTGGCTGCTCCCCGTGGCCGTGAGCGCCCCGCCCGTGCGGCTGGCGACCAACGTGGGCATGTGGGCGCTGCCCACGTGGTCCCCGCAGGGCATGCTGGCCTACGCCCAAGCCGAGGACCCGGCCGGCTCGGCCATGAGCCGGTACGCCATCATCGTGGCCGACGCCGACGGCTCCAACCGCCGGACCATTTTCCCCACCGACGGCCGGCCCGGCGTGGACCGCCCGCTGGTGGCGTGGTCCCCCAACGGCCAACAGGCGTTGGTGGTGTGGCAGGGCGACCTCTACCTCGTCGGCCTGGACGGCACGGCCACGCCCCTCACGCTCTCGGGCACCATTACCCGGTTCGACTGGGAATAGCGCCCCAATGGCCCGCCAGCGTCCCTCAGCCGCCATTCTGGTGACCGTCGGCTGGTACGTGCTCCTGGTCGTGGGCACCGCCCTGCTGACCAGAAGCCTCTGGCACGCGGCCGCCAACCGATGGCGGGGTGTGGAGCCGGGCCCCTCGCCAGTGGTCCACAGGCACGGCGCCTCCCGGTGGGGCACGACCGTAGCCCTCCACCAGTACACCTCCGACGGGGCGTTGGCGCGCGCGCTCGACCAACTGGCCGGGCTGGGCGTGACGTGGCTTCGCCAGCCGCTGCCGTGGGCCGGGATCGAGCCCCGGCCGGGCGTCTACGCCTGGGAGCCGTGGGACCGCCTCGTCCGGGCGGCCACGGCACGGGGGTTCCGCCTCATCCTGGTGCTCGACACCAGCCCGGCCTGGGCCCGAGAGGAGCCCGACAACCCCTTCGCCCCGCCACGCCGCGCCGAGGACTTGGCCGTCTTTGCCGCCGCCGCCGCGCGCCGCTACGGCCCCCTCGTGGACGCCTACCAGATTTGGGACGAGCCCAACGTGCGGCCCCACTGGGGCGATGCCCTGGCCGACCCGGCCGGGTACGCGGAGCTCCTGCGCGCTGTGGCCCCGGCCATCCGCGCCGTGGACCCTGGCGCCCTGATCCTCACCGCCGGCCTCGCGCCCAACGGGGAGCCGGGCGGGTTCAACATGAGCGACGTGCGCTACTTGCGCGGCCTTTACGCCGCCGGTGCCTCCCCGTACTTCGACGTCGTGGCCTTCAAGGCCTACGGCTTTTGGAGCGGCCCCGACGACCGCCGCTACGGCGAGGAGGTGCTCAACTGGTCGCGGGCCGTGCTGGTGCGTGAGGTCATGGAAGCGGCCGGCGACGGGGCCACGCCGGTTTGGTTCGTGGAGGGAGGGTGGGCCACGCTCCCCGAGGGGTGGTCGGGCGCGCCGCCGCCCTGGGGCAGCGACCGACCAGAGGTGCAGGTGGCCCGCCTGAAGGCGGCCGTGGCCCGCGCGCGCCAGGAGTGGCCTTGGGTGGGCGTGATGGCCCTGCAGCTCTATCAGCCCGACGCCCCTTCCGACGATCCCCGCTGGGGTCTTGCCCTCGTCGATCCGTCGGGCCGGCTCACCCCTCTCGGCCGCGCCTGGGGCGAGATCGTGCGGGCCGACGGCCTGGCCGCCCCACCTCCAGGCGGTCCTCCCCTGTGGGCCTGGTGGGGAGGGGTCGGCCTGGCCGCCGCCCTGACAGCCGCGGCCGGCGCGCGCCTCCTCTGGGTGGCCCGGCGCCTGCCCTGGGCGAACTGGCAGAAGGTCTACTCGAGCCTGCCCGAGTGGGCCCAAGTGGTCACCTTCGCGGCCTGGTTGGCGCTCTTCTCCCTGGCCCCGGGCCACTTGGCCCTGAGCGGGCTCCTCTACCTGGGCGTGCTCTGGTTCGCCCACGCGCGCCCAGACCTGGCGCTGGCCGGCGTGCTGGTCACGTTGCCCTTCTTCCTGTGGACGAAACCCTTCGGCCGGCTCTCCTTCTCCCTGCCCGAACTGCTCACCCTGGCGGCGTTGGCCGGGTATGGGCTCAGGTGGGCGCGCCCGTGGGCGGAGGCTGTCCGCCGGGAGCCGTGGCCGGCGGCGCGCGCCCTGGCCCGCGAGCTCTGGGGCCACGCGCGCCGGGTGGACGCCCTGGACCTCTCGGTGGTTGTCCTGGTGGTGTGGAGTGGCCTCTCGGTCTTCTGGGCCCACGTGTTCGGGGTGGCTTCCCGCGAGTTCCGGGTGGTGATCCTCGAGCCGGCGCTCTTCTACTGGATGGTGCGCCACGGGGGAATCACACGGCGCCAGATGCGCCTGTTGGCCTACGGGCTGCTGGTGGGCGGCGTGCTCGTCTCGGCGTATGCCCTCTGGCAGTGGGGAACCGGCGAGGCCGTGCTGGCCGAGGGCGTGCGCCGGGCACGGGGGCCTTACGGCTCGCCCAACAACTTGGCGCTCTACCTGGGGCGGGTGGTGCCCGTGGCCCTGGCCTTCGCCACGGCCACGCCGGCACGGGAGCACGGCCGGCCGGCGTGGTCCTTCTGGGGCGCCCTGGTGCTGACCGGCAGTGCCCTCTTCTTGACCTTCTCGCGCGGGGCGTGGCTGCTGGGCGTGCCCGCCGCCCTGTTCTGCCTCGCCCTGCTCCAGGGCCCCCGCGCCCGCCGGGTGGCCGGCGCCCTTGCCCTCGTGGGCCTCCTCGGCCTGCTCCCCTTCGCCGGGACCGAGCGCGTGCGCACCCTCTTCGACCTCTCGGAGGGCACCTGGTACATGCGCCGCCTCCTCTGGGCGGCCAGCCTGAACATGGCGCGTGACTTCTGGTTCCTGGGCGTGGGGCTGGACAACTTCCTCTACGTCTACCCCCTCTACCGCTTCAGGGCCGCGTGGCGCGAGCCGGACTTGAGCCACCCCCACAACATTGTGCTCCACTTCTGGTTGGCCTTGGGGCTGGTAGGGCTTCTCCTCCTCGTGTGGCAACAGTGGGCCTTCTGGCGGGCTGTCCGCCGGGCTCAAGCCCAGGTCCGCCGCGCCTTCGAGCGGGCGCTGCTGGCAGGCGCGGCCGCCATGATGGCCAACACCCTGGCCCACGGCCTGGTGGACAACAGCTTTTTCCTGGTGGACTTGGCCTTTCTCTGGATGTTCGCCTTGGGGACCGTGGGGTGGCTGACGGCACGCCGCGCGCGAATGTCGGGAGCCACGTCGCCCTCACGCCCCTAGGACGACGTTCACGCTTTGCCCCATTTTGGGGTATACTTTTGAGGGGTGAGGGGTGAGGGGTGAGGAGGTGAGGAGCGCAGATGGCACGCAGGAGAACGGCGTTCATTTGTCAAGCCTGTGGCGCCGAACACCCCAAGTGGGGTGGGCGGTGTTTGAGCTGCGGGGAGTGGAACACTCTGGTGGAGACGGTCGTCGAGCCCACGAAGCCGGCGGCCCGCAGGGGTGCCCCCGCCAACGGCCAAAGCGCCCCCCGCCCCCTCACTGAGGTGTCGGCCGACCGGTTCGAGCGCATCCCCCTGCCCATCGAGGAGTTCAACCGCGTGCTGGGCGGCGGCATTGTGCCCGGCTCCCTCGTGTTGGTGGGGGGCGATCCCGGCATCGGGAAGAGCACCCTGCTGCTCCAGGCAGCGGCCACTCTGGCCCAAGATGGCCAACCGGTGCTCTACGTCTCCGGGGAGGAGAGCGCCCACCAGATCCGCCTGCGCGCCGACCGGCTCCGAATTCACACCCCCGCCCTGTACGTGCTGAGCGAGACCAACTTGAACGCCGTGCTCCAGCACGTGGAGGCACTCGCCCCCCGCGCCGTGGTGGTGGACTCCATCCAGACGGTCTACGCGGAAGAGCTCACGTCGGGGCCGGGCAGCGTCAGCCAGGTGCGCGAGTGTGCGGCCCGCCTGCTCCACGTGGCCAAACACCGCCACGTGCCCATCTTCCTGGTGGGCCACGTGACCAAGGCGGGCGCCATTGCCGGCCCCCGCGTGCTGGAACACATCGTGGACGTGGTGCTCTACTTGGAGGGGGATCGGTACCACGCCTACCGCCTGCTGCGCAGCGTGAAGAACCGCTTCGGGAGCACGAACGAGGTGGGCGTCTTCGAGATGGCCTCCGAGGGGCTGGTGGAGGTGGCCAACCCGAGCGAGTTCTTCCTGGCCGAGTACCGTTCCGGGGCTGCCGGGTCGGCCGTTGCCGTGACCTTGGAGGGAAGCCGGCCCCTCCTGGTCGAAATTCAGGCCCTGACCACCACCACGCCCTTCCCCCAGCCCCGCCGCACGGCCAACGGCATCGACGCGAACCGTCTCCACCTGCTGTTGGCCGTGCTGAGCAAGCGAGTCGGCCTTCGCCTCCACAACCAAGATGTCTTCGTCAACGTGGTGGGCGGGCTCCGCATCGGGGAGCCGGCCGCAGACTTGGCCGTGGCCGTGGCCATTGCCAGCAACGTCCACGACCGTGCCGTTGCCCCCCGGACGGCGTTCGTGGGCGAGATCGGCCTGGGCGGGGAGCTGCGCGCCGTGGGCCGGCTGGAACAGCGCGTGGCCGAGGCGGCCAAGCTCGGCTTCCGGCGCTGCGTGGTGCCCCGCGCCTCGCGCCCGTTTACGCCGCCAGAGGGGGTGGAGCTCATCACGTGCCGCACGGTGGTCGAGGCGCTCCGCGCAGCGATGGCGGCGGAGGGCAAGGCGTAGGCTCCTCGCGCGTTCAGGCTACTCCTCCAGTTCTTGGGCCAGGCGCAGGGCCTCCTGCCACTCCTGGGGCGTGTTGGCGTTCCAGAAGCTGCGGAACTCCGGGTCGAACCGGCGCACGTCGTCACCGGGAACTTCGCGCACGCGCACGCGGGGGAAGAAGGCCACGACGCGATATTGGCCTGCGGCCAGGGCATCTTCGACGAACGGCAGGCAACGTCTGTGGTAGACGGCGTGGAGCGTCTCCGGCCGGCCGGGGCGAATCACGGGGACAACCACGTCAGCCCCATCACACAGGGCCACCAGGTGACGCAGGAGCTCGGCGTTGAGGAAGGGCATGTCCGTGGCCACCACGATCACCCGGTCGTGGCGGGCAGCCCGCAGGGCGCCGGCAATGCCGGCCAGTGGCCCCTTGCCCGGCCCCACGGGGTCGGGGACGAAGCGCACTCGCCCGGCCAGCCAGGCGTACTTCTCCGGCGCGTTGGTGACGACGAGCAGGTCATCGCTCACCAGGGCGAGGCGGTCGAGCACGCGCTCGATGAGGGGCTGATGCCCCAGGCGGAGCAGCGACTTGTCCCGGCCCATGCGTCGGCTGGCGCCGCCGGCCAACACCGCGGCCGAAGCGGGCACCGTCCGGCGCCCCCGTGTCCCTGTGCGGTTCTGGTCCGCCGCGCCAACGCCGTTGCTCACCCCTCAAGCCCCTTCGCTCCCGCCCCTCGCGGCTCGACACTCAGGGATCAGAGCAGCACATGGTTGGCGGGCGCCCCCCGGATGAGTCTCCCGCCCCGCCCGGGGAGCGCCACGCCGCCTCACTCCACCGCCAACTCGGCGAAGAAGGCGTCCAAGACGGCCACGCTTTGGCCTTCGCCGTCGGCAATGGGGCGCTTGGCCGGCGAGGAGGCCGGATACCCGGGAATGCGCTCGGCCAGGCGCTCCTCAAAGGTGGAGATGTTCCGGTTGACCAGCAGAACGCCGGTGGGGATGCGGTCACCCCACTCGTGCGCCTTCTCCACGAACTGGGCCAACTTGGCCTGTACCGTTTCCTCGTCGGCCCCCTCGGGGATGACGGGGTCGTAGCCCTCCTCCTGCACGTCGTACCACCGGGGCTGGCCGTTGGGACGGTCCTTGCCGCCGTACCACTCCTTGGTGTGCAAGTTGTTGTACGTGGGACAGGGCTGGAGCACTTCCAGGTACGACAGCCCGGGGTGGCGGACTGCCTCCTGGATGAGGCGCACCAACTGCTTCACGTTGTAGGAGTAGCCCCGGCCGATCCACGTGAAGCCCGAGGTCATGGCCAGCATCAACGAGTTGACGCGCCCCTGGATGTTGGGCTCCGGCAGGCTTTTCGTCTGGAGCCCCAAGGGCAGCGTGGGAGAGGCTTGCCCCTTGGTGAGGCCGTAGACTTCGTTGTTGAAGAGGATGTAGGTGAGGTCAATGTTGCGCCGGCCCATGTTCACGAAGTGGCCGGCGCCGATGGCCATGCCGTCGCCATCTCCCCCGACGGCGAGCACGGTGAGCTCCGGGTTGGCCAGCTTGGCCCCGGCCGCAAAGGGCAGGACACGGCCGTGCAGGGTGTGGACGCCGTAGGCGTGGACGTAGTAGGGCGTCTTGCCGGAACACCCGATGCCGCCGAAGACGGCCACTTGGTGGGGCAAGATGCCCAGGCCGGCCAAGGCTTGCTGGATGGAGCTGAGGATGCCGAAGTCGCCACATCCCGGGCACCAGTCGTTGGGGAACTCGACTTGATAGGCCTTGCGGGTTACTTGAACGGCTTCGAGAATAGCCATGGTGTCACCTGCCTTCCTCACTCGAGTGGGTTGCGCAGCACGATGCGCCGCTCGGCGCCGCCGGCGTGAACGCGCTTCAGGGCCTCGTAGAGGCTCTGGCCGGACATGGGCCGGCCGTTGTACTTGAGGATCAGGTACTCAGGGGCACGGCCTGTACACTCCTGCAACAGGCGCGCGAACTGGCCGCTGTAGTTGCACTCGACCACCACCAGAGGGTTGGCCTCTTCCAGGTAGGGGGTCAACTCCTCGGCCGGGAAGGGCCACAACAGGCGCACCTGGACGAGGCGCGCGGCGATGCCGTCCGCGCTCAGCAGTTCGAGGGCCTCCAGGATGGCTCCCTTGTTGGACCCCCAGCTCATGACCGTCAGCGGGACGGAGGCATCGCCGTACACCTTGAACTTCTCGTCGGGAGGGATCTCGCGCGATGCCACTTCCAGCTTGCGCATGCGCTTCTCCATTTGCTGCTCGCGCACGGCCGGGTCCTCGGTCACGCGGCCGTAGACGGTGTGTTCGCCGCCGGTGTACCAGTGGAGCGTGCCCGGCTGGCCCAACAGCGTGCGAGGCGAGATGCCGTTCTCGGTGGGCTGGAAGCGCGGGAAGGGGTCGTGGCCGTTCTCGGGGACGGCGACGGCCACTTCGCCCCGTTCCACCGTGACAGCCTCCACGTCGAAGGGGGGCACGGTCATGGTGGTGCTGGCCAGATTCTTGTCGAGCAGGTGGATGACCGGCATTTGGTACCGCTCGGCGTAGTTGAAGGCTTGGGCCGCATCGTAGAACGCCTCCACGATGTCACCGGAGGCCAACACGATGCGGGGGAACTCGCCGTGGCCGGCGTGGACGGCGAAGAGCAGATCGCCCTGCTCCGTCCGGGTAGGCATGCCGGTGGAGGGGCTCCCCCGCTGGTAGTCGGTGATCACAATGGGCACCTCGTTGATGCCCGCCCACCCCAGGGCCTCGACCATCAGCGAGAGGCCGGGGCCGGAGGTGGCCGTGGCGCTGCGGGCGCCGGTGAGCGCGGCGCCGGCGGCCATGGTGATGGCCGAGAGCTCATCCTCCGTCTGCACCACCACTACCGAGCCGGTACCCCCCTGGCGCAGGGGAAAGGTGTGGTGGCCTTCCAGGTAGACGCTCTCGTCCGTGGCCGGGCTGATGGGGTAGTAGGTCTGAAAAGTCATGCCCGCGGCCAGCTTGCCCAGGGCCGACGCCTGGTTGCCGTTGAGCAGCAACATTGGGCTTTCCGGCAGGCCGTTGGCCGCCAGCCGGAAGGCGAAGTGCTCGAAGTCGAAGTTGGTGCGCACGTACTCGTAGGCCAGCTCAGCCGCCTCGACGTTCAGGCGCACGATTTTCTCGCGCCCGGCGAAGATCTTCTGAAGTGCCTTGACCAGGCATTGGGCGTCGTATTCCAACATGCCGATGGAAACGGCCACGGCAATGGTGTTGAGCGTGCGCTGGGCCACGGACTTGTGAACCCCCAACTTGTCGGCCAGCGCCGCGATGATCTCGTCGTAGGGAAAGGCGAAGGCCTGCACTCCCCGCCGGCGAGCCTCCTCCAGGAGCCCGGCCGTGGTGGGTGGAAGGCCCTGCTCCTGAAGGTGGGCCGTCAAGTCCTCCCGCAGGCGCCGGTCGAGGAAAGTGATGCGCTCGAGGGGCGTGTCCTCGTCCTTGACGTTGTAGATGACCACCCCACCCGCGACCGTGGAAAGCACGTGGCGCGCCAGCGTTTCGGCCTCGAAGGAGACCAGCAGGTCCACCGTTTCGCGGTGGGACGTGGGCTGGCGTGAGGCCGAAACGCGCACGTCGTAGTAACTGTGCCGCCCCATGATGTTGGAGTAATACTCCCGCCGCCCGAAGACGTACAACCCGCCGTAGGCACACGCGTAGCTGAACATGCGGGCCGCTGTGTCAACGCCGCTGCCCTGTGGCCCGCCCACCCGCCATGAAAGCTCCGAGTTGCTGTGGTTCATCGCCACTATCCCCCTACTTCCAGAAGATTTTTAGGCATAACCGGCTTCCTTCCGTTACCATGTTCTGCGGGCACGGGCAATTCGGCCTCCACGTAAGACAGTGGGCAGGTGTCCCGTCACCTGCCCATCCCCGCGCCCAACGCCAATATGGAATTTCCGCTCTTTCCGGGAAGGTCGCGTGAATTGTGAGGGGAAGTATAAGGCAAGGCCGTGATTCCGTCAAAGAGCGGTGAGCACAGGGGGGAGCGCCGTGAGTTTTCCCTTCCAATGTGGTTGAACTTCCGACTGTGGCCCGCGCAACGCACGTCCGACAGCTCGTTTGACAAATGAAAAACCTCGTTGGTATAATCCCGCCAACATTCCGGCCGCCCTCCCCCAACGGCGCACACCGTTGCCCGGGATGGCCCAAAGAGCATATGTGAGGAGCATCGCCTATGGCACCCTCCGTTCAAAGGCGCACGGCACGCACCTTGCCCGACTTCACCTCCCTCGTGTTGTGGGGCATCGGTGGCCTCAGCATCGTGCTCATTCTCTACCGCATTTTCTACGTGCTCACCACCCAAGAGGAGCTCACCGCCACCATCTGGGGCTTCCAGCTCGTCAACGGCCTCATCCTCGGCGGGGTATACGCCCTCATCGCCCTCGGGTACACGCTTGTGTACGGCATTCTCTTCATGATCAACTTCGCCCACGGCGAAGTGATGATGATCGGCACGTATGCGGGCTACTTCACGCTCACGCTGCTGAAGAACAGGGGGCTGCTGGAGACCCAGCCAGTGCTCACCCTTTTGTTGACCTTCCTGGCCGGCATGGTGACGTCGATGGTGATGGGCATCGTGCTGGAACGAGTGGCCTATCGCCCCCTCCGCCACGCGCCCCGCCTGGTGCCCCTGATCACCGCCATCGGCGCGTCCATCTTCCTCCAGAACGCGGCCCTGCGCATCTTCGGCTCCCGGCTCCGCGTTTACGTCAAGCCCCCGATCATCGAGGGGGGATGGCGCCTGGGCGAGACGGGCATCTTTGTCACGCGCACGGGCGTGCTGATCTTTGTGGCCTCCATCCTCCTGATGGTGGGGCTCTACCTGCTCGTGCAGTACACCAAGTTCGGGAAGGCCATGCGGGCCGTGGCCGAGGACAAGCAGACGGCCGCCCTCATGGGCATTGACGTGGACCGG
>JALSKA010000030.1 GCA_026989095.1 Ardenticatenaceae bacterium
GCAGCAGGATCAAGCCCCAGGAGCTTGCCCAGGCCCTTATGTCCGAGGGCAACCCCCAGGAGGCCCTCTCCCAGCTTCGCTTTTACCAGGATGCAGAGGGAAGGGTGTATGTGATCGCCAACAAACAAGCAGAGGATCTTACAGAGAGTTTATCGTATATGGGAGATTTTGAAAATATGCAGGAGTTTTTGGAGAGGGCTTTTGGCAGGCCAAGCAATTTTTACGGAGAATTTTATAATTCTGGTGATTTAGACGTGATCTTTGATGAAGGGGATATAGTTGTTGTTGCAGGCCGCTTTGCATTTGTTGTAAATTTAAACGATGAGGATTGGATGAATACAACAGTATTTTCCAGAGTGCCTCTTTCTACATTTCCTGCACTAACGTTCTTTGGAGACGATAATGTTTATCCGTTGGATGTCCGACTAAAAATCCTAAATAACAGCAGGAGTTGGCCCTTGAGTGATTATAGGGAGTTTTTAGAAGGTCCGTTTTTTATGGTTGATTCAAGCGGAGATATAAGATCAGCATTAAGATTTACAAACGGGCTTTTTGGGTACCTTTTTGCCAGTGATTCAAACGGTTTTGTGGCAAGAAAGTTACCATTTATTCGCCTTGAAGTCGATGATTACGAAACAATTGATGGAAGCAGGATAAGAAATCCGGTGTTTGATGGAGAAGTGGCAAGGGATTCGGGAGTAGTGCTAGTAGGAGTAGAGGATCCTCTCAGGCTTGTTGAGTTGTGGCTTGTTCCCTTTGAATTAGAGCCAGATGTTGTTGAAGTCTTCCAAGCTCTAGATCCCAGGAGTGGGGAGGTGGCGAATCAGGCTATTTTGCTGCAAGGCGTGGATCCAGGAGTGGGTGAGGTTGAGGAGAAGAGGATGATAGAGCTTTTGCAGCAGGCGATGGGCACAGTGTACAGTATCCCAGAATATGCGATGGCTTCTGCTGAGGTGAACAGGTTTTTTGGTGCAGAGAGCCAGGTGAATGTTTTTTATACAGCAAGCGGGATAAGGGAACAGACAGATGCTTTACAAAATCCTGGAACGTTTTTCTTCGATCAAGAAGGCGCACTACTTCCTTTAAATATAGTTATGGTTAACCCAAAAATGATACAGTATTATTCTGTTTATGATTTATACCAAAACATTTTATATATGGTCGTACACGAAGCTACAACTGCCCCAGATATTGGGGGATCTGTTGAGGATATGTTTAGAACCGTGCTTGTTGGAGAAGGGTATTTTGTCAGATTAGTGGTTGAGGGTCTTGGTTTGAGGGATGACTATTTAGAATACACAGCTAATTATTCTAGGTATTACTATTCAAACAAGAAAAAATCAAATCTTCATCCAGATATACAAAATATTGTAAAATGTTTTGGTGATAATATGCTTGAGGTTGTAGGAGTGCCTACAGGGTTACCAAATTGTGATTTTGATTCTGATGAAGAGACAAAAGTTTGGCGGGAGATGGGTGGAGGTTTGGAGGATTTGCAAAATGAGCCAAGGGTGGTGGTGATGGGATAAAGGGGAGAATGACTAGAATACATTGGTGGACCGACATAGCTTCTCCTGCAGTGGGATTGGAGACGGAAGGCCTGTTTTGGAGGCGAAGGACGTGACCGCGCGATCATCACCCGTCCTCGTGTACATCTCCGCCGCGTCGGACCTCATGGCCGAGCGGGATGCTCTCGCCCGCGCCATCGTGGAACTGCCCGTCACGCTGGCCTGGGAGATCGTGCAGTCTCCCCTGGAAGAGGCTCCCGTGGACCGTGATGCCCTTCGGCGAGCTGATCTCTACATTCTGGTCATGGGCGGCGACATCCGGGCCCCTGTGGGCCTCGAGTGGCACCTGGCCCGCCGTGCTGGGCGGCCGGTGATCGCCTTCCTCAAGCGGGGCATCGCCCGCACGCCGGCCGGCCACATCTTCGTCCAAGATGCCCACGTCCCCTGGCGTCCCTTTGCCACGCCGGGAGACCTGAGCGCCCAAGTGCAGCGCCTGCTGGCCGAACATTTGGTGGAGCACGCCGGCCAGTATGCCCTCACCCGTGAGGAGGTGCGCCGGCTGAAAGCACTTCTTGAGGACACGGAGGAGCACCCGGCCGACGTGGAGACCGACCGAAGCGCGGGGCGCAGTGCGGTGGTGCTCTCGGCGGAGCGCTTCATGCCGCGGGACGGTGTAGCGCTCGGTCAACCGCCCGAGGAGGCCGACTAGGAGAAGAGGCGTCGCACCAGGTCTTTGAACTTCAGCCAGTAGAAGCGGGCGCCGCTTGGGGGCTGCACGGAGATCATGCGCAGGGGAACGGTTCCGGTGTTGCGCACGCCCTGAATGTGGCCTCGGGGCACGATGATGCGGTCGCCGGGGCCGATGTCCGTCTCCTCGTGTTCGACGGTGAAGCGCCCGTATCCCTCGATGACGAAAAAGACCTCGGCGCCGTGGGCGTGGAGCATGATGCGGCCGCCCGGTGCCACTTCCACGAAGAGCATCTTCACCCCGTCGGTGGCACCTTCGGTGCCCAAATCCTTGAAGCGGGTGGCAATGTGGTGGGGCGAAGTGCCCCAGGGTATGTCGTTGGAATAGACGTTCGTGATCTCCATAAGCGCTGCGCCGCTCTATCCGGCCGGTTCCAGGGCTTCTGGCGCTCCCGAGGTGCTTGCGGCCTCGCCCCGCGCGGTCAAATAGATGCCCGCCAGGATGAACCCTCCGCCGACCACCTTGGCCCACGTGAGGCGCTCGCCGAAGAGGATGTAGGCCAAAATTGTGCTGCCGATGGGTTCCCCGAGCAGCCCCACGGCCACCATGCTGGCGCTCACCCATTCCAGGGCCCAGTTGTAACTGCTGTGGCCGATAATCTGGGGGATGAGCGCCATGCCCAAGAAGACGGCATACGTGGAGGAGCCGTACCCGGTGATGGGCTGGCCGGTGGCCAACACGATGGCCCACAGGAAGAGGGCGGCCGACCCGTAGCAGACCATCACGTAAGCCAACAGGGAGACCTGCCGTCGCACGTTGCGCCCCAGCAAAATGTAGAACGCCGCGCTGATGCTCCCCATGACGGCCAAGATGTCCCCCCACAGGGCCTGGCCGCTGATGGCCAAGTCGCCCAGCCCGATGATAACGCCCCCCACCACGCTCATGACAATGCCGGCGGCCATCAGGCGGGTGATGCGGTCCTTGCTCACCACGGGCGCCAGCAGGCCCACCCAGAGAGGATTCGTGTTCACCAGGACCACGCTGCTGGCCACAGAGGTGTAATAGAGCGATGTCACCCACGTGGCGAAGTGGAGGGCCAGGAAGAAGCCGGCCAGCACGGCAAGGGCATAGTCCCGCCGGCCGAGGGCGCGCAACTCGTGGCGGGCTCGCCACCAGGCCAGTGGGGCCAGCAGGGCCGAGGCGATGCCCACCCGGTAGGCGGCCACGACCAGGGGCGGAGCCTCGTCCGCGAGGCGCACGAAGATCGCCCCTGTGGAGACGGCCAAAATGCCGCTGAGCAGCGCCAGAGTGGGCGGAAACGGGGGGCGTTTGACGTGTTGCGCCTGTGAGACATCCATCTTCTCCTCCACGCCTCTCTGCCCGGCCCCTGCTGCTACCGCGCGGCCGCGTTGAGGGCTCGCCAGGCTGCGTCGAGTGCCCCGGTGGCGGCGAAGGGGTCCTCGCGGAGCAGCCGCAGGGCGTCATCCAGGGAGCCCACCACGGTCACCAGCGCCTCCCGCTCGGGGCCGGCCGCCTCGGCGGCCAGCAGGACCACCGCCTCGCGCGTGTTCAGCAGGTACTCCTCGGCCAGCCCGAAATTGCGGTGCTCCAGCTCGCGCCGGGCGTTCAACACGTTGGCCTGCACCCACAGGAGGCGGGCCGTGCGCTCGAGCCGGGCCACTCTGCCGTCGGGCGCCAGGGTGGCGAGCTGGAGGTCGGCGATGTCGCTGCTCATGGCGTTGAGCTCCACGGCCTGGGCCTCCACGAGCGCCTGGACAGCCCCCAGGCGCTCGGACACCGCCGCCAAGTCGGCCTGCAGGCGCCGCACGTCCTCCCGCCGGCGTGTGGCCTGGCGGTCCAAGGCGACGACACGGGCCCGAAGCCGGTCCACCTCCTCCCTGGCCGCGGCCAGCTCCTCCTCCACGTTGGCGAGGCGGGTTTGGAGGCGCCCCCACTCCTCAGCCGTGCGCTCGAGGCGGGCGTTGCTCTCGGCCAGGGCGGCCTCCAGCTCGGCCAGGCGGGCGTCGCGGCGGGCGAGCTCATCGGCCAGGCGGGCTTGGGAGCGGTCGAGGGCGGCGATGGCCCGGGCGTGCTCCTGGAGGGGCCACAGCACCGTGGTGGAGAGCCACCAGAAGAAGGCGATGCCCACCACAACGCCCAACACGATAGTCGCCCCGAGGGCGATCAGCTTGACGAGCGCGCGCGCCAGCCGGCCCAGAAACGAGGGGGGCCGGGATGGCACGGCCATTTCACGGGGTGGCATCGCCATGTGGCTCACCTCCTCGCCGCCGGTTGCACTCCCGCTGCGGAAAGCCGGGGGGAGCCAACCCTACTCCCGATTACAATATTCCAGGCCGGCCTGAGCGGGCTCGGAGTCGGGGTTGAGTTGAAGGGCGCGCTCCAGCCAGGGCATGGCCTCGTCGCACCGGTCGGTGAAGGCGTAGGCCAGGCCCAACATGTAGAACACGTCCTCGGAGCTGAACCCCAGGGAAACGGCCTGTTCCAGGTACTCGATGGCGGCCTCGTAATTGCGGCGCACGTAGTGGAGCGTGCCCAAGTGGACATACGTGCGCGAGTAGCGCGGGTCGGTGGCAATGGCCTGCTCGAACTGCTGCACGGCCAACTCGTACTCCTGGCGCATGTAGTACGTCCACCCCAGCTCGTCCAGGGGGCGGGCGCTTTGGGGGTCCACCTCGGCGGCCTTCTCAAAGGCAGCCACGGCCTCGTCGTAGCGCTGCATCACGCGGTAGTTGCGCCCCAAGCTCAAGTAGAGGTAGCTGAGGGGCCGTACCTCCACGGCGCGCTGGTAATACTCGACGGCCTGTTGGTAGTCTCCCAGGGCTTCGTAGACGTACCCGGCGTTGCGGAGCACGTCCACGTCCTGGGGGGCCAGTGTCAACGCCTCTTCCACTACCTCCAGGGCACGCCCCAGGCGACCTGAATCGGCGTAGGCTTCGGCCAGAAAGGCGTAGGCCGGCGCGTACTGGGGGTCGAGCTCAATGGCCCGGAGAGCTTGTTCCACGGCCTCCGGGTACTGGCCGTTCCAGTCGAGCACCATGGCGTAGATGGCCACCACTTCCGGGTTCTCGGGGGCCAAGGCCACGGCGCGCTCGGCGCGCAGCAGCGCTTCCTCCTCGCGGTCGGCCAAGGCCAACAGCTTGGCCCACCGGGCGTAGGCCACGGCGTTGTCCGGGTCGGCGGCCACGGCCTCCTGGTATGCCTGGAGGGCGGCGGTCATGTTGCCGGCCTCCAGGGCGGCATCGCCGTTAGCCAAATACTGCTGTGAGGAGAGCGTGCTGGTTGTCTCCGTGGTTCCCCGGCCAACGCCGGGAAAGAGGTGAGGGTACCACTCCTGGAGGTACACCAGGCCGGTCAACGCATAGGCCAACGCCATCAACAGCCAAATGATGCGCCGGCGGCGACGCTGTGGCCGCTCGCGAGTGGGCAAGTACAATGGAGTGTCGCCCTCCCTCCCGTCTTCTCCAGAACCGGACTGTTGCCCTCGGCGGGCCACAAGACCTTCTTGAAGCCAGGACGGGGGTACTATAGCGCGCTTCATGGTGCGTGTCAAGCCCTAAACGGCGGAGTATTTTACAATAATGCGCGTTGTCATTACACTTCCTTTCAGGAAACTGTATTCGCTTTTTGCCTCAAGGCGACTGCTCGGCTCCTCCGGGAGCACACAACGCGAAGTTGGAGAGGAAGGGAACAGGGGGATCCTCGAACAACCTGACCACGTTGAATGAGCTTGGGCGGTGAACTCCATGAACTCCAACAAGCCCCTGATCTTGGTCGCCGAACGGGACCCCTTCATGCGCGTCGCGTTGGTACGAGTGTTGGGCGACCGGTTTCGCCTCATGTTTGCAGAGGACGGGCAGGAGGTGATACGCCTGACACAAGCCCATCAGCCGACGCTCGTCATTCTGGAAGCACTGCTCCCGGAGTTGGACGGCTTTCAGGTCTGCCGGCGGCTCAAACAGACGGCGGAAACCCGTCACATTCCGGTCCTCTTCTTCACCTTTCTGTTGGCGGAGGAGCGTGCGTTGCAGGCCGGAGCGGATGCGTTCCTGCTCAAACCGTTGCGGCACGACATCATGTTGGAGACGATTCACAACTTGTTAAGGCCCTCCGGCTGGAGTAGGGAAGGTGGGGGCAGAAAAGGAACGCAGTGATGAACCGTATTGAAACAGGCATATCCAATCTTGACGTGATCCTAGGAGGTGGCATTCCCCAAAACAGCACCATGTTGCTCGGCGGCGTGCCGGGCAGTGGCAAGACGGTCCTTGTCAACCAAGTGGCCTACCAGTATGCTACCCCACAGCGCAAGGCCCTTATCCTCACCACAGTCTCCGAGCCAATGGCCCGCTTTGTCCGATTTGTCCAACAGTTCTCGTTCTTCGACGTCGAGAAGGTGGGCACGGCCATCCTGTACGAGGACTTGGGGCCGGCCCTGCTCGACAAAAACGGCGAGGCCGTGCTCAACCTCGTCCAGGAACTGATCATGCGCCATCAGCCGGCCCTCCTCATCGTGGACAGCTTCAAGGCCATCCACGACCTGAGCGATTCGCGGGCCAAGCTGCGGCGAGCCCTCTACCGCATGGCCGCCAGCTTGGCCACCATCGAGTGCACGGCCTTGCTCGTCGGGGAGTACACCGCCGAGGAGCTCGCCGTGGCACCGGAGAGCACCATTGTGGACGGCATCGTGGAGCTCAGCACGCGCCACGTGGGGCCCTATCCACACCGTCGCCTCCAAGTCCACAAGCTGCGCGGCAGCGGCTACCTGGCCGGCGAACACTCATATCGCATCGATGCTGACGGCATCCACCTCTTTCCCCGCTTCGTCACGCCAGCGTCCCCCCACATGTATGAGCCCTCCGACGAACGAGTGCCCACAGGCATCGATGGCTTGGACGAACTCCTGCACGGCGGGCTGCTCCGCGGCACCGCTGCCCTGGTGGTGGGCGATCCGGGCGTGGGCAAGACGGTGACGGCCCTCCACTTCGTGCTCAACGGCGCCGTGCGGGGTGAGCCGAGCGTCTACATCTCGTTCCAGGAGGACCCCAACGTGTTCCGCCGGACGGCGCGCAACTTTGGCTTCGACGTGGAGGCCCTGCGCGCCCGCGGCACGTTCGAGTTCCTCTACACCTCCCCGGTCGAGCTGGACATGGACGAGCAGGCCATGCACATCGTCGAGGTGGTGCGGCGCCTGGGGGCCAAGCGGGTGGCCGTTGACAGCATCGATGACCTCAGCCTCTACGCCGAACACGAGCGGGGGCGCTATTTCGAGTACATGTACTCCCTAATCCAGTGGTTCAAGAACAACGGCGTGACCGCCATGTTGACGGCCCACATGGGGCAAATGTTCGGCACCTCGCTCCTGCTCACCTCGCGCGGCATCTCCTCCATCGCCGACGCACTCTTGGTGTTGCGGTACGTGCAAGTGGGCGCCGAAATCCGGCGAGCGCTCACTGTGCTCAGCGTCAAGGGCAGCAGCCACAGCGTGGAAGTGCGGGAGTACGTCATCCAGGAGCCGGAGGGCCCGGTCGTCAAGGGCCCCCTTGCGGGGTCATTCTCACTTCTGGACACGTCGGCAGAGGAGTAACGTTCGTCACGTGATCCGTCCACTGTTGGTCGGCATTGCCAACAGGATACGTGCCGGCACGCCGCCTTCGTCCGGTCACTCTCAGATCGCACTTGGCCGAGACCTCGGAGCATTCGCCAATGGCAGAGGTTCGACATCTGCACTTGCAACAGCTCTACCGGCTCAGCCTGGAAGTGGGCTCTTCGCTCGAACTCGAACGCGAGACCGAGGCTTTCGTGCAGTGGCTCGTGCGCACCATTCACCCGGCCCTAGTGGCCCTCTTCGTGCTCGACGAGACTCACCACCACATGCAGCTTATGGCCGCCTATGGCTTCGCCCGGCCCGCGGATGCCGTCCTCGACATCGGCCTTGATGTCTGGCGGTGGTTGGCCGAACGCGGCGTTCACCTCCCGAACGACGTGCGCTGCTGCTACGCTGTGCCCATCGCCATCGAGCAACAGCTCCAGGGCGTGATCTGTGTGGTCAGCCGGGCGCCCGACGATGAGCTGGAACGGGAGCGACAACTGGTGAGCACCGCGGCCGGCTTCCTGGCGCCCATCCTGCGCAACATTTCCATGTACCGGCAACTGGAGTACCTGGTGGCCGAGCGCACGCGCGAGCTGGAGGAGGCCAACCGCGCCCTCCGCGCCGAGATCGCCGAGCGCCGACAGGTGGAACGGGCCCTTCGCGAGCGCGAGGAGCAATATCGCAGCCTCTTCGACGGCGCCCCTGTGGGCCTCTACCGGACCGACATGACGGGCCGGCTCCTGGAAGTCAACATGGCCCTGGTCACCATGCTGAGATACCCCGACCGGGAGAGCCTGGTGGGCGTTCACGTGCAGGAGCTGTGCCTGACCTCCCAAGACCGTGAGCAGTGGAGCGCGCAGTTGCAGGTGCAGGGCGGCCAGGCCGGCCGCGTGAAGGAAGTCGAGCTTCGGCTCCGCTGTTGGGATGGGAGTGTCATCTGCGCGGTGAACACGGGGCAACCCATCTGTGACCCGGAGGGCCGGCCTGTCTTCTACGAGGGCAGCCTGCTCGACATCACCGCCCGCAAGGAAGTCGAGGAGGCCCTGCACCGCCAGATCGAGGAGCTCTCCATCCTCCACACCCTGGCCACGCTCTGCGCCGAGGCCACCGACGAGGACACGCTGATCGAGAAGGCCACCCACCTCATCGGCGAACGCCTCTACACCGACAACTTCGGCATCTTGCTGCTGGACGAGGAGGACGGCGTCCTGCGCCCCCACCCCTCCTATCGCGCCAGCACCCCGGTGGTTCACTTCTCCGTGCCGCTCGGGCGGGGCGTGACCGGCCACGTGGCCGTCACCGGCCGGCCAAAGCGCGTGCCGGACGTGGACCAAGAGCCCAACTACATCCGCATCGAAGCCCGCACCCGCTCGGAACTCTGCGTGCCCCTCAAGGCCGGCAACCGCGTGCTGGGCGTCATCAACGCCGAGAGCGCCCACGTGGACGCCTTCACCGAAGAGGATGAGCGCCTGTTGACCACCTTTGCCGGCCAGCTTGCCACGGCCATCGAGCGCCTGCGCAGCCAAGCCGCCGAGCGGCGCCGCGCCCAACAACTGACCACCATCTACGAGGTCGGCCGACAGGTCACCACCATCCTCTCGCCCGATGAGCTCCTGCCCGAGATCGTGCGTCGCATCGGCGTGGCCCTGCGCCTCGAGGCCATCGAAATATGGCTGGTGCGCCACGAGGGCCTGAGCCGTGCAGCAGCATACGGTGCCGGCGTCGGCGTGCTCAAGGCAGGGGAATCCCACCCCGCCTTGGCCGACAGCGCCACCATCAACAGCGTGGCCATCTCGGGGCGGCCCTTCATCCAAACCGATCCCCCGGCCGGCCGAATGCGCTTCCTCATCCCCCTGCGCGGCCGGGGCCAAGTTGTCGGCGTGCTGGCCATTCTGGCCGGCGCCGAGACATCTTTCGACCCCGAGGACTTGGCCCTCTTCGAGACCCTGGCCGACCAGATTGCCATCGCCATTCACAACGCCCGCCTCTTCGCCGAGACCGAACGCCGTCTCCAGCGGCTCACGGCGCTGCGCTACATCGACATGACCATTGCCTCCAACGCCGACCTGCGCCTCACCATGCGCACCCTCCTCGACCAGATTCTGGCCCACCTCAAGGTGGACGCCGCCGACATTCTGCTCTTCGACCCTCACATGTACTACCTGGAGTACGCCGCCGGCCACGGGTTCCACGTCGAGCACCCGTTTCCCCCCGTGATCCGGCTCTACGAGGACACCGCCGGCGAAGTGGTGCTCCAGCGCCAGCGCATCATCCTCTCCAACTTCGACCGCCCCATCTCCTTTCCCCGTCGGGAGCAGTTGGACAGTGAACACTTCGTCTACTACTGTGGCGTGCCCCTCATCGCCAAGGGGGAGCTCAAGGGCGTGCTGGAAATCTTCCACCGTGCGCCGATCAACCCCGACGGGGAGTGGTTCGAGTTCCTGGAGATGTTGGCCTCCCAGTTGGCCATCGCCATCGACAACGCCCACCTCTTCGAGAACTTGCACCGGGCCAACGTGGAGCTCAGAATTGCCTATGATGCCACCTTGGAGGGGTGGGTGCGAGCCCTCGACATGCGCGACCAGGAGACCGAGGGGCACACACAGCGTGTGACCGAGCTGACGGTGAAACTGGCCCGCCAGATGGGCATTCACGGCGAGACCCTCGGCCACATCCGGCGGGGTGCCCTCCTCCACGACGTGGGCAAGATCGCCATCCCGGACAGCATCCTCCGCAAGCCGGGCCCCCTGACGCCCGAGGAGTGGGACATCATGCGCCAACATCCCGTCTACGCCTATGACCTGCTCTCCCCCATCGAATACTTGCGCCCGGCCCTCGACATTCCCTACTGCCACCACGAGCGCTGGGACGGCAGCGGCTACCCTCGGGGCCTTCAGGGGCTCCAAATTCCCCTGCCGGCCCGCATCTTCGCCGTGGTGGACGTGTGGGACGCCCTCCGCTCCGACCGTCCCTACCGGCCGGCCTGGCCCGAGGAGAAGGCGCTCCGCTACATCCGCGAGCAGGCCGGCAAGCACTTCGATCCCCGCGTCGTGGCCGAGTTCCTGAAGCTGCTGGCACGGGAAAGGGAATCGCTGGGGGAAAAGGAGTCCTCCTGAAAACGGCCGGGGCTCCCGTGCGGTTCCAAGACGGGCAAGCGGGCAATGGACAAGAGCCGGCGGCTGGAGTATAATTCCTGCCACCACCACTCTGCTGCAGGCGTCTCCCTGACAACCTACCACAACGAGACCGGAAGGAGCACACGCACAGATGGCACGCTATCAGGCGCCACGGGGCACCCAAGACGTGTTGCCCGACGATCAGCCCTACTGGCAGTGGGTGCTCGGGACGGCCAGGGACGTGGCCGCCAAGTACGGCTTCTGGCCCATCGAAGTGCCCGTCTTCGAGGAGACGGAAGTCTTCGTGCGGGGTGTGGGCACGGGGACCGACATCGTCGAGAAGGAGATGTACACGTTCGAGGACCGGGGCGGGCGCTCACTCACCCTGCGCCCCGAGTTCACGGCCGGCATCGTGCGCGCGTACATCGAGCACGGGATGCGCGTGCGCCCACAGCCGGTGAAGCTCTACGCCATTGGCCCCGTCTTCCGGTACGAGGCCCCCCAGGCCGGGCGCTACCGGCAACACACTCAGTTCTCCTGCGAGTCCATCGGCGAAGCCGACCCCTTGGCCGACTTCGAGATCATGTCCGTGGCGTGGGACCTCTACACCGCCCTCGGCTTTCGGGAACTCCAATTTCAGCTCAACAGCATCGGGTGTCCCCGCTGTCGCCCCCCGTACATTCGGGACGTGCTCGTGCCCTACTTGCACTCCCGCCGGGATGAGCTGAGCAAGCTGGACCTGGAGCGGCTTCAGAAGAACCCCCTCCGCGTGTTGGACACCAAGGAGCCCGAGAGCCAGCCCGTTGTCAACGAGGCTCCGTCCATTGTCGAGCACCTGTGCTCCGAGTGCAGCGAGCACTTCGCCCAGCTCCGCTTCTACTTGGACATGCTGGAGCGCCCTTACGAGCTCAACCCGCGCCTGGTGCGCGGATTGGACTATTACACCCGCACGGTCTTCGAGGTCACGGCCCAAGGGCTGGGTGCCCAGAACGCCGTGGGCGGCGGCGGCCGCTACGATGGCCTGGTGGAGGTCTTGGGCGGGGCGCCCACGCCCGGCGTGGGATTTGCGGCCGGCATCGAGCGCATCGTGCTGGCCCTCAAGGCCCAGGGAATAGCGCCGCCGTCCATGCCGGCGCCCCGCGTCTTCTTCGTCCACCGGGGGCGCCTGGCCAAGGACGCGGCCGTTGCCCTGGCCGACCAAGTGCGCCGGCGGGGCGTCGGCGCGCTCGTGGCCTTTGGGGAGCGCAGCATCAAGGCCCAAATGCGCCAGGCCTCCAAATCAGGGGCCGAGTACGTGGTGATCATCGGCGACGAGGAGCTGGCCCGCGGCGAAGTGCAAGTCAAGCACCTTGAGACCGGCCACCAAGAAGCCGTCGTCCAAGCCAACTTGGTCGCCTGGCTCCACGAGCGGCTTGTGGCCCACCCGTCACCATGACCACCATCGAGCGCGCCGGCCTCCTGTACCACCCCTATATCCCGGAGTCGCGGGCCCTGGCCGAAGAGCTGGCCGCCTTCCTGCGCGGCGCCGGCGTACAGACGTGGCTGGAATCGTCGCGGGACCACACTTCCCTGCGGCCACGAGCCGGCAACAGCGACCTGCTCGTCACCTTGGGGGGAGACGGCACCATCCTGCGGGCGGCCCGGGCCGCGTTGCCCAAATCCCCGCCGATCCTGGCCGTCAACTTCGGTCACCTGGGCTTCATGACCGAGCTGGCCCCCGACGAGGCCCTGGAAGCGTTGCCCAAAGTGTTGGCCGAACAGTTCTGGGTGGAAGAACGCCCCCTGTTGGACGTGGTCCTGGTGCGCGACGGCCGTGAGGAGGCACGCCTCGTGGCCGTCAACGACGTGGTCCTGGCCCGGGGCGACGGCCCCCACGCCCTGAAGCTCGACGTGTGGGTCAACGGCGCCCTGGTGACCCGCTACGTGGCCGACGGCCTCATCGTGGCCACACCCACCGGGTCCACGGCCTACGCCCTGGCCGCCGGCGGGCCCATCGTGGCGCCCTCGGTGGACGCCCTGGTCGTGGTCCCCGTGGCCGCCCACCTGGCCCACCTGCGCAACCTGGTCGTGCCGGCCGGCGCCGTCGTCGAGGTGGCCACAGGGACCCCGTACCACGAAACAGTGGCCGTGGTGGACGGCCAAGTTGCCGTCCCCTGGGCGCCTGGCGACCGGCTCCGCGCCACCGGAAGCCGTCACGTGGTGCGCTTCGTGCGCTTGGGCTCCCGGGAGTATTACTACGAAACCCTGGCCAAACGGCTGGACCGAACTGGCAGACATGGCGAGTGAATCCCCTGACACGCGCCACATGAGCCAACAGCTTGTGCGCGAGGGCATCGCCGCCGCGCGGGCCGGCGATGTCGAGGCAGCCCGCCGCCTGCTCCGCCGCGCCACCGAGCTGGACGAGACCAACGTGGACGCTTGGCTCTGGCGCAGCACCCTGACCGACAACCTGGCCGACAAGAAGGCCTACCTGGAACAGGTCCTGGCCCTCGACCCCGAGCACGAAGAGGCCCGGGCGGCCCTCCAGAAGGTGCTGGAACGCGAAGGAGCCCTGGCCGAACGCGCCACGGGCGCTCCCCTCTATTGCACCGTCCACCCCGAACGGGAGACCGTCCTGCGCTGCAACCGGTGTGGTCGCCCCATGTGCACGGAGTGCGCCGTGCGCCACCCCGTGGGCCTGCGCTGCCGGGAGTGTGTGCGCGCCACCCGCTCCCCCGTCTACGACGTGCCGCTGCACCAGGTGGCGTTGGCCCTGGCGGTCAGCACGGTGGCCGGGGCCGTGGGAGCCCTGGTGGCCATGATGGTGGCCGGAATCTTCTGGTTCCTGCTCTTCTTCGTGAGCCCGGCCATTGGGGGCGCCGTGGCCGCCGCCGTCGAGCGGGCCGTGCCCCGCAAGCGAGGGCGGCCGCTCCAGGTGGCCACTGTGACCGGCATCGTGTTGGGACTCCTGGTGCTGGGGGTAGGATTCGGCCTGGTCGGGGGATCGCCGGTGCGCGGGCTTCTCTCCGTGGCCCTCAACATCTTCCTCTGGATGTACGTGGTCCTGGCAGCGGCCACGGCCACAGCCCGCCTGCGCTAACCAACCCGTGGTGGCGGAAAGCACCATGCTGCTCGAGCTGACCGTGGAGAACTTCGCCATCATCGAGCGTGTCCACCTGCGCTTCGGGCCCGGCCTCAACGTGTTGACGGGTGAGACGGGCGCCGGCAAATCCATCCTGGTGGACGCCATGAGCTTGCTCCTCGGGGGGCGTGCCCTGAGCGACTACGTGCGCGCCGGCGCCCGCCAGGCGCGCGTCGAAGGGCTCTTCCTCGTGGAGCCGTCGAGGGCCACCGTGCTCCGCCCGCTGCTGGAGGAGCACGGCGTGCTCGAGGCCGGCGAGCCCTTGGAAACCCTCATCCTGACCCGGGAAATCCGCGCCCGGGGGGCCAACGTCTGCCGAATCAACGGCCGCGCCGTCCCCCTGCGCCTCCTCCAGCAGGTGGGCGAGCGGCTCATCCACATCCACGGCCAGGCGGAGCACCTGGCGTTGCGCCGCCCTGCCGTGCAGTTGGACCTGCTCGACCGGTACGCCGGCGCGCAGGAGCTGCGGGCCCGCCTGGCCGAGCGGGTGGGTGAACTGCGCAGAGTGCGCGCGGCCGTGCGCAAGGTCGCCTCGGACCAAGGTGAGCTCGACCGGCGAGCTGAGCGCCTGCGCTTTGCCCTCGAGGAAATTGAACAGGCCGGCCTCCGGCCCGGCGAGGAGGAGGCACTGCGCGAAGAGCGCCGGCTCCTGACGAACGCCGAACGCTTGGCCGAGCTGGCCCAAGAGGCCTACACCCTGCTCTACGGCGGAGCCGAGGACGACATCCCGGCCCTCGACCGGGTTGACCAAGCCCTGCGCGCCCTCCGCCAGTTGGCCAAGCTGGACAGCCGGCTGGCCTCCCACGTGGCCTCGGTGGAACAGGCCCTGGCTCTCCTCGACGACGTGGCCCGCTTCCTGGGCGACTACATGGAGGGAATCGAGTACGACGCCGCCCGCCTCCAGGAGATCGAACACCGCCTCGACCTCATTTTCAGGCTGAAGCGCAAGTACGGCCCCACGGTCGAGGAGGTGCTCCGCGCCGCAGCCGACGCCCGCGCGGAGCTGGAACGGCTGGCGCGCGCCGAGGAGCAGTTGACACGGCTCCGCCAGATCGAGGCTCGCCTGCTGGAACAGATCGGCCGGCTGGGCGTCGAGCTGAGCGCCCGCCGTCGGCGGGCGGCCGCCCGCCTTGCCAAGGCTGTGGAGCGGGAGCTGGCCCACCTGCGCATGGCCCACACCCGCCTGGTGATCCGCTTCGAGTGGCGCGAGGACCCGGCCGGTGTCCCCGTTGACGAGGCTTTCGGGCTCGACCCCTCGGCCCGCTACGCCTTCGACGCCACCGGGCTGGACCGCGTCGAGTTCCTGGTCAGCACGAATCCCGGGGAGCCCCCCAAGCCCCTGGCCCGCGTGGCCTCCGGCGGGGAGATGGCCCGTCTCATGCTGGCCCTCCAGACGGTGTTGGGCGAGGCGGACGAAACCCCGGTGCTCATCTTCGACGAGGTGGACACGGGCGTGGGCGGGCGCTTGGGCACCACCGTGGGCCGCAAGCTCCACGCCCTGGGGCGATTTCACCAGGTGCTCTGCATCACTCACCTGCCCCAACTGGCCGCCTTCGGCGACACCCACTTCCGCGTGTACAAGGTGCCGGCAGACGGCCGCACGGTGACGCGCGTGGAGCCCTTGGACGAGGAGGGGCGCCTGCAGGAGCTGGCCACCATGTTGGGCACGGGCCGCTCGGCCCGCGAGGCGGCAGAGGAGCTGCGCCGTCAGGGCAGGGCTGTTCAGGAGCTATGAGCACCATCATCTCCTACGGCTACGCCATTATTCAGGGCGTTCAGGCCTTCCGCCACCCTGTTTTGGATGTGTTCTTCCTCTTCTTCACCTTCGTGGGCGGCGAACGTTTCCTGCTCGTGTTGGTGCCCCTGTTGTGGTGGGCCTACAGCCGGCGATGGGGCCTCTACGTAGCCCTCCTCTTCATCCTTTCCGGCCTCCTGAACACCGGCCTGAAGGCGACCTTCCGTCAGCCGCGTCCCTCTCCCGAGCTGGTGGCCCGCCTCACGCCGGCCGAGGGGTACGGCCTGCCCAGCGGCCACGCCCAGAACGCGGTGGTCACGTGGGGGTGGCTGGCACGGGCCACGGGGCGGCGCCTGTGGCCCCTGTGGGCCCTGGCGCTGAGCTTCCTCATCGGCTTCTCGCGCATCTACTTGGGCGTCCACTTCCCCCACGACGTGGTTGCCGGGTGGGCCGTGGGGATTGTGCTGCTGTACGCCGTGGTGCGATGGGGCCCGGCTGTGGAACGGTGGGCCGTGAACTTGCCGGCCCGTGCCCACGGTGGCTTGGCCCTGCTGCCCCTCGTCCTCCTCCCCGCTGCCGGCGAGGAGCCGTTGGTCGCGCGGGCCGTGGGCGCCCTGGTGGGCGCCTCGCTCGGTGCCGTGGTGGAATACCACAGGGTGGGCTTCGTGCCCGGCGGGCCGTGGCGCCGGCGGGCTCTCTGCCTGGCCGCGGGATTTGTCGGGCTGGCCCTGATCTGGGGAGGGGGCAAGGCACTCCTTCCCCCCACGCCTGCCGGCTATGTGCTCCGCTACGGCCTCACCGGCGCATGGGTGACCTTGGGTGCCCCTTGGCTCTTCGTGCGCGCCGGCCTGTCACGTTGAGGAGGTCACGTGCTCATGCCGAGACGACAGCCCGTCATGCTCATCCACGGCTTCGGCGGACACCCGTCGCTGTGGACGAACACGGGCTTCTTGGAGGCCCTCGTCCGGCTGGCCGACTTGGACCCCGACTTGGTTCACCTCTTCCACTACGGGCTGGACGCGGACGGGGAGTACAACGCCTACGAGGACATCCGCCTGTTGGCCCGCCGGCTCACCGCCGGGCCGGCCGTGCGCCCTGAAGACGCGCGGAGCCAAGTGAGGCGCCTCTCCGAGAAGAGCCGGGCGCGCGGGGGCGCGGCCGAGGTGATTATCATCGCCTTCAGCATGGGCGGGCTCATCGCCAGGTACTGGATGAGCTGCCGGCAGCCAGACCGCTTCGGCACGCTCTTCGACGCGCCGGTGAAGGCCCTCATCACCGTCGGCACGCCCCACCTGGGCATCTTCCTGGCCGAAATCGCGGACCTTGTCCCCCACTTCTGGCAGAAGTGGGTGCTGAACGTCGTGGAGTGGCTCCCCTTCCCGCGCGGCCAACCGGCCACCGTGGTGCGCCTCTGGCAGGAGCGCCTGGAAGCCATGCAGCGCATGGCTTTGGGCGAGCTCGTCCCCGACCTGGACGTCTTCCGCAGCCCAGCCCTTCACCAGCTCCAGCCCGACAGCGATTTCCTGCGCCGGCTCAACCGCCCCGAGAGCTGGCCGGCCGGCGTGGATGCCGGCCTCATTTGGGGGGACATCCGCCTGGCCATGCGGGTGATGTGCGGGGCACGAACCCTGTGGAGGCAGAACGTCAGCTTCGGTGACCTGGTGGTCTCAGCGCGCAGTGCCTCCACGCTGGTAGGCGCACGTGTGCGGTGGCGCTACGCTCTTGTCAACGAGATGGAGGTGGAGGTTCCCCTCGACAAGGTGGACGACCTGATCATGCCCCAGGCCGCCACGTTCGACCTGCCCGACCTGCTCCCCCCCGAACAACACAACAACCTGGTGAAGCAGGAGAGCGTTCACCGAACAGTGGCCCGGTGGGTGGTGGAACTCGCCCCGCCGTAGACGGCGCCGCTCAGACCACGCCCGCCCGGTCGAGCAAATCGCGGCGAATGCGGGAGGCGGCCTCGAGCACTTGCAACATGTCGCGGTCGCGCACGTCGAGCACCAGGTTGAGGGGGCGCCCGCGGGCTACGGTGTAGCTCACCAAGAGGTCGAAGACGCCGTTGAGGTCCATCTCCCCGCTCTCGGCGTAGACGCCCGGCGATTCCCTGAGCTTGAGCACGTGCTCGAAGGGATTCTGCTGGGGGTGGAGCCCCGGAATGGCGTGGGTTTCGCTTTCCCAGCAGCCGCCGAGCTGGAAGACGTGCACCATCTCCCACACGTGGGAGAGGCTGTACTCCAGGTGGTGCAGGAAGCTGACGTCGGGGTCCCACAGGCCCACGGCCAACATGCGCTGCCAGGATTGCCAGAGGTGGGAGATGTTGAAGGCAATGCGCGTTTTGGAGAGCACGTGGTGGGCCTGGTTGAAGATGAAGACCAGTTCGCCCCCGTGGGCGGGGAAGCGCGGGTAGGGCAACACCTCGATCACCGGCGTGAACTGGAACCCTTTGGTCGCGTAGTGGACGGCGATTTCCTTGAAGATCTTCATGCCCTTGGCGATCTGGTCCGAGCGCTCCCACGTCCACTTGTCCTTGGTGGCCAAGTGGACCACGAAGTAATCGGCGTGGATGTTGCCGGCGAAGTCCATGGCCCGTTTGATCTCCTCCAGGGCCGCGTGCTTGCCGAAGAAGTTGGAGCTCAGGGGGTCCTTGGCGACGGTGGGCATGTGGACGCCCAAGCGGGGCCGTTCGTGGAAGACGAAGTGGCGGAACTCGCGCCCGGTGCGCAGGGTGCGCATCCAGCGGTTGGCCAGGCGGTGGCGAAACTGGTCCGGGTAGCGGGCCGGCCGGGCGAAGAGGTCCTCCGGCTGTAGCTCGAAAAAGACCCGGTCGGCGCCCATGATGGCTCGGTATTCCCGGGCGTAGGCGGCCAGGTCTTCGGGGACGCGCAGCCCGCCGGACATGTCGGCCGAGTGCATGTCCGACAGGGCGATGCCCACGTTGATTTCGATCATTCCGCTCTCCTCCGGCAGGGAATGGGCAGGGCACTCCGGCCCGCAGGGTGGAGGCGGCCGGTCATTGGGCCACCCCGTGCGCCCGCTCGAGGGCGTAGATGGACTCGGCTCTGCCGATGACGATGAGCGTTTCCCCCTCCTGAATGCGGTGGTGGCCGTCCGGCGCGAAGACGAAGGAGCCGTCGGGGCGCTGGACGGCGATGACCGTCAGGCGGTAGACTTGCCGCAAGTCACACTCCACGAGCGTCTGGCCGGCCAAGGGGGAGTGTGGGCGCACGTGGACTTGGCCAATGTCCACGTCGAGGGCTTCGTCCGTCTCCCCCAAGTGGAAGAGGTGGTTGAGGAAATCGTGGACGGCCGGCCGCAGCAGGGCCACGGCCAGGCGGTGGCCGCCGATCACGTAGGGGCTGACCACGCGGTCGGCGCCGGCGCGCCGGAGCTTCGTCTCGGCCGCCTCGCCGCTGGCGCGGGCCACGATGAGCAGGTCGGGGTTGAGGCCCCGGGCGGTCAACACGGCCAACACGTTGTCGGCATCGTTGCTCAGGGCGGCGACAAGGCCACGGGCCCGCTCCACGCCGGCCTGCAACAGCACCTCGTCTTGGGTGGCGTCCCCCACGACGTGCAGCAGGCGTTGCTCCAGCAGTGTCTCTGCCACCTCGGGGGAGCGCTCGACGACCACAAATGGCTCCCGGCGGGCCAACAGGTCGCGCACGATCTGGTGGCCCATGCGGTCATAGCCACACACGATATAGTGGTCGCGAATGGCCTTGAGCTCCTCCTGCATCCTGCGCTGCGAGACGCTCGTCCAGAACCAAGGTGCCAGGGTGACCTCCACCAGGTTGCGGGCCGCCCAGGCCGCTGCGCCCACGCCCACCATGATGAGCCCGATGGTGAAGAGCCTGCCCGTGGGCGAGAGGGGCTTCACCTCGCCGAAGCCCACTGTGGTCAGCGTGATCACCGTCATGTAGAGGGCATCGGCCCACGACATCTCCTCCAACACCATGTAGCCCACGGTGCCCACGGCGACGAGACAGAGGAGCAAGGCCAAGGAGAGCTGAAGCTGCCGCAGAGGATCGGCAAACATCAGGCGGAGATACCGGCCAATGTGTGTCACCATGAGCACAAGTCAGGCACGGGCCGCGGACGGCCAACCAGGAAGAGGCGGATGGCTATGAGTCCGAAGCCTGAAGCTGGTCCAGCGTGCGCCGGATGATGTCCATCATGGGGGATTCGTCCTCTTCCTGTTGGCTCGCCCCCTTGCGTTTCTTCTGCTTGCGCTGCTCGGCCGCGCGGGCGAAGGCGATGGCGAACAGGGTGGGCGACGGCTCCCGCTCCTCTTCCACGTAGTGGGAGAGCTCCGCGGCGGTCGGCTCGGCCCGCATGGTCAGGCTGATGCGGTTGCGCTCGCGGTCCACGCTGAGCACGCGCACGGTCACTTCCTGGCCCACCTCGACCACGTCCTCGACCCGGTTCACCCGCGCGTCGCTGAGCTCGGAGATGTGGACGAGGCCGTCCGTTTCGGCGCCGATGTCCACGAAGGCGCCGAAGTCCACAATGCTGGCCACAATGCCGGTGTACTCCTGGCCCTCTTGGATGGCCTCCAGGGGAAGCCGCTTGCGCTCCGGCTTGGTGCGCCCCTCGGCCGTGCCCGAGCGCATGGTGAGGCTGATGCGCCCCTGGTCCACGTCCACGTCCTTGACGCGCACGGTAACCACATCGCCCACTTGGACGACGTCCTCCACCTTCTCCACAAAGCCGTCGCGCAGCTCGGAGATGTGGACCAGGCCGTCGGTCTCAGCGCCGATGTCCACAAAGGCGCCGAAGGGTTGGATGTTGCGCACCACGCCGCTCAACTCCATGCCGGGTTCCAGCTCTTGGATGGAGATGGTGGGGGCGCGCTTGCGGCGGCGTCGGCGCCGGCGTTTGGGTTCGCCGGAGCCGGCGGATTCTGAGGACGGGGCGTCGGCTGTGGCTTCAGGGGGAGTGTTGGGGGAGGGCTCGGCGGGCTCCGCGGAGGGGCCCGTGGCCTCGGCTCCTTCATCTGGCGCGAGGCCGGCCTTGTGGATGTCCGCATGTTCGTTCATGGTGTCCTTCACCTCCTTCAAATCTTTGCACCGGGCCCGCTGATCCTGCGCGTTGGCTTGGGAATTCGACGGGACACAAGGAGACCCCGGCACAGACGCGGTTTCCTCGTGTGAAACGACAACGGGCGGGACGACACGGGGGTGCCGCTCGAAATACAGGTTCCGCGCAGTCGGGCGGGCAGATTATACAACAAAGTGGAAGAACCCACAATTGCGAAGGGGCGTAGGTCGGCGGCGGGAAGCGTTGCGCATCACGGTGAGCCTCTTTTCGGCAAGTGGAGGAGCGGCGTTCACTCGCCCGATGCCGACGAGCGTGCTATAATTGCCTCTCGGATGGCACACCCCGTGCGAACACGGACATTCGGCGGAGGCCGACCATGCAACACCCGTTTCTGACGCGCGTTTCCCAAGGCCCTCTTCTGGCCGACGGCGCCATGGGGACGATGCTCTACGCCCGGGGCGTCTCCTTCAAGGAGTGTTTCGACGCCGTGAACGTGGAGCGCCCCGAGCTGGTGCGCGACATTCACGAGATGTACCTGCTGGCCGGCGCGGAGGTGATCGAGACCAACACCTTCGGCGCCAACCGCTTCAAGCTGGGCGAGCACGGGCTGGCCGACAAGGTGGTGGAGATCAACCGGGCCGGCGTGGAGATTGCCCTCCAGGCCCGCCGCCACGTGCGCCAGCCGGCCTTCGTCGCCGGCTCCGTGGGGCCCTTGGGCCGCAACTTGGCCCCCTTGGGCCGGCTGAGGCCCGAGGAAGCCCGCGAGGCCTTCGCCGAACAGATCGCCGCCCTCGTCGAGGCCGGCGTGGACCTGATTGTCCTGGAGACCTTCAGCAACTTGGCCGAACTGCGCGAGGCCGTGTTGGCCGCCCGCGAGGTGGCCCCGGAGGTGCCCGTTGTGGCCCAGATGACTTTCGGGCAGGAGGGGGTCACCAATTTCGGCCACGCTCCCAGGGAGGTGGCCCGGACACTGCGGGAGGCCGGCGCCCACATGGTGGGGGCCAACTGCGGCATTGGCCCCCGCAGCGTGTTGGCCGCGGCCAGGGAGATGTTGACGCTGACGCCCCCCGGCCCCGTTTCGGCCATGCCCAACGCCGGCTGGCCCGAGCAGATCGGCGGCCGGCTCCTCTACCCGGCCACGCCCGACTACTTCGCCGACTTCGCCCGGGAGGCGGCCGAGGCCGGCGTCTGCCTGATCGGCGGGTGTTGCGGCACCACGCCGGACCACGTGCGGGCTATGCGCGCGGCTCTGGACGCTTGGCGGGCCGGGGAGCGCCCTGTGACCGTAGTGCCTTCGCCGGCCGTGAAGGAGAGGCCGTCGCCGGCTGCCCAAGGGCCCACCCGCTTGGCCCGTGCCCTGGCCTCCGGCCAGTTCGTCATCACCGTGGAGATGGACCCGCCCAAGAGCTGCGACCTCTCCGACGTGCTGACGGCGGCCGCCATGTTGAAGGAGGCCGGCGCCACTGTGCTCAACGTGGCCGACAGCCCCCTGGCCAGGATGCGCATGAGCCCCTGGGCCATGGCCCACCTCATCCAGAGCCGGGTGGGCATCGAGACGGTGTTGCACTTCCCCACGCGCGGGCGCAACCTCCTGCGCATCCAAGGTGACCTGTTGGCCGCCCACGCGCTGGGCGTGCGCAACATCTTCGTCGTCATGGGCGATCCCACGGCCATCGGCGATTACCCCGACGCCACCGACAGTTACGACATCGTGCCCACCGGGCTCATGCGGCTCATCAAGGAAGGCTTCAACCAGGGGCGCGATTACGCCGGGAACTCCATCGGCGCCTCGACGAGCTTTTTGGTGGGGTGCGCCCTCAACTTGAACGCCGCCCGGCTCGAGCGGGAGGTCAAGCTGCTGCGCAAGAAGATCGCCAGCGGCGCCGACTTCGCCCTCACCATGCCCGTGTATGACGTGCAGACAGTACATCGTTTCCTGGACGCCTACGGCGGCCCCGTCGAAATTCCCGTGCTGGTGGGCATCCTCCCCCTCTACAACGAGCGCCACGCCCGCTTCCTCCACAACGAGGTGCCGGGCATCGAGATCCCACCCCACATCATGGCGCGCATGGAGCAGGCGGAGGAGAAGCCGGCCGAGGGCGTGCGCATCGCCCAGGAGCTGGTGGCTCACCTGCGGGAGTTGGTCCAGGGAATTTACATCATGCCCCCCTTTCACAAGTATGAGTTGGCCGCGCAGATCATCCGCGCGGCGGTGGAGCCGTCGCTGTCGGCCGGATGAGGGGAAGAACTCGGCAGGGGAGGAGGCATCATGGGCACGCCACGGGTTACACCGGTGAGTGAACTGATGACCAGAGACGTGATCACCGTGCGGCCGGACACGCCGCTCGACGAGGCCTTGGGCCTCATGCTCAACAATCACGTGCGCCGGCTCCCCGTCGTGGACGAGGCCGGCCGGCTGGTGGGCATCGTGTCCGACCGCGACGTGCGCCTGGCCGCCGACTCGCCCTTCCTCCAGGAGACGCCCGAGGAGGCCGTGGAGCACCTGGCCCAACACACAGTGGGCGAGATCATGCACACGGCCGTCCACACCATCGAGGCCGAGGCGCCCGTGGTAGAAGCGGCCAAGCTCATGCGCGTGGCGCGGGTCGGCGGGCTGCCGGTAGTCAACGATGCCGGCAATCTGGTGGGGATCATCACCCGCTCGGACCTGATCGACCACCTCATTCGGCTGCTGGAGCCCGTCGAGACCACGACGTGATGGCCGGCAGCCGGCGCGCCGGCGAGGGAGAGGGGCGAGGGGAAAGCCCGTCGAGCCACAGCATGATGTGTGGCGGCCGGCGCTGCGACCGATCAACCCGAAAGAGGCGTGTAGGAAAGGAGGCGCCCATGAACGTCCGCACGATTCTGGCCACGAAGGGAAGTGACGTGATCACTATCCGGCCCCACCAGGCCGTCCGCGAGGCCGTGCGCCTGTTGGCCCGCCACAACATCGGCGCCCTCGTGGTCGTGGACGAGGCCGGCCGCCCGGTGGGCATCATCTCCGAGCGGGACATCGTGCGCGCGGCCGCCCGCCACGAGGACCGGGATGTCTGTGCGATGCTCGTTGAGGAGATCATGACCCGGGATGTGGTAACCGGCACCCCTCAGGACGATGTTCACTCCGTGGCCCACACCATGACCGAACGCCGCTTCCGCCACCTTCCCATCGTGGAAGAAGGCCGGCTCGTGGGCATCGTCTCCATCGGCGACGTGGTCAAGGCCCAGCGGGACCTCTACCGGGGCGAGGTGGACACCCTTCAAACTCAGATCATGGCCGACGAACCCCAGAACGCGAGCTGACCAGGGAGGTGCGACATGGCTTCGATTGGCACGGCCGAACGTCCGCTGCGGGTGGCCGTCATCGGCTCAGGGCCCGCCGGCTTCTACACCGTGGAGCACTTGTTCCGCCAGAAGACCTACACCGTCCAGGTGGACATGTTCGAGCGCCTGCCGACCCCCTTCGGGCTCGTCCGGTACGGCGTGGCCCCCGACCACCAGAAGATCAAGAACGTGACGCGCATCTACGAGAAACTGGCCCGCCGCCCCGAGTTCCGCTTCTTCGGCAACGTGGAGTACGGCCGACACGTGACCCTCGACGATCTCAGGCGCCACTACCACCAGATTGTCTTCGCCACGGGCACCCAAGGCGACCGCAAGCTGGGCATTCCCGGCGAGGAATTGCAGGGGTTCCACTCGGCCCGCGAGTTCGTGGCCTGGTACAACGGCCACCCCGATTACGCCCACCTGACCTTCGACCTCTCCAAGGAGCTGGTGGCCGTGGTGGGCGTGGGCAACGTGGCCGTGGACGTGTGCCGCATTCTCCTGAAGACCCGCGAGGAGCTGCTCCAGACGGACATCGCCGACTACGCCCTCGAGGCGCTGGCCAACAGCAACGTCCGGGAGGTCTACATGTTGGGCCGGCGCGGTCCGGCTCAGGCGGCCTTCACGCCCCCGGAAATCAAGGAGCTGGGCGAGCTGGCCGACGCCGAGGTGGTGGTGCTGCCCGACGAGGCCGAGTTGGACGAGCTGAGCCGGCGGGCTGTCGAGGAACATCCCGACAAGGAGACGCTGCGCAAGTTGGAGATCCTGCGCGGGTACGTGCGCGAGCGCCCCTCGGGCGCCAAACGGCGCGTGCTCTACCTGCGCTTCCTGGTCTCGCCTGTCGAGGCCCACGCCAACGAGGCCGGCGAGGTGGACGGCCTGAAGCTCGTCAGGAACGAACTCTACATGACCGAGGCCGGCACGCTGCGGCCGCGCGCGACCGAGCAGTTCGAGGAGATCCCCGTGCAACTCGTCTTCCGCTCCATCGGCTACCGGGGCGCTCCCCTGCCCGGCCTGCCCTTCCACGAGCGCTGGGGCGTGATCTGGAACAAGAAGGGGCGCGTCGTGGACCCTGAAAGCGGCGAACCCCTGACGGGACTCTACTGCGCCGGGTGGATCAAGCGGGGGGCCACCGGGGTGATCGGCACCAACAAGCCCGACGCCCTGGAGACGGTGGAGTGCATGGTGGAGGACGTGGAGGCCGGCCGCCTCCTCGACCCCGACGCGCCCGACCCCGAGGCGGCCGAGTGCTTTGTGCGCGAGCGCCAGCCCAATTACGTTTCCTTCGAGGACTGGAAGATCATCGACCGCCTGGAGGTCGAGCGGGGCAAGGCCGCCGGCCGGCCCCGGGTGAAGTTCACCTCCGTGGAGGAGATGTTGGAGGCCCTGCGGCGGGAGAAGGCCGCCGTGCGGTGAGAAAACCCGGCGGGGAAGCGCAAACGGACGTGTGCGGGCCGGGGAGAACAGCCCCCGGCCTTCTTCTCAGGAGGACGCGCGGCGCCCTGCCGGATGTGGCAAGGAAGGGGGGAGATGGCCGTGGAAGACCGAGCAACCCGCTACGTGCAGGCACTGCGTGCCCGCGCCATTGTCTACGACGGCGCTATGGGCACGTCCATCCAGAAGTTCAATTTGGGCCCCGAGGACTTCGGCGGCCCCCAGTACGAGGGGTGCAACGACTACCTCTGCATCACGCGGCCCGACGTGATCGCCCAGATCCACCGCTCCTACTTGGACGTGGGCGCCGATGTTATCGAGACCAACACCTTCCGCTCCAACCGCATCACCCTGGCCGAGTACGGCCTTCAGGATCGGGTCATCGAGATCAACGAGGCCGCCGCCCGCCTGGCCCGCCGGCTGGCCGACGAGTACGCCGCGCCCGAGAAGCCCCGCTTCGTGGCCGGCTCCATTGGGCCGAGCGGCAAGCTGCCCTCGTCCAACGACCCCAGCCTCAGCGATGTCACCTACGCGGACCTGGTGGAGGTCTTCCGCGAGCAGGCCGTGGGGCTGTTGCGCGGCGGCGTGGACGTGTTACTCGTCGAGACCAGCCAGGACATCTTGGAGGTGAAGGCCGCTGTGGAGGGGCTCAAGCGGGCCATGGGCGAGACAGGCATTCGCGCTGCCCTTCAGGTGCAGGTCACCCTCGACACCAGCGGCCGCATGTTGTTGGGCACGGACGTGGCGGCCGCGCTGGCCATCCTGGAGCCGCTGGGCATCGATGTTGTGGGGCTCAACTGCTCTACCGGCCCCGACTACATGCGCGAGCCCATCCGCTACCTCACCAGCCACACCCGTTTGCCCGTCTCGGCCATTCCCAACGCCGGCCTGCCCATCAACGTGGACGGCCAGGCGGTCTACCCCATGGAGCCGGAGCCCATGGCCGAGATGCTGCTCCAGTTCGTGCGGGAGTTCGGGTGTACCATCATCGGCGGCTGCTGTGGCACCACGCCCGACCACATCCGCCTGCTCGTCGAGGGCGTCCGCGGGCTTGACCCCTGGGCGGCCCGGCCGGAGCGCGCGGACACGCGCCCCCGCGTGGCCAGCGCCATGCGGGCCGTGGAGCTCGTCCAGGAACCTCCCCCCACCCTGGTGGGCGAGCGGGTCAACAGCCAGGGGAGCCGCAAGGTCAAGGAGCTGCTCCTGCGGGAGGAGTATGACGCCATCGTGGAGATCGCCCACGAGCAGGTGGCCGGCGGCGCCCACGTGTTGGATGTCTGCACCGCCCTCACCGAGCGCTCGGACGAGGCCGAACAGATGCGCCGGCTCGTCAAGCTCCTCAGCATGAGCGTGGAGGCACCGCTGGCCTTCGACTCCACCGAGCCGGAGGTCATCCGGGTGGCCCTGGAGACCTACCCGGGCCGGGGCATCGTCAACTCCGTCAACTTGGAATCGGGACGGGAACGGCTCGACCGGGTGTTGGCCCTGGTGAAGCAGCACGGCGCGGCCGTGGTGGCCCTCACCATCGACGAAGAGGGCATGGCCCGCACGGCAGAGCGCAAGCTGGCCGTGGCCCGCCGCATCTACGAGATCGCCACGCAAGAGCACGGCCTCTCCCCCGACGCCCTGATCTTCGACGTGCTCACCTTCCCCGTCACCACCGGCCAAGCCGAACTGCGCCGCGCGGCCCTCGAAACCCTGGAGGGTGTGCGGCTCGTGAAGGCGCACTTGCCGGGGGCGCTCACCATCCTAGGGGTGAGCAACGTCTCCTTCGGGCTCAAGCCGGCCGCCCGGGCCGTGATCAACAGCGTCTTCCTCCACCACGCCGTCCAGGCGGGGCTCGATCTGGCCATCGTCAACCCGCGCCACATCACTCCTTACGCCGAAATACCGGCCGAACAGCGCGAATTGATCGACGACTTGCTCCTCGACCGGCGGGAAGATGCCCTGCCCCGGGTCATCGCCTACTTCGAGGAACACGCCTCCCCCACCCGTGCCCAGGAGCAGCGTGATCCCACCGAGGGCATGGGCGTGGAGGAGAAGCTCTACTGGCACGTGGTCCACCGCAAGAAGGAGGGCGTCGAGGCCCTGGTGGACGCGGCCGTGAGCAACCACGATCCCGTGTGGGTGCTCAACAACGTGCTGCTCCCCGCCATGAAGGAGGTGGGAGACAAGTTCGGCGCCGGCGAGCTCATCCTGCCCTTCGTGTTGCAGAGCGCCGAGGTGATGAAGAAGGCCGTGGCCCGGCTGGAGACCTACTTGGAGCGGGTCAACGGCGCCACCAAGGGAACAGTGGTGCTGGCCACGGTCTTCGGCGACGTTCACGACATCGGCAAGAACTTGGTGGGCACAATTTTGAGCAACAACGGCTACCGGGTGATCGACTTGGGCAAGCAGGTGCCGGTCAACACGATCATCGACGCGGCCCTGGAGCACAACGCCACGGCCATCGGCCTGAGCGCCCTGTTGGTGAGCACCAGCAAACAGATGCCCATCTGCGTGCAGGAGCTCTACAAGCGAGGGCTCGAGATTCCCGTGCTCATCGGCGGGGCGGCCATCAACCGGCGCTTCGGCTACCGCATTCTCTTCATGGAGGACGGCCGTCCTTACCCCGGGGGCGTCTTCTACTGCCAGGACGCCTTCGAGGGGTTGGCCGTCATGGACAAGCTGGTGAGCGACGAGCGGGATCTCTTCAGGGAACAGGTCGTGGAGCAGGCCCGGCGCGCCCTTCAGGCCGAGCGCGCCCGCCGTCCTGGGGCAACAGAGGAGCAGCCTGTCTCCCGCGTGGTGCCCCCGGCCCCCGACATTCCTACGCCACCCTTCTGGGGCGCGCGCCTGGTGGCCCGCGAGGAGATCGACATCCACGAGGTGGTGGGCTACTTTGACCTGGAGACCCTCTACCGCCTCCACTGGGGCGGCCGGGGCAAGCGGGGCCCGGCGTGGGAGGAGCTGGTGCGCACGGTCTTCGAGCCGGCCCTGCGCCGCCTGGAGGCCGAGTTGGTCCAGACGGGCTGGCTCTCCTTCGGCGTAGTCTACGGGTACTTCCCCGCCGCTGCCGAGGGGGATGACCTGCTCATCTTCGACCCCGAGGATCACGAGCAGGTGATCGCCCGCTTCACCTTTCCGCGCCAGCCCGACCGCCGGCGCCTCTGCTTGAGCGACTATTTCCTGGAGGCCGAGGAAGGGCGTGACGTGGTGGCCCTTCAGGTGGTCACGGCCGGCCCCGAGGCCACCCGGCGCATCGAGGAGCTTCAGGCGGCCGGCGAGTACACGGAGGCGTACTTCATCAACGGCTTTGCCAACCAACTCGCCGAGGGCTTGGCCGAGTGGACCAACCGTCTTATCCGGCGGGAGCTGGGCCTGCCGGCCAACCGCGGGCTGCGCTACTCCTGGGGCTACCCGGCCTGCCCTGACGTGGAGCAGCAGGCGGACGTGCTGCGCCTGCTGGGGGCCGAGCGCATCGGGGTGCGCCTCTCCGAGGGCTTCCAGCTCATCCCCGAGCAGAGCACGGCGGCCCTCGTGGTGCATCACCCCGAGGCCGTCTACTTCTCCACGGGCGTTGAGCGCCGGCGCCAGGAGGAGGCCGTCCAGGAGGTGTTGGGCAAGTTGGAGTGGGAGTGACCTGAGGAGGAGACCCAATGAGCACGCAAGATCGCGCAATGACCGCGGCATCGTCGGACACCACTATCGAGGGCGTTGTGCTCAAACCATTGGTGACCCACCGGGACGGGCGGGGCTTCTTCCGCGAGCTCATCCGGGTGACGGACGAGTTCTTCGGGGAAGGGTTCGGCCAGTGGAGCCACAGCCGCATGTTCGCGGGCGTGGCCAAGGCGTGGCACATTCACTGGCACCAGGTGGACTGGTGGTACGTGCCCGTGGGCAACATCAAAGTGGCCCTCTACGACATGCGCCCCGACTCCCCCACGTACAAAGTGCTCCAGGAAGTCTACTTGGGTGACAACTACGAGCCCGTGGTCCTCAGAATCCCGCCCGGCGTGGCCCACGGGTGCAAAGTGCTCAGCGGCGAAGCCCACCTGTTCTACATCACTTCCCAAGTCTACAACCCCGACGACGAGGGGCGCATCCCCCACGACGACCCCGACATCGGCTACGACTGGACGGCTTTGCCGCCCATTCGGTGAGAGGGGCGGGGGAATTCTGAAAAACTGTTGCAATAACTTGCCATTTATGGTATTTTGTCTGTATGAATTTCGAGCAACTCCTCCACATCGTCGGCGACGAGCCGGTGTTCGAGACCGGCCTCCTCCTGGCCGGAAGGGTGGACCCGCGCCACGTGCGGCGGCAACTCTCCCGCTGGGTCCGCGCCGGGCGGCTCTACCAACTCCGCCGTGGCCTCTACGCCTTGGCCCCGCCCTACCAGAAGGTCAAACCCCACCCCTTCCTCGTCGCCAACCGAATGGTGCGCGGCTCCTACGTCAGCCTGCAATCCGCCCTCGCCTACTACGGCCTCATCCCCGAGGTCGTCCCCACGGTCACCAGTGTGACCACCGCCCGGCCCGGTCGTTGGGAGACGCCGCTGGGCACCTTCGAGTTCCGCCACCTCAAACCGGACCTCTTCTTCGGCTACCGGCGGCTCGATCTGGGAAAGGGGCAGGCCGCCTTCGTCGCCACGCCGGAGAAGGCGTTACTCGACCTGATCTACCTGACGCCGGGGGGTGACGCGCCGGAGTACCTGCGCGAACTGCGGCTCCAGAACCTGGACCGGCTCGATCCGGACGTGCTGCAGCGGATGGCCGCCCGGTTCGACCGGCCCAAGATGGTGCGGGCGGCGGAGCGGATCGTCGAACTGGCCCGCGCCGAGGCGGAGGAGTACGAATTGTTATGAAAGAGTACCTGGCCGACCTGGTGCGCGCTGCGCCCACGCCCCTGCAGGCCCGCAACGTGGTGCGGGAGTACCTCCAGGCCCGCATTCTGGGGGCGATGCAGCGCGCCGGGGCGATGGTGTCCCTTGCCTTTCACGGTGGCACCGTCCTCCAGCTCCTCTCCTCTA
>JALSKA010000031.1 GCA_026989095.1 Ardenticatenaceae bacterium
CTATACCACGAATTGGCCAAGCTTTCATATCTTCCAATGTTGCGTAGATCTTTTGCTCTGCTGTACCTTTTTTCTTTTGATATTTACATTCAATTCCCAATCGCTTTCTTGTTTGAGGATGCTCAACAACGATGTCCACTTTGCGCTTAGCACCCCATATCCGCGTACCCATTTTTGCTTGTCTGTAGACTCTTAAGCCTAACTCTTGGCATTTTTGAACAACTTGTTCCTCAAAGTCGCGGGCGTTTTGTGGGCTTGTAGAGTGGTGTTGCGCCATTATATTTTCTCTCCTGTCACCCCATTACACACCTGCTCCACCACATCCGCCAACTCCCCCACCGTGAGCGGGCGCACCAGAAAGGCGTCCACCTCGCCGCGGAGGGGCTCGAAGCGGCTCCGCTCGAAGGCGCCCACCACGAGCACCGTGGGCACACCCGGCAACAGGCGCCTCAGTTGGCGCACGCGCTCTGGGTTCACGTCGGGGTCCCCCTTCACGTCCACGATCACCAGGGAGGGCGACACGCCGTGCTGGAGCAGGGCCTTCATGCCCCACGTGAACCCCGGCAGGGCCAACACATCGTGGCCGCGCGCCTGAAGCTCGGCCAGCGTGAGAGCTCGGGTCTGCCAGTCGGCCGAGAGGAGCAGGAGGCGCCCGCCTCTCCGGGAAGCGGCCGGCCCGGTCGCCGGCGGAGCCTCACGATGCCCGCTGTCCTTCATAATTGGGCGGCCGTTCGGGCCTCTTCCAGCCGAACTTGATGAGCCCCACGTGGCGCCGACACCGGTAATCCCAGACACCGCCCGGGGCCTCCCACCCGCCGCCGGCCCGCTTCTTGGCCAACGCGCACTCGTAACACACATAGTCGCCACACTTGTCACAGGGCGAGCCCCAGAAGATGTCCAGGTACGCTCGCTCCTGGCCACAGGACGCACACCGCCGGGGGCGGGCGGCCTCTGCCTCGAAGCAGCGGCTGCACCTCCCCTCCCAGTGGGGCGGCACGTGGTGCCAGCTCTCGCTCCACATGGCCTCGCGCATGGCCGCACGCAGGGCGCTGCACCGCTTGCAATAGGGCTGCCCACATTGGCGACACTCAGCCATCATCTGAGGTGGCCGCTCGTGGCCGCAGATGGGACAAGTCACCAGCGACGTCGGCGCTGTCATCGTTTCTCGCCTCCCTCGTCCGGCCGTGACCGAGGAGCAGGGCCCTTCCAGCAGCCCCGCCCAACGGCAACGGATTCTCTGCTGCCACAAGTATACGGACCCCTGCCCGTTCGGCAAGTGAGCACGACGCGGCCGGCGCACGCGGCCAAATGGCAAACGTCACGGCAAGCCGTGACATTGTTCAGTACCCGTGGCCGCCCACTTCGTGTAGAGTAGAGGCAGAAATCCCCCCCAGGGGGAAGAGGGGTGCATAGCTGCCCCCTGGTTGGCCAAAACCACACCAGACGGAACACGATTCCAAGCAGAACGAGGGAGGAGGGAAACGACCCATGATCACGCGAACCTATCTGAAAGCCTGGCTCATACTTGCCGTTCTCTTCGTGCTGGTGCTCAGCGGATGTGCCCAAGCTGCTCAGCCCAACCCCTGGCCCGACAGCCAAGTGGCCCAAGCGGCAGCGGCCGATCAGCCCTCCGCCGACGAGGCCGGCGAGGAAGCTGCCGACAACCACGGCGAGGGCGAGGGAGCGGACACCATGAACGTGGCCAACAAGGACGCCAACGACGATCACGGCGACGACGCTGCCCCGGCCAACGACGATCACGGTGACGGCGGCGACGACGACCACGGCAAGCAGGATGCCGACGTGGACTACGTGCCCGACGTGACCTTCACCCTGGAGACGGCCTTGGGGCCCAAGGGCCTGGGGTTCGTGGGCAAGGGCGGTGACATCGACGGCCAGTTCAACCCCACCCTCGTGGTGCCCAAGGGCGCCGTCGTGCAGATCACCCTGGTCAACGGCGACGGCATCGAGCACGACGTGGCCTTCCCCGACTTCGACGCCCACAGCGACCACATTGCCACCAAGGGCTCCAGCTCCACCTTCGCCTTCCGGGCCGACAAAGTGGGCGAGTTCGCCTACTACTGCACGGTGCCCGGCCACCGGGAGGCCGGCATGGAGGGCGTCATCAAGGTAGTTGAGGACGTCGCCGGCGAGGACCAAGAAGAGGCCGGCGCCGCGGTGGGCGAGGACATCGTGCGCGATCCCACCGAGGTGCCGCCCCCCGTCGGCGACCGGGAGCCCACACTGGTGCGCGTCGAGCTGGAGACGAAGGAAGTTGTCGGGCAGCTCGCCGACGGCACCACCTTCACCTACTGGACTTTCGGCGGCAAGGTGCCCGGCCCCATGATTCGCATCCGCGAGGGGGACACGGTGGAGATCCGCCTGAAGAACTCCCCCGACAGCCAGATGACCCACTCCATTGACCTCCACTCGGTCAACGGGCCGGGCGGCGGCGCCGTGCTCACCCAGACGCCGCCGGGCGAGGAGCGGGTCTTCACCTTCAAGGGGCTTCAGCCCGGGCTCTACGTCTACCACTGCGCCACGCCCCTGGTGGCCCAGCACATTGCCAACGGCATGTACGGCCTGATCCTCGTCGAGCCCGAGGGCGGGCTCCCCGAGGTAGACCGCGAGTTCTACGTCATGCAGGGCGAGATCTACACCCAAGGCCGGACGGGCGAGAAGGGGTTCCAGGAGTTCAGCTTCGACAAGCTGATGGCCGAGGAACCCGAGTACGTGGTCTTCAACGGCATGGCTGGCGGCCTGACCCGCGACGAGTACGCCCTGCGCGTCAACACGGGCGAGACGGTGCGCATCTACTTCGGCGTGGGCGGCCCCAACCTGATCAGCAGTTTCCACATCATCGGCGAGATCTTCGACCGGGTGTACGACGAAGCCGATCTCACCAGCCCGCCGCTGACCAACGTGCAGACCACGCTCGTGCCGCCGGGCGGGGCCACCGTGGTGGAGTTCACCGTCGAAGTGCCGGGGCGCTACATCCTCGTGGACCACGCCCTCACGCGGCTGGAGAAGGGGCTGGTGGGCTTCCTCTACGCCGAAGGGCCTGACGTGCCCGAGGTGTACAAGGAGGGGCCGGCCGAGTAAATTCACGCAAGCCAGATGCCGAAAACGAACACCCCGCGCATGATGCGCGGGGTGTTCTCCATTTCTGCAAACCGGCTCTTGAACAAGGGGCTCCGCCCTTTCCCCGCCCTTCGCACATCCCGCGCACTCTGCACAGGACGACACAATCATGCGCTGGCGAACAGCATCTCGATCTCCTCCCGGGAGAGCGTCTTGAGGAACTGACGGTCCGTGGTAATGAGCTGGTCCACCAACTGGCGCTTGCGCTCCTGGAGCTGCAAGATCTTCTCCTCCACCGTGTCCCGCGTGATGAGCTTGTAGATGAAGACCGGCTTCTCCTGCCCGATGCGGTGCGTGCGGTCGGCCGCTTGGGCCTCCACGGCCGGGTTCCACCAGGGGTCGATGTGAATCACGTAGTCGGCGGCGGTCAAGTTGAGGCCCAAGCCGCCCGCCTTCAGGCTGATCAGGAAGAAGGGAACGGACGGGTCATGCTGGAAGAGGTCCACCTGTGCTTGGCGCTTGCGGGTTCGTCCGTCCAAGTAGGCGTAGGGCACCTGCTGCCGGTCCAACTCCTGGCGCACGAGCTTGAGCACTTGGACGAACTGGGAGAAGATCAACGCCTTGTGCCCCTCGGCGCGCAGGGTCTCCAGGAGCTCTGCGAGGAGCTCCATTTTGGCCGAGCGGCCCCGGAACTTCTCCTCCACCAGGAGAGGGTGGATGGCGATCTGGCGGAGCCGCAGAAGCCCCTCGAGGATCTTCATGCGCACTTGGGCGCCGCTCTGCGCCTCGTCGAGCAGGCCGAGCACAATGGCCCGGTAGCGGTCACGCCAGCGCTCGTAGAGGCGCCGCTGGGCCGGCTCCATGTCGCAGTAGAGCACCCGTTCGGTGCGCGGCGGCAGCTCCGGGGCCACTTGCTCCTTGGTGCGCCGCAGGATGAAGGGATGCACCATTCTCTGCAGGAGTTGGGCCGCCTCGTGGTCGTTGTGGCGCTCGATGGGGCCGGCGAACTCCCGCTTGAAGTACTCCAAGTTGCCCAGCAGCCCCGGGTTCAAGAAGGCGAACTGGGCCCAGAGCTCCAAGGAGGAATTCTCCACGGGTGTGCCCGTGAGGGCCAGGCGGTGATCGCTGCGCAGCAGCCGCACAGCCCGCGAGGTCTTGGCCGCGGGGTTCTTGATGGCCTGGGATTCATCCAACACCACGTAGTGGAAGTGATACGCGCGGAGCAATTCCAGGTCCCTGAGCACCAGCCCGTAGGTGGTCACGACCAGATCGTAGTGGTCGAAACCCTCGGAGGACCTGGTGCGGCCGGCGCCGGCGTGCACGAGGACGCGCAGCGAAGGGGTAAAGCGGGCGGCCTCCCGTTCCCAGTTGACCAGCAGTGAGCGGGGCACCACGATGAGATCGGCCGCCTTGACGTGGCCGCTCTCCCGCAACGAGAGGAGGAAGGCGAGCACCTGAACCGTCTTGCCCAGCCCCATGTCGTCGGCCAAGCAGCCCCCGAACTCATATTCGTGGAGAAAGTGGAGCCAGTCGTACCCGGCCTTCTGGTAGGGGCGCAGCTCGCCCGTGAACCCCTGCGGCACCGGCCGGGGCTCAATGCCCGTGAAATCCTTGAGCCGTTGGAGCCGCTCCCGAAAGCGGGCGTCGGCGTCGAAGGCGTCGCTCTCGGCGGCTAGCTCCTCCAGGAGCAGGGCATGGTGGGCTCCCAGGCGCACACGTTCCTCTTCCACCTCGCCCAGCTCGAAGAGGTGGCGGTAGCGCTTGATCCACTCGGCGGGAATCTCGCCAATGGAACCATCGGCGAGCTTGACGTACCGCTGCCGCCTGCGCAGTGCCCGTCGCACCTCGGCCAGCGAGACCGGCACGTCGCCGAACTTGACCACTGCCTGCACGTCGAACCAGTCGATGCCCGAGGAGACGAAGAGGGAAATGGTGGGCCGGTTTCGGTTGACGCGCACGCTCTTGAGGCGTTCCTCGCCGTAGACCTCGTAGCCGGCCGCCAGCAGGCGCGGCACGTGGCGGATGAGGAAGTCCACGGGCTTCACGTTCTTGCGCAACAGGAAGAGGCCGGGCGGCGATCCCCGTTTCAGGCCGTGGGAGGAGAGGAGCTTGTAGGCGTGCTGCTCGGCCTGGGGATCCCGCCGGAGACGCACCAGCGTCAACGTGCCGGGCTTGCGCACCAGGCTCTCGATGGGGAGCTGCTTGTCATAGTCAACCTCGTATTCGCCGTAGCCGAAGCGGAGGCGAGCGCGCAGCTCCCCCTCCTCCTCGAACAAATAGAGGCGCGGGACGAGCGTCCCCTCGAACACCTCCCACTCCAGCTCGCTGCCGGCGAGCTCGATGCCATCAGCAGTGGCGACGGCGGGGAGCACATCGTCGAGGAAGGTTTCGGCCTCCTCGTCGTCAAGCGTCAGCTCGTCCAAGGAGAGAGCCTCTTGCACGGCCTCGGCGCTGAGGAGGGGAATCAGGTGGCCGAAGTACCGCCGGCCCACAATGACCCACTGGTGCCGCGCTGAGTGGACCACCTCGATTTCCTCGCCGGGAACGTTCCCCAACCTCATCGTCCCCGCCTGCAGGTGCCACTGAGCCCGCAGCTTCCCGTCCTCATGGCTGAGCTCCAAGGTCAGGGAAAGGGGGGCGGGAA
>JALSKA010000032.1 GCA_026989095.1 Ardenticatenaceae bacterium
CGGTCGGTTTCGCCCATCTCCCTGAAGATGGCCACGGCCTGGCGGGCGTCATCCACGGCTCTTTCAAGGTGGGAGGCCGTGGCCTGGGGAATGTAGGGCACCCAGTCGCTGATCCGCCGCCTGATCTCGGCGCGGGCCAGGAGGGCCAGCCCACGGCCGTAGCGGTTGTCCAAGTCGGTGAAGAGGGTGAGAGCCTGTCTGACAAAGGGGCGCGCGCCCTCCAAGTCGTTCTCCTTGATCTTGATGAGGGCCAGGGTGTTGAGGCTCAGCCCCACGGGCACGCGGGGGCCCAGCCGCTGGCGCAGCTCGAAGGCGTCCCAGGCAAGCTCCCAGCCCTCGTTGAAGCGGCCGAGTTCGGCCAGGACGAAGGCACGGTTGTTGAGGGTGTTGGCCTGCTCCACCTCGATCTTGACGGAGCGCCACAGGGGCAAGGCGTGTCCGTAGGCGCTGCTGGCGCCGTGATAGCGCCCCTGGAGCCGGCGCACGTAGCCCAAGTTGTTGTAGGCGCGGGCCAGGACGACGGTCAGCCTCCAGTGGTCCACGGGATCGGGCGGAGGAGAGTCCAAGTGCGCCCTGAGCTGGCCGACGGCGCGCTCGAGCATCTCCTCGGCCCGGTCGTACTCCTCCTGTTCGGCGAGGATGAGGGCCTCCCACACGTTGAGCTCCATCTCGGCGAGGGGCGCCCCCCTCTCGAGCCTGTGGCGGGCGCGGTCGCGCAGGTGCGCAATGGCCTGGCGGGCGCTCTCATACGCCCGCCGCACCTCCACCAGGCGCTTCACCCAGCGCACGGCCGCGTCGGCGGCCACGTCGGCCTGGGTGAGGCCGTTGACGTGGGGCGTGGTGGCCATGAACCCCCAGAGCTCGGCCCGCAATTGCATGTCCAAGCTCTCGTCGTGGGCCACGATGGCCTCCTCGGCGTAGCGGATGTACTTCTGGAAGCCCCGGCGCGGGTCCATCATCAGGGTGTAGTAGAGGTCCTCCACCAGGGCCTCCTGGAGCTCGAAGCGGATCTCGCCAATGCGCCGGGCGATGCGCTGCCGTTCTCGCTCCGGGAGGGCCTCGGGGACGCCGGGGTGGACGCCGGCTGTGAGCTGGGCGTACAGGTCGGCCAGCTTGCTCTGCATGGCGCGCACCCGCGCACCGTAGTGCGCAACGACCTGTGTCCACACCTGCACGCGGTGTTCCGGCAGGGTGCGCTCCCAAATGTACCGGTTGAGCAGGGCGTACATCTCGTCGTGCAGGAAGATGCGCTCGTCGGCCGGCCGCACCTTGATGAAGGAGAGGTGTTCGATGTGTTGGAAGGCCTCCTGCACCTCGGCCTCGTCCACGTGGGCCACGTGGGCCAACAGGCCGACGTCGGCCCCCTTGGGGAGCAGGGCCAGGTGGCGGATCAGCTCGTCGGCGGGGCGGGACTCCTCCTGGATGGCCCGCACGATGGCCCGCCCCAGCTCGTCCCGGACGCGCTGCCGCTCCTCGGCCGTCAGGCGGATGGCGTCGTCCAGCTCGGCGCGGAAGGCCGGCAGCGGCTGCTCGGCAAGGGCCATGTGGTCAATGGCCAGGGCCAGCAGGATGGGGCGCACCGTGCGCTCGCCGTTCTCCTCGTCACACAGGCTGTGGAAGATCACCCGCCGGCGCTCCTCGTCCAGGCGCTCGACCCGCTCGGCCGTGTCCATGTCGCCCTGGGCACGGGCCTCGGCGGCCACGGCGTCGAAGTAGCGGACGGTCTCCTCCTCGGTGAGCCCGTGCAGCTCGACGGGGAAAAAGCGGATGCCCCGGACGCCCTCCAGGAGAGCGCGCACGCGCCCCGTGCCGGGCCGGCCGGCCACGATCACCACGGCATTGTGGACCTGGGGCAGGAACTCCTCGACCAGCCAGTCGAGAATGAAGGGGTGTTCGTGCTGGAGCCCCAGCTCCCGCTGTGTGGGGTCGTCCACGTCCAGGCGCTCGGCCGTGTCGAGGGCCAGCACGACCCGCCGCCTGGCGCCAAGGCGGTTGAAGACGTCCAGGAAGTGGCGCGTGAGCTCCCGGCGCCGGCTGATGATCTCGGCCAGGGTGAACCCCTCCATCTCGGCGCGCCGGACGACATCCAACACGTCCGGCTTCCCCCGGTTGAGGCCGGCGCGGAAGCTGTCGGCCAGCGGGGGGAGCACGTCGAGCACGGCGCCGATGAAGCCGGCCAGGCTGTGGACGCGGGTGTGGTAGAGGTCGATGAGCTCCTCGGCCACGGTGAGGCCGGGCACGTCGGGGGGGTGGGCCAGGATGTGGCGCACCAGGCGCGTCTTGCCCATGCCCCCTGCGCCGGTGATGTACACAATGGCCGTCTGCCCGTGTTGCCCGATGGCCTGCTCGACGAGGCGCAACACCTCCTGTCTGCCCACCAGCTCCGGCGTGGCGCGCGCGCTGGTGTAGCGCTCGCCCGGCGCGTACCGTATTCTCTCCGCCTGCACTTCCATCTCCATTCCGCCTCTCCTGCCTCACCTTTCCGCCGGTCGGACGCCAGAGGACACCGTCACACCCGTGTCAGGGCGCGGAGATAGACAGGCCACACCGGTGGTGCCGGGCTCCGGCTGCGAGGTCGTGGCGTGTGGTTCCCCCGCCTGCCGAGGACGCAGGCCATAGCGAAAATCACGCCCCCTCCTGAAGCTTTTCCGCGTGGTACTTGGCCTCCTTTTTCCAGCGAGATGCCGTCTTCGGGTACTTCCGAGCCCACTCCTCGTACAGCTCAAGCGCCCGCTGGTGGAGCGCACGCCACACACGGGGGTGCTCTTGCTTCAAGAAGGTCTCCAGGAGGTGGCGGAGATACGAAGAGATAACGAACCCCCCCTTCTTCTCGTCCCACGAGGCCAGCGCCTGGCGGACCAGATCGCGGCGGACCCGGCGGGTCTGCTTGTAATCCCACTGCTCCCGTTCGCGCGCCCTCTCCTCGTCGCCCCGCGCCCGGTAGTAGGCGGCCAACAACTGGGGAATGCGGTCCTCGTCGAAGGCGCGCAGCACGCAAAGGGCCTCCAGGATCTCGCGGAACTCCTGATACCTGCTCTGGTCATCGATCATGGACTCCAGCAGCTCCCTGATGACCGTGTCCAGGGCCTCTTCTGGGTCAGCCCTGCCGGCCTCGGCCACGGCAACGGCGAAGAGGGAGTTGGCCAGAGGGTATCCCCGGGTGAGCTGGTGGAGGTGCTTGAGGTTCAGGGAGGCGGGGGGAGGCCTGTTCATTGTCTCTTCCCATATTCGTTGCACCTGTTTCTCGGTGTCGGACTCGTCGAAACCTTGGAGCTCCTTGGATTCCACCTGAACGCGCAGCTCGGGGGTCTTCCAGGGATATCCCTTTCCCCGGCTGTCGAGGACCAGGAGGACGCGGGGTTCGATGGCCAAGGGCCCCAGGACGTACTCTTCCAGCTCGTTCAGGAAGTCCCAACTGGCGTCGAAGATGCCGTCCACGAAGACCACGAGCACGCGGCCTTTCCCGAGCCACTCGCGCAGGCGGTGGACGAGGGCGCGGCTCATCTCAGCGGGGGTGATGCCGGGCGTCTCCTCCTGGAAGAGCTCCTTTCCGGCATGCCGGAGGATGGCCATCACCGCCGTCACAGGATTATCGTGCTTATATTGATTCAGGTCAATGAGGAATAAGTCAATTCGCTTCTTCTCCTGTTCACTAAATTTATCTAACAGATGGTCGTGTATATGTGTCAGCAGCCAAGATTTTCCCAGCCCGTACTCGCCCACAAACGTGATCGTGCGATTGCGGACAGAATCCCCCCGGAGAAGCCTCCTGACAACATGCACAACATTCTGAGTCTCACCGCTTCTATTGACGAAGAGTGCAGGATGATATCGAGGAATTTGCATCATTGCTCACCTCCACGGGCTCTCCTCCTCTATCTCGTTGTTACCGGTCTTGTCCGACCATCTCCACGCTCTCGGCCACTCCGGCAGGCCGATGGTGTCTGTACCACGCCAGAGCCGCTTCGAGGTCTGGGGGCTCGATCTGTCCGTCGGGGCCCACACGGCGGACGTGTTCCCAGAGGAGGCGGCGGGTGATGACGAGCATTTCCCGGGGCAAGGGCAGCACGGCCTCGGCCAGCATTGCCTCCACATCGCTCAGCGCCGGCGAGCTCACGGCGTCCAAGCTGGAGAAACTCCCCTGGGTGGCCACGTAGATGCGCTGCCTGACCATCTCCACCAACAACGGGGGGGTCCACGTGATGGTAACGCGGCGGGCTTGGTGCCAGAGCTCGGGCCAGCGGTGAGCGAGGAGAGGCAGGGTGCGAACGGGAAGGAACGCCTTAAGGTAGATCTTGGCCTCACTCCACGTTCGGCCGCGGGCGAGCAGGGGGGCCAGCATGTCCGCGGCCCGGGCCGGGTCTTCGGCCGTCTCGTGGGCGGCGTCCACCCCGTCCACGAGCACGTAAAGGGCCGTGAACTTCAGGTCATCCCGCACCACCTGGACGAGCTGCGCCCAACGCTCCGCCGGCGGGGGAACGGACGCGCGGCCGCCCGGCAGGCTCTCCAGGGTGGCGCAGAAGCGCATTAGGGTGGAGGGGGCAGGCGGGTCGCCGATGGAGAGGGCGGGCAGAACGCGCCTGTGCAGCTCGGCGACACTGCCCGTCTGCCGGCAGAGGTCCAAGGCGCTTGCCAGGGGGCCCGGCAGGTTCCAGTCGAGCACCCGGCGCACGCGCTCCTGGGCGGCTCTGTCCAAACGGAAGAACCAGTGGGGGCGGTAGGCCAAGGCCAGCAGGAGCTGCTGGGACGCGGCACGGCCAATGGCGAGGAGGTGATCGTCCAGGGAGGGCGTCCGCCCGCCCCACGCGAGCAGGGGGGGCGCGTAGCACACGGGGAAGGGGCGGTTCGTCTCCTGGCCCACGTAACATGCCTCGGCGACGCGCAGTGAAAGGGCTGTCTTGCCGCCGCCGGGCGGGGCAAAGGCGAGGGAGATCCAATCTCCCCACACGGCCTCGAAGGCCTCGTGGTGGATCATGTATTGGCTGAGGCGGGAGTCGGTGGCCGCGTTCAGGGGCACGAAGGGGTCGAAGGCAAATCCGGCGACCTCGAACCACTCCTTGACGGTGTTCTCGATGCGGCTCTTCTCGATCACGTTGAGCGCCAGCATGGGAGCATCCCACCAGTTGCCCGTGAGACCTGGACCACCTCGTCCACGAAATGCGCTCTCCTCGCGCCCCTCTTGTCCACCTGTTCACTCCTCTTGTGCTCAGCAACAGCAACATTATAATGAGGAAAGCCTGGAAACACAACCATCTCGCCAAAACGCTCTGGGAATTACGGATAGATGGAGATGGAATATCTCACAGGTGAAGGGGAGGGCGGGGAACAGCACATGCCCCCACCCACGGCGCGATGCCCTCTTCGTGGCCGGGAGGCCCGTTCACCGCGTTTGGCAGAGCGCGCCCGGGGCCCGGTTCCGCGGAGAACAGCGGCATCACCCAGGATGCCCGGGATATTACGGCAGGTGCCAGAGGTCACTAAAAAGGAAATGACCCACAGGGCCACGAAGGACCCAAAGGGATTCCACTTTCCATGTTGCCCCGGGTCCTCCGTGGCCCTATAGGCCTTTCCAAGCGGATCACTTGACCCTTTGCTCACGGCGATCACCTGTCCTAAATGTCAAAGGTCCACCTGTTGCTCCTGTGTTGAACACGTAAAGGGACGCACATTGTCGTCCCCCTTCCGGCTCCGGTCTGTCCTTCCCGCGGATGGAGCCTCTG
>JALSKA010000033.1 GCA_026989095.1 Ardenticatenaceae bacterium
CTCCGGGGTGAAGTGAGCCGCCAGGCGGGCGCGGAGGGCCCGGGGCAGAGTATGCATGGCCTCCACGTCAGTCACCAAGTGGCGGTAGAGCCACTCCCAGATTTGGCGGGCACGAAAGGCCGGCTCCCCCCAAGAGGTCAAGAGGGATTCCCACTCCTCCCTGCTCAGGTCGTAGAGCAGAGGGCGCTCGGTTGTCGTTGTCGGCTGGCAGCTCATGGGCTTGGCCATTGGGAACACAGACAAAAGAAAGGGCGCATCCGCGATGCGCCTCAACTCGCCGGGTATTGTAGCACGGGAGGGAGAGGCCGGTCAAATATTCAGCCGGGCCGCGCGGCCTTTCCCGCACCACGCCCCCGCTGCCCCGGCCGGGCGCAGAAGGCCGGCCGCGTTACGCCTTGCCCTCACGCCAGGCCGTGAGCAGGTCGAGCAGGTGTTCGAAGACGTAATCGGGGCGGATGGGGCTTGTCTCCAGCTCCTCCGGCGCCGTGACGCCCCCGAGGACCAAGACGGTGGTGAGCCCCATGCGCTGCCCCCCCAGGATGTCCGTGTCGAGCCTGTCGCCCACCATGGCAACGGCCTCGGGCGGAAGGCCGAGTCGGCGTAGGGCTTCGCGGAAGATGATGGGCTCCGGCTTGCCAATGATCACCGGCCGCGTGCCGGTCGCCGTCTCCAAGGCGGCCAGGATGGCCCCACACCCCGGCGAGAGCCCGTTGGCGCCGGGAAACGTGGCGTCGGGGTTGGTGCCCACGAAGCGGGCACCGCGGAAGATGGCGTGTGTGGCCACCTCGAGCTTGTGGTAGGTCAAGGCCGGGTCGAGGCCGACCACCACGAAATCGGCCCCCGAGGTCTCCACAAGGCGAAGCCCGCGCGCGCCCAGCTCGTGCTTGAGCCCCTCCGTGCCGATGACGAAGACCGTCGCGCCGGGGGCCTGTTTGGCCAGCCACTTGGCCGTGGTCTCGGCCGTGCCCAAGACCCGCTCCCCGGGAATGGGAATGCCCAAACGCGCGAGCTTCTGGCCGTACTCCTCGGCCGTGCGGGTGGCGTTGTTGGTCAAGCAGAGATAGGGAATGGCGTGCTCGTTCAGGTGCTCGATCAGCTCACGCGCGCCGGGGCGTACCTCCATGCCCCGGTAGAGCACGCCGTCCATGTCCAGCAAGAACCCACGTACAGTGTTCAGATTCCCCATGATGACACTCTGCGGATCGGGTCACGCGGGGGTGCCCGTGTCTCGACTTAAGGCCGGAGCACGCCAGCAAGGGCCAGGAGGCTCAGCACCAGGCGCATGAAGCAGAGGAAGAGCATCGGCCAGGCCCACCAGCGCTGCTGGGTTAACGTGCTCCCCAGGAGGGCGTAGACGCCGGGAAAGGCCACGTAGACCCCGTGCATGGCCACCAGGAGATGCCCCGAGATGGACCCTTCGCGTGCCAGGCGCACCATCACGAAGATCATGAAGGGCATCTCCATCACCACGATAAGGCCCAAGGCGATGAGGAAGAGGCGAGTGACGACCTGTCCGGCCAAGTCCGGGCGCAGAAAGGCCACCCCCTCCAGAGTGCCCGGCACCCACCAGGCCATCAAGGAGAGCAGGCCTCCCGCCACCAACCCCACCAAACCGGCCAGCCAGAAGGGGCGCCACCATGAGCCTTCCATCACGCCTCACTGCCGTCCTGGGAGGCTTCCTCGAGCTCCTCCTCCACGTCCACGATGGCCGTGGCAATGGCCCACGCAATGAGCCCCCACGTTCCCCCCCCGATGACCACGGCCACGAAGATCGTGCGCCAGGTGGTGGGAATGTCGGGGTTGCGGAAAATGCCGAAGAGCGAGAGCGCAATCGCCAAAAAGGCGAAGGAGAGCCCCACCTTGACCGGCCCGCTGAGGCGCGCCCAGATCGACCGCACCTGCGCCATCTCCTCCCTCCTCGTCTGTTCTCGGTGGCAGTCCGCCGTTGGCACGCCGAGCCCCTCGCAGACGCGGGGCCGGGTGTAACCGGGGCGATTATACTGTCAGGGGGTAGAACGCGCAACTCGGCCCGAGGGCGTGGAAGGTGGCCCCACAGGCGGCCCAAGAGCTCGGATTGGTGCGCTCATCAGTTTGCCGCGCTTCTCAAACCATGTATAATCACCGTCTTGAAGACGGACATCCCCCGAATCCACGTCACACTACGCTCGCCCGCGAGCGCATTCATACCACTTTTATGAAAGAGGAGCATTACCTTGAAAGTTGAAAAGACTCGCCGCGAAGGTGACCTGACCTTCACCATCACTATCGAGCGCAAGGACCTGGAGGCAGCCAAGCGAAAGGCGGCCAAGAAGCTGGCCCGCGAGCTGCGCATCCCCGGCTTCCGCCCGGGCAAAGCCCCGTATCAGGTGGTTGTGCGTTACTTGGGAGGCGAGGATGCCCTGCTCCACGAAGTGGTCGAGCAGAACTTCATCTCCTGGATCACCAAGGCCCTCGAGCCCTACGGCGAGGAGATCTTCGACGTCGAGTTGGCCGAGGAGCCCGACATCCAAGGGTTGGAGGCCGGCAGTGAGGAGATTACCATCACCTTCACAGTTCCCGGCATGCCCCAAGCAACGCTTGGCGATGTCTCCTCCATCGAAGTCGAAGAGGTGCCTCCTGAGTTGAGCGAGGAGGAAGTGGAACAAAGCGTCGAAGAGGCCCTGATGGCCTTGCGCGAGGAGCACGCCACGTGGATTCCGGCCAGTGGCCCGGCCGAATACGGTGACCTCATCACCATTGACTTGGAGGGCCGCCTCCTCACCGGGGAAACTGTCGTGACAGAGGAGGATTTCGAGATACGCATTCCCGTTGAGGACGAAGATGAGGAGGAAGAGCCAAGCCCCATTCTCGTCGCCGGGCAGGAGACCCAGGCCGTCCCCCCTGAGCGCTTCTGGAGCCAGATCGTGGGCATGAGCGTGGGGCAGACACGGGAGTTCAGCATCGCCTACCCGGAAGATTGGTCCGGCAAGAAGCTGGCCGGCCGCACGGTCTTCTACCGGGTCACGCTGAAGGACCTGAAGAAGGCCGTGTTGCCGGCCGTTGACGACGAGTTGGCCCAGATGGTGGGCGACTTCGAGACCATCGAGGAGCTGCGCAGCCGGGTGCGCGAGCAGATTGAAACTTTGGCCGAGCAAGAGGCGCAGGAGAAGGTAAGAGAGAAGCTCTTCGAGAAGCTAGTCGAGATCAGCGAGGTGGACTATTCCCCCAAAATCGTCCAACACCACGTTGAGCGCCTCATGGAAACATTCGAGGACCGGCTCCGCGCCCAAGGCACCACCCTCGAGGAGTATCTGGACGAGGAGGGCCTCTCCCCCGAGGAGTATGAGGCGGAGCTCCGCGAGGCCGTGGAAACAGCCCTTCAGTACCAGGCCGTGCTCGACGCCTACGTCGAATCGAGGGGCATCACTGCCTCCCCGAGCGAGAGCCTAGCCCTGTTCCTGTTGGAGATGGGCGTGACGCCCGAGAGTCTGCCGAAGGAAATGCTGTCCACCTTCGCCTCACGGTATCATAACCGTGTCCTCCGGCGCAAAGCGCTGAAGAAGTTGATGGAGGAAGTCACCGGCGAGGAGCAGCCTCCTTTGCCGGAGGAGACCATTGCTGCCAGCGTGGCAGAAAAGTCAACAGAGCAAGAGGAGCAGGAGCCTGTGCCGGCCACCTCGGCCGAGGAAGAAGCCGAGGGATAGAGTGCCGGCAGGTGGCGGGGAAGGGGCAATTTGTGCTTTTGAGAGCTTCAGGGCAAAATTGAAGCTGACGCACAGCCGTGGGCCTCAAGCCCTTCCCTCACACACATGAGGGCCCATAGGCTCCCAGCACCCAGGTGGACGGAGATGAGAAGGCCGATGGCGTTCCAAAATGCCCTCATCCCAATGGTCATTGAGACCACAGGGCGTGGCGAGCGCGCCTACGATATCTACTCGTTGCTGCTCAAGGAGCGCATTGTCTTCTTGGGGACGCCCATCACCGATCAAGTGGCCAACTTAGTCATTGCCCAACTGCTCTACCTGAACCGCGAGAACCCCGAACGGGAAATCCAGCTCTACATCAACAGCCCCGGGGGCTCGGTCTACGCCGGATTGGCCATCTACGACACCATCCAGCTCCTCGACGCGCCCGTCTCGACCATCGCCGTCGGCCTGACGGCCAGCATGGGCACCGTGCTGCTCGCGAGCGGGACGAAGGGCCGGCGCTACGCCCTGCCCAACGCCACCATCCACATGCACCAGCCGTTGGGAGGGGCCCAAGGGCAGGCGGCTGAAATCGAGATTCAAGCACGGGAGATCCTGCGCCTGCGCGCCCGGCTCAACCACATTCTCGCGCGGACAACAGGCCAGCCCCTGGAGCGCATCGAGCGGGACACCGACCGGGACTTCTACTTGGACGCCGGGGCGGCCAAGGAATACGGCATCGTTGACGAAGTGCTAACTTTCGAGGAGGAACGCCAGGATGTCACGTAAGACCAGGCGCGGCAGCGGCCAACAGTGCTCGTTCTGCAACCGGGATCAGGCCGAGGTCAACCGCCTCATCGCCGGCCCTAACTCCGTTTACATCTGCGATGAATGTGTGGACCTCTGCAAGGAGATCCTGGAGGAGGAGACGCCGGCCTTGCGGCGGCAGCCGGCCCCCTCGTTTGGGTCCCTGCCCCAGCGCCTGCCTCCTCCCAAGGAAATCTACGAGCGCCTCAACCAGTACGTCATCGGCCAAGACCGGGCCAAGAAAGTGCTCTCCGTGGCGGTGTACAACCACTACAAGCGCATCTTCTACGCCGACGACTACGATGAGGTGGAGCTCCAAAAGTCCAACATCCTGCTGATCGGCCCCACGGGCTGCGGCAAGACCCTGTTGGCCCAGACATTGGCCCGCATCCTGGACGTTCCCTTCTGCATCGCCGACGCGACTGCCCTGACCGAAGCCGGCTACGTGGGCGAAGATGTGGAAAACATCCTGCTCCACCTCATCCAAGCAGCCGACTTTGACCTGGCACGGGCCGAACGGGGTATCGTCTACATCGACGAGATCGACAAGACGGCCCGCAAGTCGGGCGACAACCCCAGCATCACGCGGGACGTGAGCGGCGAGGGCGTCCAGCAAGCCCTGTTGAAGATCATCGAGGGCACCATCGCCAATGTGCCCCCCCAAGGCGGACGCAAGCATCCTCACCAGGATTTCATCCAGCTCGACACGACCAACATCCTCTTCATCTGCGGCGGCGCCTTTGACGGCTTGGAACACATCGTGGCCCAGCGAATGAGCACCCGTGGCCAGATGGGCTTCAAAGTGCCCGGCCAAGGGCGGGGGGGACGGCGAGAACCCTCCACGGCCGAGCTGCTGCGCCAAGTGACGGCCGAAGACCTCATGAAATACGGCATGATCCCCGAGCTCGTCGGGCGCTTGCCCGTGGTCACCAGCGTGGACCCCCTCGACGAAGCCACCCTGGTGCGCATCCTCACGGAGCCGAAGAACGCCTTGGTCAAACAGTACCAAAAGCTCTTCCAAATGGACCAGGTGAAGCTCATCTTCCGCGAGGAGGCCCTCCACGCCGCGGCCCGCAAGGCGCTGGCCTACAAGACGGGGGCTCGGGCCCTGCGTACCATCATCGAGAGCGTGCTGTTGGACATCATGTACGAGATCCCCTCGCGCAGCGATGTCTGGCGTGTGGAGATCACGGCCGAAACCATCAACGGCGAAGCCCCACCTTTGCTCTTCGACCACGCG
>JALSKA010000034.1 GCA_026989095.1 Ardenticatenaceae bacterium
CGCAATGATGAGCGGCACGATTTGGTCTGGATCCACCACTTGATTCTGCCACCCCACCAGCCACACGCCCCTCGCGCCGTTGAGCACCTGCTCGAGCGTGCGCGCCGTCTCCCCCCAGCCGAGCACCAAGGAGGTGTCCAGCGTGGGGCTGTCAGGGAGGGGCACCCACCCCTCATCCCGGTAATAGTAGGTGAAGACGGGAAAGGCGTGGCCGCTCACGAGCAGGACGGGCTCATCGGGCTGCCGTTGCTCTTCCAAGAAGCGGGCCACACTCCGCCAGTCATCCTTGGTGAAGGCCGGGTCCACGTAGAGGTTGATGTCGGCCAGAACAGCGAGGCCCAACACTGTGCCCAGGGTCAACCCGCTTAGGACCGGACCAATGGGCCGTCGCCTGTGGCCGGGCTCGCCTGCAAGCCGAGTGATCAGGGTTGTCACGGCCAGCCAATATGCCGGAACGGTGAAGAGGAGATACCGGGGATGGTATTTGGGGCGCCCCCAGGAGATGAACAGCAGCCCGACCAGGGGCACAATCACCCACGCGGCCATGACAAGAGCGACGGGCCACCGTTTTCTCCGGGGCATCCGGCGGTCAACGAACAGAATCAGGTGTCCGCCTAGGAGAAGGGCGAGGACCAAGGGGGGCAACAGCTCCGTCAGCCAGGAGGGGATGGTGTGGCCTGCGGCCCAGAAGGTGAGCAGGGACGCGAGCACGCGCTGCGGCGAGAGGGTGCCGCTCCAGTACGAGCGGTCGGCGCCCAGGCGGAGCACGACGAATTGCACCCAGGGAAGAAAGGCCAAGAAACCCAGACTCCACCCCGCCACGGGCCACCACAGCGTTCGCCAGCCGGCCTTTCCCCGGCCAAGGCCCATGAGCATGGCAACTACGGCATGGGCGGCCACGAGAAACCAGGCGTAGTATTGGGTGTAGACGGCCAAAAGGAGCGCCGTCGTGTAGAGGAACCACAGCCGGCGGGACGGCCGTTCCAGCAGGCGCACAAGGGCCCACGTGGCCGCGAGCCCCAAGGTGGTGACCAAGGTGTACATGCGGGCTTCTTGGGCGTACCAGAGCCAAACCGGTGCCACGGCCGCGAGCAGGGCCGCGACCGGCCCGGCCTGTCGGCCCACGAGGCGGCGGGCCAGCCCCCACATGAGGGGCACGGCCGGGACCCCGGCCATGACCGAGAGAAAGCGCAGGCTGAACTCGCTCGTGCCGGCCAAAGCCATCCAAGTGTGGAGCAGCACGTAGTAGAAGGGGGGGTGAATGTCCGCGGCCGTCCGGGCCACGATCTCGGCCACGGGCTTGGAGGCCAACCAGGCGCTGAAACCCTCATCGTACCAGAGGCTTTGCGCGTGGAGTCTGGTCACTTGGAGCCAGAAAGCCAGGCCGCTGAAGGCCAGAATGACAGGCGTCTGCCTTGATTTCATGGGAAGTGTGCTCGTCTCCAAGGAACGTAATCGTGTGAGGAATGATAGCACGAAGGGGGCAAAAGGTTGAAATGGACTTCCTACCGGACGACGAGGGGGAGATAGAGGCTGTGGCCTGCGGTCACGCGCAGGCTGGCCGTCGGCGAGGTGCCTTCGGCCGGCGCAAGGGGAAGAGGGGACACCTCTTCGTCGAAGGCAAAGGGGGCCAAGGTGAAGGTACCTGGGGCCAGAAAAACCTGCTGCGCGGAGAGACGCCAGCGTGCCCCCGGCGCCAAGGAGACGTCTCGCTTGGCCGACAGGGTGCCCGGCACGGGACGGCCATCTTCTCCTCGCGCCACGAGGCCGACCAAGGCCAGGGTGAGCGGGATGGTCCCCCCGTTGCGCAGCGTGAAGGTGACCGTGACGGGCTCGCCGGCCTGCACCGATGTGGCGCTCAGACTCACGCCGGCTTCGAGGACGAGCGGCGAGGCTGGCGTAGGCGTGGCCGTGGGGCCGGCCCGGAGGGCCAACGGTGGGACGGCGGGGGCAACGTTGTCGCTGGTGTAGGTGTGGCCTTCTTGGGGTGGCCGCCCGCCGAAGAGCTCGTCCACGGGCTGCGAGGGCGCGCGAAGGGTCGCCCCGTGCTTGAGCTCGAAGTGGAGGTGGGCGCGTTCAGTGCCCGTGGCGCCGGCGTAGCCGATAATCTCCCCCCGCCGTACCCGTTGTCCCTCTTGCACGGTGATGCCGCTCAGGTGAACGTAGCGCGTTAACCACCCGCCGCCGTGGTCGAGGTAAATGACGAGCGCATCGCCTAAGTGCTTGTCGGCCGGCAGGCCGATCTCCCACGTGATGGCGGCCACGACGCCGTCAGCCGCGGCCACCACGGGCGTGTCGGCCGGCATGGCGAAGTCCACGGCGTAGGTCATGGTGTTGCGGTGTTGATAACAGGTGTAGCCGCAGGAAACCGGATAGGCGTCCCCGGCCTGGAAGGGAAGGGAGAGGTGAGGGCGTTCGCCAGGCGACTGGGCGAAGAGGGAGGGCACCTGGGGCCTGGCAAGCGCCCACACTCCGGCCGCCCACGCGGCAACGCACAAGATCACGAAGCCAATTCCGCCTGGCAGCAGGCGCCGGCGGCATGACGGGGTTCTCACCAGCTCACCTCGCGTGCTCACCGTGCTGTTGGGAAGGGTGGCGTTGCCATCAGTCTACTCCGGCCAGCGCCTGCAAACAATTGCCCTTTTGGGGTATTCTGTGGAGCAGCGTGCCGCAGCCGGCGCAGGTAGGAGGTCAGAGGCGATAGAGCATCCAATAGATGACCCACCCGCTGATGGCCACGAAGAGCCAAACGGGCACAAGCCAGCGTCCCATCCGGCGGTGGCGGCCGAACTGGCCGGTGTAAGCCCACCGGATGGCAAACAGGGCGGCCGGCCCGACGACTATTGCCAACAGGCTGTGGGGAATGAGAATACTGAAGTAAAGGACCCGCCACCACCCTTCCTTCTCGAAGGGCTTGGCCCCGAGCAAGAAGAACCGGGTGATGTAGAGCACCAAGAAGAGGGCCGCGAACAGGGTGGCCGTGAGCATGAGGCGGCGGTGGAGTTCCCTTTGGCGTCGTTTGATGGCCACCCAGCCGGCGGCCAAGGCAACGCCGCTGATGAGGATCATGCCGCTCGTAAGAGGGGGCAACCACGTTTCAAGGGGCATAGGCTCTCCTCAGAGTGTTCATGCGCCTTTTGGGACCTCTCCAGCACACGGAGCTTATGATAGCCAATTCCGGCCCGGCATCAAGTACAACTCTCTTCCCCTGAGAGGCGATAGGAGCTGTGCGTGTGACTTGAGAAACGGAGAAAAATCCGGGAGCCGATTGTGCAAACGGGCGCTCTACGCTATAATCCGGCCCAAGCGCCCGGCGTAGAGCGGCGGCTTTGAGGAAGGAGGAACGAACGATGAAGATCGCGGTGGACGCGATGGGGGGAGATCATGCGCCGGCCGCGCCCGTCGAGGGTGCCGTGCTGGCAGCGCGGGAGTACGGCGTCACCGTCGTGCTCGTGGGCCGGCCGGAGGCCATCGAGCCCGAGCTGGCCCGCCACGACACGTCCGGGCTCTCGGTGGAGATCGAGCCGGCCTCCCAAGTGATTGGCATGGAGGAGCAGCCGGCCCTGGCCGTGCGCTCCAAGCCGGACAGCTCCATGGTGGTGGGCATGAAGCTCCTGAAGGCCGGCCACGTGGACGGCTTCTTCAGCGCCGGCAACACTGGCGGCATGTTGGCCGCTGCCATCTTCCACTTGGGACGCATCAAGGGCATCAAGCGGCCGGCCCTGTCCACGATCTTTCCCACTGCACACGGCCACTGTCTTCTCCTGGACGTGGGCGCCAACGCCGAGGTGAAGCCCGAGTTCTTGGTCCAGTTCGCCCTCATGGGGCACGTCTACGCCAGCCGTGTGCTCGGCGTTCACGCTCCTCGCGTGGGCCTGGTGAGCAACGGCGAGGAGGAGACGAAAGGCACCCCGCTCGTTCAAGAGGCCCATCGCATGTTGAAACAGGCCGACGAGATCAACTTCATCGGCAACGTGGAGGGCAAGGACATCCCCGCCGGCCTGGCCGACGTGGTGGTGACCGACGGCTTCACGGGCAATGTGATCATCAAGCTGGCCGAGGGACTGGGCAGTTTGATGAAACAGCTCATCCGCGAGGAACTCACCCGGGATCCCCTGAGCATGGTGGGCGCGTTGCTCTCCAAGCGCGCGTTCGACCGGCTGAGCAGGCGCACCGACTACTCCGTCTACGGGGGCGCCCCGCTGTTGGGCGTTAACGGTGTGGTGATCATCGGCCACGGCCGTTCCAACCCGGTGGCCGTCAAAAACGGAGTGCGCGTGGCCAAAACGGCCGTGGAGCAAGAGGTGGTGGCCACCATTCGAGACGGGTGGCGCGCGATGGCCGAGGCTGTGACAGCGCCGGCGCTCGGGTAGAGCGGCGGTCCAGCAATGCCCCTGAGCAGATCAATCCCCTGGGAGGAGGCGATGGGAAGTTCCCGACCCGATCATCAGCGCGTTGTGATCACCGGCATGGGGGTGGTGAGCCCGTTGGGATGTGACGTCAACGTGTTTTGGGAGGCGCTGTTGGCCGGCCGGTCGGGCGTAGCGCGCATTCAGTCCTTCGATGTCTCCGATTTCCCCACCCAAATCGGCGCCGAAGTGCGGGATTTTGATCCGAGCACTTACATCGGCCGGCGCGAGGCGCGGCGCATGGCCCGCTGCTCCCAGATGGCCATTGTGGCCACCCTCTTCGCCCTTGAAGACGCCGGCCTCCAAGGTGGTCTCCCGGACCCGGAGCGCGTGGGCGTTCACTTGGGCACGGCCGAGGGGGGCTTTGATATGGCCATGCAAGGGGTGAGCCTCATGCAGCAGCGGGGATGGCGGCGGGTGATGCCCTTCATGCTCCCCGAGACGTTGCCCAACATGCCCTCTTACCACGTGAGCCAATTCTTCGGCACTTTGGGCCACTTGGGCACCTGTGTGGCCGCCTGTGCCAGCGGCACACAGGCCATCTACGAGGCGTCCGAGCTGATCAGGCGTGGGGTGGCCGACATCATCATCACAGGGGGCACCGAGGCGCTCATCAACGAGTTCGCCTTCGCCGGCTTCTGTGCCATGCGCGGCATGAGCACCCGCAACCACGAGCCCGAGCGGGCCGTGCGCCCCTTCGACGCCGACCGGGATGGCTTCCTCATGGGCGAGGGGGCCGGCATCCTCATCTTGGAGCGGCTGGACCACGCCCGCGCGCGAGGGGCGCGGGCCTATGCCGAAGTGCTGGGCGGGGCCACCAGCAGCGACGCCCATCACTTCGCCCAGCCCGACCCCGAGGGGCGCGGAGCCACGCGGGCCATGCGCTGGGCTGTGGCCAATGCCGGCCTGGTGCCCGAACAGATCGACTACATCAACGCCCACGGCACGGGCACGCCTATCGGCGACGCCGTGGAGACCAAGGCGATCAAGCAAGTCTTCGGCGAACGGGCTTACGAGGTCCCGGTGAGCAGCACCAAGAGCATGTTGGCCCACGGCATGGGGGCCGCCGGCGCCTTCGAGGCCATCGCGTGCGTGAAGACTTTGCAAACCCAGACGATTCACCCCACCATCAACTACGAGACGCCCGATCCCGAGTGCGACTTGGACTACGTCCCCTGGGAGCCCCGCCGGGCCCGCGTGCGCTACACGCTCTCCAACTCCTTTGGCTTGGGCGGCCAGAACGCCTGCCTCGTGCTCGGCCTGGTGGACGGCGATGGAGATGCCCCATGAAAGTCTACACCAACGAACCCCTGGTGGCCCGCAAGCGCAAAATCGGCACGGTGGCCGGCTTCGTGAGCTTGGTCATGCTCTTCGTGGCCATCTTTGTCTCCTTCCGGCCCAACCTGATCGCTTACGCCTACACCTTGGCCATCACCGCCCTCCTCATCGGCACGGTGGGCACCTATCACATCAACCGGTGGGTGCGGCCCCCTGTGGCCGAAACTACCCTGGCAGCCGCCCTCAAGGGGCTCGACCGGAAACACGTGCTCTACAATTATTATGGGCCTTGGCCTCACCTGCTCCTCACGCCCTACGGCCTTGTGGCCATCGTGGTGAAGCGCTACGAAGGCCGCGCTCGCTGTCACGACAACCGCTGGCAGGGCGCGTTTAGCTTTTGGCGGCTCTACTCGCGGGGGCTTACGGCCGAACGGTTGGGCCAGCCCCACGAGGAGGCCGAACGGGCACGCCAGGCCGTGCAGGCGTGGCTCCGCGACCGGCTGCCCGACCACGCCGACCGCATCCCCGTCGAGGCGGTGGTCGTCTTCCTCAACCCACAGAAGGTGGACTTGGAGATGGAAGGGTGTCGGGACGACATCATCACCTTTCCCAAGAAGCTCAAGACCGTGTTGCGCAAGCGGCTAATGCCCCGCATGAAACGCCTGCCCCCCGAGACGTACCGGGTTCTGCAGGAAGCGCTGGAGGAAGCCATCCCCGAAGAGGCAAGAGGGAAGTGAGGAACGGCAACACGTGGGCCGTTCGGCACGGCGTGTGGAGAGACGTGTGGCCATGAGCATCGAGGCGAGAAAGCGGGAACACATCGACATTGTCCTGAACGAGGACGTGAGGGCCAAGGGCATCACCACCGGCTTCGAACGTTTCTTCTTCGAGCACGTGGCCCTCCCCGAACTCCACTTCGACGAGATCGACCTCAGCCTCACCCTCTGGGGCCGGCGTTTGAAAGCCCCCTTGCTCATCAGCAGCATGACGGGTGGCACGGACCCGGCCCAAGCCATCAACCTGCACTTGGCCGAGGCCGCTCAGCAGCTCGGCGTGGCCATGGGCGTGGGCTCTCAGCGGGCGGCCATCGAGGCCCAGGAGCTCGCCTACACCTACCAGGTGCGCCGTGTGGCCCCAGACATCCTCCTCTTCGCCAACTTGGGCGCCGTCCAGCTCAACTACGGCTACGGCGTGGACCAGGCGCGCCGGGCAGTGGAGATGATCGAGGCGGATGCCCTCTTCCTCCACCTCAACGCCCTCCAAGAGGCCGTTCAGCCGGGCGGCGACCGGGACTGGCGGGACCTCTACCGGAAGATCGAGGCCCTGGCCGCCCGCCTTCCCGTGCCCCTGGTGGTCAAGGAAGTGGGCAACGGCATCAGCGCCCGCGTGGCCCGCCGGCTGGCCGACTGCGGCGTGGCCGCCATCGACGTGGCCGGCGCCGGGGGCACGAGCTGGAGCGAGGTGGAGGCCCATCGCCAGGCCGACCCCAGGCGCAAGCGGGTGGCCCACACCTTTGCCCGCTGGGGGATCCCCACCGCCTTGGCCCTCATCGAAGTCCGTCGGACCGTGCCCGAGCTGCCCATTTTCGCCAGCGGGGGCATCCGCGACGGCGTTGACGCGGCCAAGGCCCTGCGGCTGGGGGCGACCCTGGTGGGTAGCGCGGCCCCCCTGTTGGGGCCGGCCACGGACCAAGCCCAGGCCGTCTACGAGACCTTCCGCTCCTTCATCGACGAACTGCGCATCGTGGCCTTCTGCACCGGCTCCCGCACTCTGGACGACTTGCGGCACGCCCCTCTGCGCCGGGCCGACACGTGGGAGCACGTGCCGTAATCGCCCTCTTCCCCCGACGCGAAGGCGAAATGTGCTCTGAGATGAGCGAACGTCCTTGGGAGGCAAGCTCTCAGGGCTCGGCACGTTTTGGGGGGATGGGGAGACGTTGTATACTTTCTACGAGCCGGGAAACGCATACCAGAAGGTTGGCCTGACAAGGAGCGCACACGCGCCGCCAAGGTGGAAAGGAGGACCGTATGGCCAGGGAGAAGAGCATTCGGGACCTGAAGCGTGGCGGTGAGCCCAGCGTGGCCGAGGCCGCAGCCGAAGTGGTGGGCAGCCTGACGCGGCTCGGCCTAACATTGGTCACGTTGCCTGCCACGTGGCTGCCGGGCGACTTGCGCGAAGACGTGCTCGACTTGACGCGCGACGCCGTGCAGGCCACGGCCCATTTCCCCCGCGCCATTGCCCACGCGCTGGAAGAGTTCGCCGAGGACATCGAAGAGCTGGAGCGCAAGGCCGCCCGGCGCGAGGACTTGGGCACCCGGCGCCGGCGAGCGCGCCGCCGCAAGAAGACGGAAGAAGACGGGGGCGAGCCTGAGCCAGAACCCGAGGCGTAGTCCGACTCGTGTGCAGAAGGCAACCGTGTGGCTGACAACATGGAGCCGGACAGGATCGTTGTGCTCGGCGCCGGGTACGCCGGCCTCCGCTGTATCTCCACGCTGGCGCTCGCCCGGCGCCAGGGGCTCTTGGACGCTCGCCTCACCCTCGTCGAGCGGCACGGGTATCACCAGCTCATCACGTGGTTGCACGAAGTGGCCTGCGAGGTCATCCCGGCCGAGCGGGCCCGGGTCCCCCTTGACCGACTGATCCCCGATGACCAGGTGGAGATCGTCCAAGCGGAGGTCACCGGGGTGGACCCGGAACAACGTCAGGTCATCACCGACAAGGGCCGGATGCCATACAGCCGGCTGGTGGTGGCCTTGGGCAGCGAGCCGGCGTGGCCCCAGATTCCCGGCTTGCGGGACTACGCGCTCTCCCTGCGCTGGTGGCACCAGGCTGTCCACGTGCGCACACACGTGCGCCGGCAGTTCGCCAAAGCCGGACGCGCCCGGACGCGCGGGGCCCGCCGGCGGCTGGCGCGCATTGTCATCGCCGGCGGAGGGTTTACCGGCTGCCAACTGGCCGGCGAGTTCGCCCATTGGCTGCCACTCCTGGCCGACACCTATGATGTGCCCCTCGACGATGTTCACCTGATGCTCGTGGAGGCCGAGGAACGCCTGCTGCCGGCGTGGCGCCGTTGGGTGGGCCGGCGGGCGGAACAGGTGCTGCGCCGCAAGGGGGTGGACGTGCGCCTGGGCGCTCCTCTCGAGCGGGTTGAGCAGGAGTATGTGGTGATCGCCGGCGAACGGGTGCCCACGGCAACGCTTATTTGGGCCGGAGGCATACAAGCTCCGCCTTTCCTGGAGACTGCCGGCTTGCCCACAGGTCCCCAAGGGCGCGTCTACACGGATGCTTTCCTGCGCGCCTCGGGCTTTCGCGATCTCTACGTGGCCGGGGACTCTGCCCTAGCCATTGACGCGCGCGGGCACGTCTTGCCCGCCACGGCCGCCCAAGCCCTCCGGCAGGGCGAACACGTGGCCAAGGTGTTGCTGGCCGAGGCGGCCGGCGCCTCCCCGCCCCCGTATCAAGCTCGGCACTTGGCCATGTTCATTTCCTTGGGCGGCGGCGATGCCGTGGGTGACATCTTCGGCGTGCCCGTGCGGGGACGCGCCGCCGGCCTGATCAAGGAGGGGGTAGAGCGCTGGTATCACAACATGATCACGGCAGCCTTGGCTTCCCGTGACGGTTGAGGAAAGTGACCATGTCCCTGTTCCAAGAGTGGCGCTATTGCCCACATTGTGGAGCCCGCTTGGAGCTCCGCCAGGTGGACGGCAAACAGCGGCCGGCCTGCACTGCCTGCCAGTTCGTCCACTTCGCCGACCCCAAGGTGACTGTGGGCGTTCTCGTGGAGGACGACAAGGGGCGCATTCTCCTCGGCCGGCGGGGCGTGAACCCAAGGCGGGGCTCCTGGTACATCCCGTCCGGCTTCGTGGACTATGGCGAACACCCCGAGGAGGCGGCCGTGCGAGAACTCCAGGAGGAGACGGGCCTGCACGTGCGGGTGCGGGAGCTCGTGGGCGTCTGGTACTTCGACGAGCGCATAGGGGGCAAGGCCGGCATCGCCATCTTCTACCGGGGAGATGTGGTGGGCGGTCGCTTGCAGGCGGGCGATGACGTGGTGGAAGTGGGCTGGTTCGCCCCCGACGAGCTGCCCTCCCCCATAGCATTCCCCGTCCACGAAGAGGTGATAACTCGCTGGGCTGAAGCCAACCGTGAAAGGAAGGCCTGTGGAGGATGAAAGATGGACCGTGAGGCCCTGTTGGCCGAGATGCGCGCTGCTCGCCGGGACCTGATGGAGGCCATTCGCGGGTTGGACCCGTACACGGTCATCACCGAGGAAGGATGGCGCCTTCACGACATCCTGGGGCACATTGCCTCGTGGGACCGGGAAGCCTTGGCCGCAGCCCAAGCCTTTCAAGCCGGCGACCGCCCTTACACCACCCCCGACTACGACGACATTCACGCCTGGAACGAGCACCACGTGCGCCGCAAGGCTGACTGGTCCCACGAGCAGGTGCGCATGGATTTCGTGATGGTGCGCGTGGAGTTGGAGCACCTCCTCCTCCAGTTCGAGGAAGAACAACTCCACAGGACGCTGTCCCTTCCTTGGGGAGAGATGGGCACCCTCTACGATCTCTTCTACCTCACCTGCGTTGAACACGACCGCGAACACTTGGCCACAATCCGCGCTTGGCGCCTGCAGCACCTCAACGGTGGGGAAAAACCTTGACAGCCCCGTTGCCGGAACGCTTGTGTTCCCCAGGCGGCCGTGTTAGAATACGGCACACCCCGCAGCCACAGGCAGGAAAGCGATGAGGGTGGCCCTGGTTCACGATTGGCTCAATCAGATGGGGGGGGCTGAGCACGTCCTGGCAGTGTTCAAGGAGCTCTTCCCCGACGCCCCGGTCTACACCTCCATCTACGACCGGAATGCCATGCCCCCTTCGATGGCGCATTGGGAGGTTCACACGTCGTTCATGGAGCGTTTGCCCGGGATCCGCCGGTATTACAGGTTGTATCTCCTTTTCTACCCTATTGCTTTTGAACATTTTGATTTTTCTCAATATGACTTAGTTATCAGTAACAAGAGTAGCTTCTGCCATGGTATTGTCACTCCGCCCCACACCGTCCACATCTGTTACTGCCTGACACCAACCCGTTTCCTGTGGGGCGCGGATCACTACCTGGCCCGCGAGCACGTGGGAGGTCTCTTTCGCCGGCCCCTCAAGGCGGTGTTGAGCGCCCTGCGCTTGTGGGATCAGGTGGCGGCCCAGCGTCCAGATCACTTCGTCAGCATCTCGCGGGCCGTACAGCGTCGGGTGGCCAAGTTCTACCGCCGCGACTCAACGGTCATCCACCCGCCCGTCAACACGGAGCGCTTCGCGGCCGGCGCGCCGGCAAGTCCTGGTGAATACGATTTGATCGTCTCCCGCCTGATTCCCTACAAGCGCATTGACTTGGCGGTACGGGCTTATACCCGGCTCAAGCGTCCGCTGGTCATCATTGGCGACGGGCGGGACCGGGCTGCTCTGGAGGCAATGGCCGGTCCCACGGTTCGCTTCGTGGGGCGGGTGTCGGACGAGGAACTGCCGCGATGGGTACAGGGCTGTCGGGCCTTCGTTTTTCCCGGCGAGGAGGACTTCGGCATTGCCCCCGTCGAAGCTCAGGCGGCCGGCCGGCCGGTGATCGCCTACGCCGCCGGCGGGGCGCTGGACACGGTGGTGGATGGGGTGACAGGGCTCTTCTTCCACGAGCCTACCCCCGAGGCCCTGGCCGAGGCGGTGGAGCGAGTGGACACAGTGGGGTTCGACCCCCAAGTCATCCAGGCCCACGCCCGCCGCTTCGACGTGGCGCGTTTCAAGGAGCGCTTTCGGCAGTTTGTGTACGAGGTGATGGGAGCAGGGCAGGAACGGAAAACCGACGAAGGGGGTGATCCCTGAAACCTGCCCCTGGCCGACGAAGTCTCCGGCTGGAGGATCTCATGGAACTGCGAGCCTACTTGGCCGTACTCCGCCGGCGGTGGTGGGTGGTGGTGTTCTTGCCGGCGCTCGTGTTGGCAATAAGTTGGCTCACCTACACTCCGCCCGCACCCGCCTACCAGTATGTGATCCGCCTGGTGGTGGGCGTCGAGCCCTTGATGGACGGCTCCCGCGCCCTGGAAACAGACCCCCGCTTGGCCGCGGCCCAGGCCAGCGAGTACATTGCCGACGATTTGAGCGTCATCGTGGGCGAGGCGGCCTTCGCCGAGGCTGTCAACGCGCGCCTGCCCGAGGGGGTGCGCGTGCCGCCCGGGGCCTTGGCCGGGTCCACAGTGGCCGAGAAACAGCACCGGATTCTGACGATTACTGTGACGTGGGGCAACCCGGAGCAGCTTGCGCCCATCGGCCAAGCAGTGGTGCAGACGTTGCGGGAAGAGGCAGGCCGGTTTTTACCCTTGGCCGGCGGCGAGCGCACTCAAGTGGCGGTCATCGGCCAGTACGGCCCCTTCCCCGTGGGGCCCGGCTTGCGCCAGCGGCTGGAGGTGCCGCTGCGAGTCCTCATCGCCCTGGTGGCGGCCCTGGTCGTGGCCTTCACGTGGGAGTATTTGGACGACAGCGTGCGCACCCGTGAGGAGGCCCGTCGCCTGCTGGGCGCGCCCGTGTTGGCCGAAATCCCCCGACGGCGCCGTTGGTGGCCGAGTGTGCGCCGGTGAGAGCTAGATGTCTGCCGTTGGTCCTCGTCTCACGATCTGGAGGGCCAGCTCCACGACTTCGGGAACGCGGGGGGTGAGGGGGCGGACAGTGCCCACATTCTCCGTGGGCACCCAGCGCACGGCGTCCACGTCGCTGCGGGGCTCGGCCCGGGCGTCGGCCGGCACAGTGGCCACAACCTCCACGATGACGTAGTGGAAAACCACCCGCCCTTGGGCGTCGCGGTGGATGGCGTCCACCGCGGTGAAAGCCGGCCCAGGGGCGATGGTGAGACCTGTTTCCTCCCACACCTCCCGCTCTGCGGCTTGGGCAATCGTCTCCCCCAACTCGACGGCGCCCCCTGGCAGGGACCACATCCCCTTGGCGGGTGCCTTGGCCCTCCTGACGAGCAGCACATCCCACTCACCCGCCTGATCTCGCGGGCGTAGCACAGTCACTCCCACGCCGACACGGGGGACATTTGGGTAGTGGCGCCCGTGTGCGGACATGGTGGCGTTCCCTCAGCCGGCTGCGATGATGCCCAGTTCCCGGCCCACTTGGGCAAAGACCTCGACGCCAAAGTCCAAGTCCTCTTTGGTGTGGGCAGCGCTGGGCATGACGCGGATGCGGGCTGTGCCCTGGGGGACGGTGGGATAGGCGATGGCCGTGGCGAAGACGCCTTCCTCGAAGAGGCGGCGGCTGAAGGTTTGGGTGAGGCGGGCATCGCCCAGCATGACAGGGGTGATGGGCGTTTGGCTCTGGCCCGTGTCGAAGCCCAGGGCCTCCATCTTGGCCTTGAAGTAGCGGGCGTTCTCCCAGAGGCGGTCCACCAGCTCGGTGCTCGATTCCAGGATGTCGAGGGCGGCCAAGCAGGCGGCCACATCGGGAATGGTCATGGCGCTGGAGAAGAGGAAAGGGCGACCCCGCTGGCGCAGCCACTCGACCAAGTGTCGGCGCCCTGCCACGACGCCGCCCACGACGCCAAATGCCTTGGAGAGGGTGCCGACTTCGATGTCCACGATGCCGTGGAGCCCGAAGTGGTCCACAATGCCCCGGCCCCCTCGGCCCAGCACGCCCTCGCCGTGGGCGTCGTCCACCATGAGGATGCAGCCGTGGCGCCGGGCCACCTCGGCCAGCTTGTCCAAGGGCGCAATGTCGCCGTCCATGCTGAAGACGCCGTCGGTGACGATGAGCTTGCGCCGGTGGCGTGGGCCGTGCTCGCGGATGAGCTCTTCCAGGGCCTCCACGTCCAAGTGGGGGTAGGGGACAATGGTGGCCCGGCTCAGCCGGCAGCCGTCAATGATGCTGGCGTGGTTGAGCTGATCGCTGAAGATAACATCGCCCCGGCCGACAAGGGCGGGAATGGTGCCGGCGTTGGCGTTGAAGCCGCTCTGAAAGGTGATAGCCGCCTCAACGCCCTTGAAGGCGGCCAGCCGGCGGTCCAACTCGACGTGGAGTGCCGTAGTGCCGGCAATGGTGCGCACGGCCGCGGGCCCCACACCGTAGCGGCCCATGGCTTCCGTGGCGGCCTGAATGAGCTTGGGGTGGTTGGCCAACCCCAAGTAATTGTTGGAGCAGAAGTTGAGCACGCGCCGGCCGTCCACCACCAGCCAGGCGTCCTGGGGGGATTCGATGGTGCGGATGGTGGTGTAGAGGCCGGCGGCCTTGAGCGCTTCCAGTTCCTCGTGCAGCCAGGCAAGCGGGTCCATGAGCTCTCCTCCTCTGCGAGACCGTCTTCTACGGAAGCATCACGACCTTGGCAACTACGTCGTCCCCGGGCGCCATGAGCTTAGCAAAGCCCTCCTCGTAGGCGTCCAGGGAAATTCGGTGGGTGATCAGAGGGGCCAAGTCAACGGCGCCACTCTCCAGCAGGCCGCGCATTTGGTGCCACGTCTCCCAGATACGGCGGCCGTAGATGCCCTTGAGGGTAATCCCCTTGATGACGACCAGCTCGTTCCAGTCGAGCTCCCAGGATCGCCCGGTGAGCCCCAAGGCGGCCATGCGGCCTCCCGGGCGCAGGGCCTCGAGCCCTTGGCGGATGGCCTGGGGGGCTCCGCTCATTTCGAGCACCACATCGGCGCCGCCGGCGGTGAGATCGCGCACGGCTGTCACCACGTCCTCTTGGGCGGCGTTCAGGGTGACGTCGGCGCCCATGTGGCGGGCCAGCCCCAGACGGCGGTTGTTGACGTCCGTGGCCACGATCAGCTTGGCGCCGAGCACGCGGAGCACCGGGATGACCATGAGGCCGATAGGGCCACAGCCGGTCACGAGCACGTGTTGGCCGGCCACGTCGAAGGCATAGGCCGTGTGGACGGCGTTGCCGAAGGGGTCCTGGAGGGAGGCGATCTCGGGCGGCAGCTCGGGCAGGTTGACCCAGACGTTCTCGGCCGGGACCACCAGGTACTCGGCGAAGCTGCCGGGGCGGTCGATGCCGATCACGCGCACGTTTTCACACAGGTGAAGCTGGCCGGCCCGACAGGCGGGACACGTGTGGTCCACGATGTGTCCCTCGGCCGAGACGGCCATCCCCGGTTTCAAGTGGGTGACTCGGCGCCCCACTTCCACGATCTCGCCGGCAAATTCGTGGCCGAGAATGAGAGGAGGTTTGATGCGATGTTGGCTCCAGGAGTCCCACCGGTAGATGTGAACGTCGGTGCCGCAGATGGATGTGGCCGTTACGCGGATGAGCACGTCATCGGGGCCGGGCCGGGGCACGTCCACTTCGACGAGTTCCAACCCTGGTCCAGGACGAACCTTGGCAAGTGCCCTCATCTTCATCGGGGAACCTCTCCTTTGAGGACCCTGCACGGGACAACACGCCCGTGGTGGCAGGGCGTTTGGCAGTTGTGGCGGGCCAAGTATACCATGCCTTGGAGGGGAAGGCGAATTGATTCGACACCTCGGCTTGGCGCGTTGTCCTTTCCCGCCGTTTCGTGTACAATCAGGGCAACGCTCGCGTTCGCCCGGTTGACCTTCTTTCCTGAGGAGAGGGCATGGTGGCCCCTGTAGACTATGTGGTGATCGGCCACATCGCCCAGGACGTGACGCCCCGAGGCTACGTGCTGGGGGGCACAGCCGCGTATGCGGCCCTGACCGTTCGCCGTTTGGGCCTGCGCGTGGGAATCGTGACGTGCGCGGCGCCGGACACGCCGGTGCTCTCCTCCCTGGATGACGTGGCCCTCCACTGTCGGCCTGCTTCCCACACGACGACCTTCGAGAACGTGTACGAGGACGGCCAGCGCGTCCAATGGGTGCGCGCTGTGGCCGATCCTCTTGGCGTGGAGGACGTGCCCCCCGCGTGGCGGAAGGCGCCGGTGGTTCACTTGGCACCCATTGCCCAAGAGGTTTCGCCCACATTGGCGCGGACTTTTTCCGGAGCCTTGGTGGGCGCCACGCCACAGGGGTGGATGCGCACGTGGGACGGCCAAGGCCGCGTGGAATACCGTCCCCTTGAGGCACCAGGGCGCGACTTAGCAGAGGTGGATGTCCTGGTACTGAGCATCGAAGACGTGCGCCACAACAGAGCGCACGTGCAAGCGCTGGTGGAGGCGTTGCCCCTGGTGGTGGTCACCTTGGCCGAGCACGGGTGTGAAGTCTACCTGAAGGGGCACGCAGAGCGTTTCCCGGCAAGGCCGGTGGACCGGGTGGTGGACCCCACCGGCGCCGGCGATGTCTTTGCCGCTGCCTTCTTCGTGCGCTACTGGGAGACGGGCGACGCGGCTGAAGCCGCCCGCTTTGCCAATGTGGTGGCCTCCTTTTCCGTCGAAGGTGTGGGCACATCGGCCATTCCAACGCGCAACCAGGTCGAATCATGGCGACGCAGCAACGGATGGTAGAAGCTGCTCTCCACCCCGTGCCTCACGCTGCCGAGGCTTCCCGATCCTCGTCAACGGCCCACGTCATTGCCCTGGCCAATCAAAAGGGAGGCGTGGGCAAGACGACCACGGCGGTCAACTTGGGCGCGGCCTTGGCCATGTACGGCCATCGGGTGCTCCTTGTGGACGTGGACCCCCAGGCCAACGCCACCAGCCATCTGGGATGTGATCCGAAGGCTGTGGGAGGCAGCGTGTACGAGGTGCTCATTGGCCGCCGGCCCGCGTCCCGCTGTGTGGTGACGACATCGTGGCCCGGACTCGATTTGCTCCCCTCGACGCCTGACTTGGCCGGCGCCGAGGTGGAAATGGTGAGCTTGTTGGCGCGGGAACACGTGCTTCGGCGACACTTGGAGGAGCTTCACGCCCAATACGAATACGTGTTGCTCGACCCGCCCCCGAGCTTGGGGTTGCTCACGGTCAACGCCCTCACCGCAGCCCACCGGGTGCTTATTCCCGTGCAGGCCGAGTACTTGGCCTTGGAGGGGCTCTCCAGGTTGCTCCAAACCGTGGATTTGGTGCGCGATCACCTGAACCCTGAGCTGGAGCTGCTGGGCGTGCTCGTCACCATGTACGACGCCCGCACACGCCTGTCCGCGGAGGTGGCCGAGGAGGTCCGCCGTCACTTCGGCACCTTGGTCTTCGAGACGATCATTCCCCGCTCCGTGCGCCTCAGTGAGGCGCCCAGTTTTGGGGAGACCATTTTCGAGTACGATCCCCGTTCGGCCGGCGCCCGCGCGTATGCCCGGCTGGCCGAGGAGGTGGTGCAGCGGCTACAAGGTGTCTCACGCGAGTGAAAGGAGGGCTCATGGCGCGCAAGCGGCGGCAACGGCTTGGCAAGGGCCTCGACGCGCTCATCCCTGCTGAGGGACGGCCCCGAGAAGGGGGCATTCGTGAGGTGCCGGTTCAGAACATTCTGCCCAACCCCCACCAACCCCGCCAACGCCTCTCCGACGACGAACTGGAGGAGTTGGCGGCCTCCATTCGCGCCCACGGTCTGCTTCAACCCCTCATTGTGACGCGCATCGAAGACGGGGCGGTGGGCGAGCGCTACCAACTCATCGCCGGAGAGCGGCGATGGCGGGCTGCCAAGCGGGCAGGCCTCTCCACGGTGCCGGTGGTCGTGCGCGAGGCCACGGAGCAGGAGATGCTCGAGTGGGCGCTCATCGAAAATGTCCAGCGGGCCGACTTGAACCCCTTGGAGGAGGCCCTGGCTTACCAACAACTTGCCCACACCTTCGGCTTGAGCCACAGCCAAATTGCCAAGCGGGTGGGCAAGAGCCGCGTGACGGTCACCAACATGTTGCGGTTGCTCAAGTTGCCGGTGCCCGTGCAACAGCTTGTTCTGGAGGGGGAGTTGACCGAAGGCCACGCCCGTGCCCTCCTGGCCCTTGGCGACGAGGGGGAGATGGTGCGCGCGGCGGAGATCATCCGCCGGCGGGGGCTGAACGTTCGCCAGGCCGAGAGACTGGTGCGCCGGTGGAAGGAGGAGGGAAGCGGGGAGGAAGAATCATCCCAGGTGCCACGGGAAAGCGTTGACGCGGACTTGGTGGCTCAGCTCGAAGTGGCCTTGGGCACCCGGGTGGAGCTGAGGCGCCGCCGGCGGGGTGGCCAATTGGTCATCCACTTTTACAGCGAAGAGGAGTTGGACGCCCTCTTTCGCCGGTTGGTGGGATGAGGTGAGGGTTTGCCAATCGGGAAAAGGCGCGTATAGTGGAGCCGGCCGCTGTGGAGCCAAGCCGAGAGTGAGCGCGGATCATGGCGTTACCACAAGTGCCCAGGTGTGACTACGAGGGGTCCCAGTACCAGCACGAGTTTTGGACGCCCGAGCGCGCCTACGAGGATCTCGCAGAGCGGGCCGCTCTGCGGCGTTTGCTTCCACCCCGAGGGCGCCGCCTGGTCGAAATTGGGGCCGGGGCCGGCCGGCTCTTCAACCTCTACCAGGAGTACGAGGAAGTTTACTTGCTCGACTACGCCCGCTCCCAGCTCGAGCAGGCCCGAGCGCGGATAGGAGATCGGCCAGGCCTCTACTTCGTCCAGGGGGACATCTACGCCTTACCCTTTGTGGACGGCTTCTTCGACACCCTGGTGACCGTGCGTGTGGTGCACCACGTGGCCGACTTGGCAGCCGCGCTGGAGGAGGTGGCCCGGGTGAGCGCACCGGGAGCGATCTACGTGATGGAGTTCGCGAACAAGCGGAACGCCAAGGCCATTCTCCGGTGGATGGTGGGACGTGCCCGTGCGGGGGAGCGGCCTTTTGATCTCGCCCCCTATGAGTTTGTGCCGCTCAACTTCGACTATCACCCCGCTCACGTGCGCTGGGCTTTGCGGGGGGCCGGCTTCGAGCCGGTGGTCGAGCTGGCGGTGAGCCATTTTCGCCTGCCGATCCTGAAGCGCCTGGTGCCGGCCCGGTGGCTGGCGGCCTTGGACGCGCGGCTTCAGGGCCCTACAGCCCGATGGCGGCTTACGCCCAGCATGATGGTCCGGGCTCGCCTGGTTCGACGACAGCGGCCCGCGCCGGCAGGGGCACGCTGGCGGTGTCCGGGGTGTGGGGCTGGGGCCGAAGAGCAGGAGGGGAAGGTGCTCTGCCGCGGGTGTAGTCGGGAATATCCGGTGGAGGGGGGCATTTACGTGATGCGGCCTGATCTGGCTTCTCCTTCGAGCCGTTTGCTTGTGGGGCGAAAAGCGCCGTGACCGGAAACGAAGCGAGGAAGGAGGGACGAAGAGGATGCGGATCTCCTGTCTGCAGGAAAATTTGGCCCGAGGGCTCTCCATGGTCAGCCGTGCTGTGGCCACTCGGAGCACGCTGCCGGTGTTGGGGAACGTCTACGTGGGCACTGACGGTGGCCGGCTTAAATTGATGGCCACGAACTTGGAGATCGGGCTCTCGTGTTGGGTCGGTGCCCGTGTCGAGGAGGAGGGTGCCATCACGGTGCCCGCGAGACTCTTCGAGGAATTGGTCAAGCAGTCGCCGCCGGAGCGGATCGAATTGGAAGTGGACACTCGCACGGAGACATTGCACTACCGTTGTGGCTCCCTCTCGGCGAGCATCAAGGGGATAGGGGCCTCGGAGTTCCCCATCATGCCCGCGGCCGATGAGGCAGAGGGGGTCAGGGTGCGTGTAGATGGGGACGTGATGGCCGAGGTGGTGGAGCAAGTGGTGTTCGCCGCGGCCACAGACGAGACACGCCCTGTGTTGACAGGAGTGTTGGTGGAGTTCGAGGAAGACCGCATGACGTTGGCCGCGGCCGATGGCTTTCGCCTCTCGGTGCGGAGCGCGCGACTAGAAGGGGCGGTGGAAGCCCCTCTTCGGGTAATTGTGCCGGCGCGGGCGATGGGCGAGCTGGGGCGCATTGTGAAGCAGGTGGGGGGCGAAATTCTCGTTATCCTCACGCCCAACCGCAATCAGGTGCTCTTCCACATGGCGGAGGTGGATTTGGTGTCGCAGTTGATTGAGGGCACGTTCCCCGATTATCGGCTCATTATTCCCAAAAGCTTCGAGACACGGGTGGTGGTGGACACAGCCCGTTTTCTGGAGACGGTGCGCAGGGCGCTGATTTTCGCCCGTGATGCGGCCAACATTGTGAGGTTGCAGGTGGGCAACGCCGGTGGGCCTGCGGAGACGCACGAACAGGCGGCCCGGCTCGTCGTGCGGGCCGAGGCGTCGGAGACGGGGAGCGGGGAGGAGGCGATCCCCGCCGCTGTGGAGGGGGCGCCGTTGGAGATTGCCTTCAACGGGCGTTACTTGATGGACGTGCTAAGCGTGGTGGGGAGCCCTCAAGTGGCGTTGGAGCTGACGACGCCTTCCAGCCCGGGGGTGTTTCGGCCTGTGGGCACAGAGACGGAGTTCACGCACGTGGTGATGCCCATGCACTTGGGCGGACGATGAGAGGGGTGTGGTTTCACGTGAAACTCCCCTTTCCTGGCCTCGCCCAAAAGCACGAACCCGTCATCGGCCTCAAAGAAGAGAGGGAGGTGTGAGGTGGCTCCTTTGGAATACGCGCGCACACACCGGAATCGTTTCCTGGACGAACTCATCACCTTTTTGCGCATCCCCAGTATCAGCACACTGCCCGAACACGCCGAGCACGTGGCCCAAGCGGCCCACTGGCTTGCCGACCACCTTCGTGGCCTGGGGCTTCCAGAAGTTGAGGTAGTGCCGACTGATGGCCATCCTGTCGTCTACGCCCAATGGCTCGGCGCCGGTGCCGAAGCCCCCACAGTGCTCATCTACGGCCACTATGACGTGCAGCCCGTCGACCCCCTCGACGAGTGGCACACGCCGCCCTTCGAGCCCACCCTGCGGGATGACAACCTCTACGCCCGCGGTGCCTCTGATGATAAGGGCCAACTCTTCATTCACCTCAAGGCCATTGAGGCCTATCTGCGCGAGGAGGGGCGTCTGCCCGTGAATGTCAAACTCCTGCTCGAGGGCGAAGAGGAATGCGGGAGCCCCAACCTGGCTCCAGTGATCGAAGAGCACGCCGAACGCCTTCAGGCCGACGTCGCCCTTATCTCCGACACCCACATCCTGGGCCCCGACCAGCCTAGCATCGTCTACAGCCTGCGCGGTCTGAGTTACATCGAGATCACCGTCCAAGGGCCGGCCCATGATCTCCACAGCGGCATGTATGGGGGCGCTGTGGACAACCCGCTGCACGTCCTCGCACGCCTCATCGCCAGCCTCCACGACGACGCCGGCCGTGTCACTGTGCCCGGCTTCTACGATGACGTGCTCCCGCTGACCGAGGAGGAACGCGCGGAACTGGCCCGAATTCCCTATGGCGAGGAAGAGTTGTTGGCCGACACCGGTGTGCCCTGCGCTTGGGGGGAGCCCGAGTACACTGTCGTGGAACGCATCGGAGCACGTCCGACCCTGGACGTGAACGGCCTGTGGGGCGGGTTCACCGGCGAAGGAGCCAAGACGGTGATCCCGGCCCGCGCCCACGCCAAGATCTCCATGCGCTTGGTCCCCAACCAGGATCCTGACCGCGTGGCCCAAGCTGCCTTGGCCTACCTGCAACGCGCCGCACCCCCCACCGTCACGGTCACGGGGCGCATCTTCCACGGCACCCCGCCGGCCCTCGTCCCCCAGGATCACCCCGCCATGCGCGCGGCCGCCGCAGCCTACGAGCGCGTCTGGGGGCGATGCCCCATCTTCACGCGCGAGGGTGGCTCCATCCCCGTTGTGGCCCTCTTTGCCGAACGACTTCGCCTGCCCACCGTGCTCATGGGCTTCGGGCTGCGGGACGACAACTTGCACGCTCCCAACGAGAAATTCTACCTGCCCAACTTCTACCGGGGCATCGAGACGGCCGTTCACTTCTTCCACCTCCTGCCCGAACACATGGGCTGATGGACGAGGTTCTTCACACAGTTCGCCTGAACATGGCTTTGGAGTATACTTCACCGCGTACAATGTCGCCTACACCCCGACTGCCGAGCGGGCCCTGAAAGGGCATGGGACGCAAAACTCCAACTACATCAAGGAGGCGCATGATGGGTGACAAAATAAAAGTTGGTATCAACGGGTTCGGGCGCATAGGCCGGCAGGTCTTCAAGGCCATCTACGAGAATTACCGAGATCGCCTCGAAGTTGAGGCCATCAACGACCTGGTGGATGCGAAAACAAACGCCCACTTGCTCAAGTACGACTCCATCTACGGCCGTTTCCCCGGCGACGTTGAGGTGCGGGATGGCGACATCTACATTGACGGCCAGCTCCTCAAGTCCTTTGCCATCCGGAACCCTGCCGAAATTCCCTGGGGCGAGCTGGGGGTGGACATCGTGATCGAGTCCACCGGCGTCTTCCGGCAGCGCGAGCAGGCGGCTCAGCACCTGGAGGGTGGGGCCAAGAAGGTGATCATCACCGCCCCCGCGCGCGGCGCTGTGGACTTGACTGTGGCTCTCGGCGTGAACGAGGAGATGTACGACCCGGCCCAACACACGGTGATCTCCAACGCCTCGTGTACCACGAACTGTTTGGCGCCTGTGGCCAAAGTGGTTCACCAGACCTTCGGCATCCGCCGGGGGCTCATGAGCACGATTCACAGCGTGACCAACGATCAGCGCATTCTGGACCTCGTTCACAAGGATATGCGCCGAGCGCGCTCCGGCATGATGAACATCATTCCCACCACCACCGGTGCTGCCCGGGCTGTGGCTCTCGTCATCCCTGAGCTCGAGGGGCGATTCGACGGCATGGCCTTCCGTGTGCCCACTCCCACCGTGTCCGTGGTGGACTTCGTGGCCGAACTGGAGCGCGAGACCACTGTCGAGGAGCTGAACAACGCTTTCATCCAAGCTACACAGGCCGAAGGGTGGCTGAGCCGCGTGTTGGCAGTCACAGAGGAGCCCTTGGTCTCCTCGGACTTCATTGGTGATCCCCACAGCGCAACCGTGGACTTGTTGAGCACCCAGGTGATTGGAGGGAACCTGGTGAAAGTCGTGGCTTGGTACGACAACGAGTGGGGGTACTCCAACCGTGTCGCCGACCTGGTGGCCTTCATCGCCCAGAAGGGGGGCTTCTGAAGAAAGTGGCCTCGAAGCTGAATGAAGTCAGCGCGCGGTTCCAAACCGGACCGCGCGCTTTTTCTCCCCAGGCTCTCCCACGGGTCCGGGTGTTGAAAATCGAGCGCGAACGAGAGGAGTGTGCAGAGATGGCACAAGTAGAACTGCTCTCCAGGAGCGTGGGACCTTGGCCCATGAACACCTATGCCCTCGTTTGTCCGCAGACGCGCCAAAGTGCCGTCGTGGACCCTGGCGCTGAACCGGAGACAATCGTCGAGATGGTCGCCGGCACCACGCCAGTGGCCATCCTCATCACCCACACCCACCCCGACCACATCGGGGCCTTGGACGAAGTCCGCGCGCGGCTCCACGTGCCCGTCTTTGCTCATCCGGGGCCCCATTGGGACGATGTCCGCCTGGAGGCCGACCGGTGGCTTCGCCACGGTGATGTCATCCGCGTGGGGCACGTCGTGCTGCGAGTCTACCACGCGCCAGGCCATACCGATGACATGCTCTGCTATTACGCGGAGGGCGCTCACCGGGCCCTGGTTGGCGATACGCTTTTCGAGGGCGGACCGGGCAAGACGTGGTCGCCGGAGGGATTTCGTCGCACGCTCCACACGCTGCGCCACGTGGTGCTCGCCTGGCCTGATGAAACGATGTGTCACCCAGGTCACGGGCCATCCTTCCGGCTGGGCGACATTCGGCCGGCCATCGAGCGCTTTCTGGCCAAGGATCATGGCGAGTTCTTCGGGGACGCGACGTGGGACATGTAGGCCCGCTACGCCACGTGAGCCCGTACAGCCTCGACGACGTCCTCCGGCGCAATCAGGCGCCGCTCCCCAGTGGCCCGGACCTTGAACTCGACGCCCCCTTGACGGAGAGCGCGGGGAGCCACCGTCACTTGGAGGGGAGCGCCCACGAGGTCAGCGTCGGTGAACTTCACCCCGGCTCCGGCGTCCCGGTCGTCGTAGAGCACGCTCAGGTGAGCCTCCCGGAGCGCGGCGTAGAGGCGCTCGGCGAGGTCCACGAACTCGGCTTCCTTCCCCAAGCGCACGAGGTGGACATCATAAGGGGCTAAGCCTGGAGGCCAGCACAGTCCGTGTTCGTCATGGTGAGCTTCTGCGAGGAGCCCCATCAGCCGTGAAATGTCGAAGCGGAAGAAGTTGAGCCAAACGGGCCGGCGCGAACCGTCATCCGCCGCAAAAGTGGCTACGGGGCCTCCAGGCTCCCTGCCAGCCGGCCCGGCGAACTGCCCGACGAGGACAGCAGAGGCGCGCTCCAAAGGCGTGCCGCAGGTCACACAAGGTGCTCCAGAGGGGGCCAGGGCAATGTCGGCCACCACGTCGGGCGTGTAGTCTCGCCCGGCGTTGACGTTCAGGTAGTGGGTGTCCGGCTCGTTGGCCCCGGCCACGAGATTGGGCGATCGGGCTACCAACTCGTCCACAACAACCAGAATCCCTTCACGTGGTAAACCGACAGGGGAGGCGAATCCCGGCACGGCGCCCACAGCTCGGATCTCCTCCGCCTCAGCCGGCCGTAAGGCCCAAGCGTGAACGGCCTGGCGAAGCTTTGCCTCGCTAACTCCCATGTCCCCGCGGACGAGGGCTACGACAAGGGCTTCCTCCTCTGCCCCGTTGCGGAGCAGGCGGGCCATGTAGAAGACCACCTTGGCCGTGCGCGACGCGGGAATCTCCAGGAAAGCTGTAAGTCCACGGATGGTGTTGGCACCCGGCGTCTCCACCTTGGTGAGGGGCTGCATGTGCTCTTGTGGTGGTTCGGGCCGGCGGAAGGGGGCTAAAGAAGGGCGAAAGGCTTGGCCACAGGAAGGACACCGGGCCAAGGTATCAGGGCCCGTGGGAAGGAGGACGGCCACGCTGTGGGCACGACGCGCTTCTGGCACGCCGCCGTCATCGGGAATTACCAGAGGAGCACGTATGCCCATCTCCGTCAACGCTTTGGTGAACCCTTCTACCTGCGCCTGATACCGTAGTTCGGCGTCGGCATCGTGAGCCTCCAGATGGTAGACTTCTAGGATAAAGGAGGTGTGGGGAGCTAACAGGCCGGCCTGGGCATTTCCCTGCTGGGCTGCCAAGTGAAACGTGCGGTACAGGGTCTGGGGGAGTTGTCGGTACGTGCGCACGTGTTGCTTGATCACGTGCATGAGAGCAGGGGGCAATGTGGACCTTTCTGTCCTCTCTCTCTCCGTTGGCAGGCCTATCATCTGCGCGTCTTCCGGCAAGGTGCGGAGCACTCGGCGGGTTATGATCTCGCGCAGGCGCACGCCGGCGGGCAATTCGACCAAAGCGCCTCCCTGCGCCGGGCACACGTAGCCGGCGCGGACGAGCAGCCGCTGGCCAGGCGGAAGATGGCCGGTCACATCCCGCCGGGTGGTCGCAAAGAGACGACTCATGCGCACAGGACACCTCCCACGTTCAATCTCCGCACACGTCGTCCGGCCCGGCAATGTGGCCGGCCACAGCGCTGGCTGCGACCACAGCCGGGCTGGCCAAGTAGATCTCGGCTTGAGGGTTGCCCATGCGTCCTCTGAAGTTGCGGTTGGCCGTGCTAATACAGACCTCACCGGCTGCCAAGACGCCCATGTGATTGCCCATACAGGGACCACAGCCAGGAGTGCCAATGACGGCTCCGGCCTCCACCAAGTCGGCAATGTAGCCGCGCTCCAAGGCCGCTTGCAACACCTCCGACGAGGCAGGGACCACCAACAGCCGGGTGCCGGACGCCACTCGTTTGCCCCGTACCACCCGGGCCACCTCGGCGATGTCGGAGAGGCGGCCGTTGGTGCACGTGCCCACGAAGGCCAGGTGAACCCGTGTGCCGGCCACGTGGGAGAGGGGCATCACGTTGTCCACCGTGTGCGGGCAGGCCACCATGGGCTCAATCTTCTCCAACACAATCTCGTGCGTCTCCTCGTAGCGGGCGTCAGGATCAGGGTAGAGGGCGCCGGCCTCAATGTGATGATACCATGCCTCCACGGGCCGGCCCGTCCGACGGCTGAGGCGGGTGGCCAGCCACGTGAAGACGGCGCTGTCCGGGGGCAGATAGGCGTTCTTGGCGCCGAATTCGGCCATCATGTTGGCCAGCACCATGCGCTCTTCCAGGGGAAGAGAACTCACTCCGTCGCCGGCAAATTCGACAGAGCGATAGAGGCCGCCGTCAGCGCCAAAGGTTCCGATGATGAAGAGCGCCACATCCTTGGCCGTGACTCCCGGGCGCAGCCGGCCCCGCAACACGAAGCGCATGGCTTCCGGTACTCGCAGCCAGAGCTCTCCCAACGCCCAGAGAGCGGCCACTTCACTGCGCCCCACGCCAGCGCCGAAGGCGCCCATCCAGCCGAAGTGGACTGTGTGGGAGTCGGCTCCGAGAACGAGTTGGCCGGGCAGGACGAGGGCCTCTTCGCTCAACACCTGGTGACAGATTCCCCGGCCGACCTCGAAGAAGTGGCGCACCCCTTGCTCGGCCACGAAGGCGCGAATCTCAGCATGGTTTTGAGCGTGGCGGACTGTGGGCGGAGGCGCGGCGTGATCCAGCGTGATGGCCAACCGCTCGGGGTCCCACACGTGCTCCACGCCGAGAGAGCGGAACAGGCGCGCGATGGCCGCCGTGTTGTCGTGGCTCAACACGCGGTCTGGGCGAACGTCCACGACCTCGCCAACGGCCACGTGCTCGCGGCCTGCTGCACGGGCCAATGCCTTCTGGGCAAAGGTTTGTCCGCCCCCGTCAGAGCTGTTCATGGCATCTCCTCCCACAGGCCACGGGCGGTCAGAAAGGCATAAGCAGCCAACACCACTCGGTCCTGGACTTTGCCCGCAACGATGTGCCGGCGGAGCCATTCCGGTGAGCGCCAACGGTGAGTGACGAACTCGTCGGGGTCAGGGGTGGGAGTGTCCGCCGGCCGAAGACGGCGAGCCAGGAAGAGAGTCGTAGTTCCCCGGAGCAGGCCGGGATTGTCCTCCACCGTGCCCAAAGGGCTCCACTCGTCGGCCTCGTAGCCGGTCTCCTCCAACAGCTCCCGACGGGCTGCGGCCAACGGGGACTCTCCCGGCTCCACCAGGCCGCCGGGCATCTGATAGACCACAGCGTCCAAGGGATACCGATATTCCTCTTGGATGAGCAGCTCCCCCCGTTCGTTGAGGGCCACAACCGCTGCGCCGGGTACCCGGTGCAAGGCCGTGTAGGTGTACCGTCGGCCCGTGGGCAGCCGAACCTCGGCCAAAACGACGCGGACCCAGCGATCTTGGTAGACGACTTCTTCTGAGAGGAGCTGCCAGCGTCGGCGAGATAGCGTCATGTGGCCTCTCCGAGAAAAGCGTTGGTGCTTCCTGCCGGCGGACGAAACAAAAAAGAGGCGGCTTCAGCCGCCCCTTTCCCCGTGAGTGCCCGCGGAGGGACTCGAACCCCCACGCCCACAAGGGGCACAGGCCCTCAACCTGCTGCGTATACCAATTCCGCCACGCGGGCACACAACTCGTGTAATATTGTATCGAATTCGCAAGGCTTGTCAAGTTTTAGAGGCGCTTGAGCGCCTGCAGGAACTGACGCCGGAGGAGAGACCTCACCATCAGAGGGCTCTGGCTGGTGTGATTGACCAAAAGGGCCCAGAGCTTCAGCGGGAGAGTGCAGCTTGCCCAAAAAAACCCCTTGACAAAACGGCCCCACCCCCATATAATAAGTTTAGTGAACTTACAAACTGGGCGCGGCCCGGCAGGGCGTTAGGAGTACCCCCTCTATGGCAGCCTCGTTTCCGTACCAGAAAGCGACTCGGCAGCACACGAAGGAACACAACAGGCGGCTCGTGTTGAAAACAATCTTTGCCCGTGAGGAAGGCATTAGCCGGGCCGAAATCGCCCGCCTCACGCGCCTCACGAGGGCCAGCGTTTCGGAAATTGTAGGCGAGTTGCTCGATGAGGGTCTGGTAGAGGAGTTGGGCACAGCTCCTTCGCCGGGGGGGAAGCCTCCCATCCTGGTTGGCGTGGCGAAAAACAGCCGGCTTATTCTCAGCGTGGACGTGAGCAACGACAAGTACCGGGGTGCGCTGGTCAACCTTCGGGGGGAGATCGTGGAGGAGGTGAGCCGACCTGTCGGGCGCCTCCAAGGGCAAGAGGCATTAGAGGTCGCCTATGCCCTGACTGACGAATTGAAGGCCCGTTCGCCAGTCCCCCTTTTGGGAATTGGCGTCAGCACACCCGGCCTCGTGGACCCGCAGGAAGGTGTAGTCTACCAGGCGGTCAACCGAGGGTGGGTAGACCTGCCTTTGCGGAAGCTCTTCGCCGAGCGGTATGGGGTGCCTGTGTTCGTGGCGAACGACAGCCACATGATGGCCTTGGCTGAGGTCTCCTTTGGCAGCGGACAGGGGCGTCGCAATTTGGTGGCCATCAAGGTGGGCGAAGGCATTGGCACAGGCATTGTCTTGCGGGGGCAGCTTTACTCCGGCGATGGGTTTGGCGCCGGCGAGATAGGCCACTTGGTGGTCGTAGACGGAGGCGAACCCTGCCGCTGTGGCAACCGGGGATGTTTGGAGACAGTGGCGGGCGTGCGGGCAGTTGAGCGCCACGTACAGCAGGCCGCGTCGGGCACGCCTGAAAGCCGGCTGGCCGCGTTGCTAGGCCAATTTTCATCCAGGATCGAGGCCCTTGGGGAGGCCGTCCGCCAGGAGGACCCCGTGGCCCTGGAGGTGGTCCACAGAATTGGGCGCCACTTGGGCGTCGCTGTAGCAGCGTTGGTGAGCGTGCTCAACATCGAGCTAGTCATCATCCACGGTCCCATTCGCCACTTGGGCCACCCCTTGCTGCAGGCCATCCGCGCGGAAGCCCGTCGGCGGGCGTTGCCGCGCTTAGTTCGGGCCACGCGCGTCGAGTTTTCGTCGCTGGGCGAAAAGGCGGCCCTCTTGGGGGCTTCGGCCCTTGTCCTCTCGCGAGTGCTCGGTTTGCCATGAGGGATTTCGATGAAGGCGCGTCGCTCTTCGTGTGGTGGTTCGGGGTTGCTCATTGGTCTGGACGTGGGAGGAACCAAAACGGACGTTGTGTTGGCGGACGAGGGCGGAGCCATCATTCACGCGGTGCGCTTCCCAACACCGACCGGCAGTGGCACTCAGGTGGCCAAAGGGGTCGTGGCCGGCATAAGAAGGGTCTTGCAGAAGGGCGGGGCTGAGTTGGCCGATGTGCGCGCTGTGGGCATTGGAATTCCCGGCCAAGTGGAAGCGGGCACGGTGAGGCGGGCTGTGAATTTGGGCATCGAGGACTTTCCCTTAGCGGAATATGTCGAAGAACGTGTGGGCAACCAGGCGGCCGTCATCGTGGAGAACGATGTCTACGCAGCGGCCTTGGGTGCTCACGAGATGCTCTCACGGCAGGCGCCGGTCGAACACATGGTCTACTTGGGAATTGGCACTGGGATCGCGGCCGGCGTAGTGCTCGGCAAGGAGCTTTACCGGGGGGCACACGGCATGGCCGGCGAGATCGGCCACGTCGTGGTGGAACCCGACGGTGAGCCGTGCAACTGTGGCGCCCGGGGGTGTCTGGAGACGGTCGCCTCGGGTCCGGCCATCACGCGGCAGGCTCGAAAAGCTGTGGCCTCTGGACGTGTCACAGCCCTGCGGGAGGCAGAGCCACTGAACGCCCAAGCCGTTTTCCGCGCAGCCCGCGAGGGGGATGGTGTGGCCCGGGAGATCATTGACCGGGGTGCCTATTACTTGGCCCAAGCTGTCCAGTGGTTACTCCTCTGTTACGACGTGGAGAAGATCGTGTTGGGCGGTGGGCTGGCCTATGAGGGTCGTGCCCTCATCCAGCCCCTCTATCGCCACTTGCGGGCGTGGTACGGTGAATCCAAGCTGGCGGACTTGTTGCTCGACGAAACCCGCCTGATAGCCCGCACGACGGAACCCCGGCTGGGCGTGTGGGGGGCTGTCGTGTTGGCACAGCGCTATCTCTGTCGAGAAAGGGGGGATGCAACGATTAGGTAGACCCGTCGTGGCAGTTCTCCGTGAACACCGTGGACGCACGTCGTTATTTCGCAGAGTGAAACGATATGACAAGTTGATGAGGAGGAGGGAACTATGTCAAGTCGGAAGGTAGTTGTTGTCTCTTTGCTTCTCACCGTTCTCTTGCTATTAGCAGCCTGTGCTCAACAGGCGGCCACCCCTGAGCCGCAGGAACCGGCCGAACCTACGGCCGCGCCGGCCGAGCCCACCGAGGCCCCGGAGCCCACGGAGCCCCCGGCCGAGCCTACCGAGGCGCCCGAGCCCACCGAGGAGCCCGCGGCCGAGCCGGTGACGCTGCGGGTCATGGTGGTGGACTACATTCCTGACAAGACCGACACCTGGCTTGAGCAGGAAGTGGTGCCGGCGTTCCAGGAACAATACCCCAACGTGAACGTCGAGTTCACCTACGTGAACTGGGGCACCCTCGATGAAACGGTGCAAGGGTACTTCGCTGCTGGCGACGGAGCGGACATCATCAACCTGGGTTCCGAGTACATCGCCATCTACGGTGACCAGCTCGCGCCGCTCAACCAGTACTTGGGCGAGCAAGCGTGGCCGGACATCAAGCAGTTCGTGCCCGCTACGCTCGACACGGTCACCTGGAAGGGCGAGCTGCGCGGCCTGCCCTGGCTGACGGCGCCCCGCGCCTACATGTGCCGCACGGACTTGCTCGAGGAGACCGGCTTTGACGCGCCGCCTAGCACCTTCGCCGAAGCCATCGAACAGGCCGAAAAGGGCACGATCATCGAGGAAGGCGCCCTCCAGCGGGCCGGCATCGTGACCACCGGGCGCCTT
>JALSKA010000035.1 GCA_026989095.1 Ardenticatenaceae bacterium
AGGACCGAGTGCAAGTTCAAGGCCGGCTCTCCGCCGATGTCCAAGCGCTCGACGTTGAAGAGGAAGGAGAGCCAGACAACCAGGGCGAGCGTGTACTGGTGCAGCCGGAGCATAGGGAACCTCTTTGCATGTGCCTCTGACCATCTCGGTGACGAAAGGGCCCGTTGTGTCTGTCGCTCTTTTTCACGTTCCTCGTCCCCACAGAGCGCAGCCACGTTGTCTCCACACCAAAGGGCCTCTCTCGTCGCCACGTGTCAATAAAATCATAGAAAGAGAGTGGGAGAATCACATTAAAGGTGTATTAGAAGTGCCTATCAAAGCCACCTCCCTTCAGGACACACGGCAAACAGGGGGAGAAGAACGGGTGGAAGTAGGGGATTGGCCCAGAAAGACAAAACGAACGCGCAGCAGTGGGACAACCGAACGCTTGACGAGTTGCCTAAGCTGTGATATAGTTTTCGCCGCTTCACTTTGCAGCGCTGTGCAGGTCGGTATTTCAGCCACGTCATCTTTCGGAGAGGGTGAGGCCATCGGTACCCAGAAACACCGCGTCAACGAGCGGATCCGCGTCCGGGAAGTACGACTGATTGACGAGCAGGGCCGGAATCTGGGCGTGGTGCCCATTCAGAAGGCCCAGGAGTACGCCCGCAGCAAGGGGCTCGATCTGGTCGAAGTTGCGCCCAACGCGCGCCCGCCCGTCTGCCGGGTGATGGACTACGGCAAGTTCATCTACGAACAGACGAAGCGGGAGCGCCAGGCGCGCAAGGCCCAGAAGCAGATCGAGGTCAAGGAGCTCCGCTTGCGCCCCAAAACAGACGAATATCACGTGGGCTTCAAGCTCAAACAGGCCCGCAAGTTCCTGGAGAAGGGGCACAAGGTGCGCGTGCGCGTGCTCTTCCGGGGGCGCGAGCGCGCTCACCTGGACTTAGGGGAGGTGATGCTCCAGGAATTCGCCCAACAGCTCGCCGACGTGGGCACCGTCGAACAGCGACCAAAGATGGAGGGGAGCTCCATGACGCTGGTGCTCGCCCCCAACACCGAGAAAAAGAAGTGATGGGAGTACACACATGCCGAAGATGAAGACGCACAAGGCCACGAAGAAACGCTACAAGGTGACCGGCACCGGCAAGGTGCTCCGCATGAAGGTGCGCCGCAGCCACTTGCGCCGCAAGAAGCCCAAGCGCGTGCGCCGCATGTATGACCGCTACCTCACAGTGACCCACAAGGGCACCGAGCGGCGCGTGAAGCGCTCGGCGCCTTCCCTCTGGGATTGAGCAGAACCGAAGTCGTCGGCTATGGGCCGACAGGAGGAGTGAGAGATGGCGCGTGTAAAAGGTGGATTCCGTACCCGACGACGTCACAAGAAAGTGTTGAAACTGGCGCGCGGCTACCGGGGCGCCCGCAGCCGGCGCTTTCGCGCGGCCAACGAAGCGGTGCTCAAGGCCCTGCGCAACGCCACGGTGGACCGCAAACGGCGCAAGCGTGACTTCCGCCGCCTCTGGATTCAGCGCATCAACGCGGCCGCGCGGCAGCACGGGTTGAGCTACAGCCGCTTCATTAACGGGTTGAAGAAGGCCGGCATCGAGCTCGACCGCAAGGTGTTGGCGGACATGGCCGTGCGGGATGCCGCCGGCTTCAAAGCCCTGGTGGACGAGGCCAAGGCTCACCTGTAGTGTTGCCGGAGCCCCGCGCCAAAAGGTGGTGGCCCCTCGCCCGCCACCTTTTTTGTTTGGAATGCGCCTGACCAGTGAAAGCCGTGACGCCCATCACCAGCCCGCACAACCCAAAGGTCAAGGCCGCCAGGGCCCTCCACCGCCGGCGCCGGCGGGAGCGGGAGGGCAAAATCCTGCTGGAGGGCGCCCGGCTCATCGCCGAAGCAGCGGCCGCCGGATGCGCCCCCCAAATGCTCTTCTACACGCCCTGGGCGTTGGAACACCCGCAGACAGCCGCCCTCGTCGAGGCGTGGCCCGAAGTGGCTTGGGCGGTGAGCGACGAAATCATGGCGCTCCTGGCCGACACGGTGACACCCCAAGGCATCATTGCCGTGGTCGCCAAGCCCACCCTGCCCTGGACTGAGCGCCCCTCGCTCCTGCTGCTCTGCGACAGTGTGCGGGACCCCGGCAACATGGGCACGCTCCTCCGCGCGGCCGCCGGCGCCGGCGCCGACGGCGTGGTGGTGCCCCGGGGCAACGTGGACGTGTGGAGCCCCAAAGTGTTGCGGGCGGCCATGGGCGCCCACTTCCGCCTGCCCCTGCGCACGGGCATGGGATGGGACGAGGTGCCCGAGCTCGTCCGTGGGCTCCGCGTGCGGCTCGCCGACGTCCGCGCGAAGAGGCCCTACTTCGAGGTGAACTGGCGGGTGCCCAGCGCCCTCATTGTGAGCGGGGAGACAACCCCCGTGGGCGAGACGGCCTCACGCCTGGCCCACGAACGGGTCGTAATTCCCCTGGCACGTGAGGTGGAATCCCTCAACGTGGGGGTGGCCGCCGCGGTGATGCTCTTCGAGGCCCGGCGGCAGCGCTTGGTCGCCTCCGCCACCCCCTTGACCGAGGAAGAGAGAGCACCATGAGCCGTCTGTTGCCGGCCCTCAACCCGCCGGACGGCGGCCACAAGGTACTCGTCAAGCGCCTCCACCCTTCCGGCAAAGCCCCCAAGGCCCGTCCCGTTGTGAAGCCTCCGCACAGCCGGAGCGACTGGCCGGTCGGGAGAACCAGGACGTGGCCCTGTTGCCACACCGAGGACGAGTGAGGGGACGGCATGTTGAGCCGGGTCACCCGTCGCCGAAAACGCCGGCCATGCCCGTGGGCCGACGGGGTGGCCCTGTTGGTGCTGAGCGCCGGTGCCTGGTTCGTCGGCCGGGCCTATTTGACGGCGGACCTCTTCATCTGGGGGGACAACCCCGGCCAGTTCATGCGCCTCTGGTATCCCCTCACCGTCTCGTGGCCCCGCTTTCGCCAAGTCGTGGATTGGAACCCCCTCTGGTACGCCGGCTACCCTGAACTGCAATTCTACCCGCCGGGCTTCGTGCTGGTGGGCATGGGCATCCACCTGATGACATTGGGCCGCCTGCACCCGTTCGGCGTCTACAACGCCCTGCTCTTCGTTGCCCTCGTTCTGCCGGCATTCACCGTCTACGCCTTCCTGCGCGGGCTGCTGGCACGGCTCGGGCAGTGGCCGGCCGCATCGGCGGGCGCCGTGGCCGGGCTTCTCGCCCTCGGCTTCGCGCCCCAGTGGGGTGGCACGAACGCCGTCTCCATTGGGCTGGTGGGAGAACGGCTGGCCTTCGGCGTGGTGCCCCTCGTCTGGTTGGCCGGGCTCGCGTTGGTGGAAGGCCCCTCGGTCACACGCCTGGCCGTGGCCGCCGGCCTGTTGGCCCTGTTGACCTTGCTCCACCCCTTTCACGTGCCGGCGGCGCTCCTCTGGGTGGGCGTGTACGCCCTGGCACGGGCGCGGGGACGGGACGCAAAATCACGCCGGGACAAGAGTTCGCCGGCACTTTGGATAGGGCTGTGGGTGCTCCTGGCCCTCGGGCTGACGGCCTGGTGGCTGGTGCCCTTGTGGGCCCGGCGGGCGTATGCGGCCCCGCTGGTGCGCGCCACGCTGGATGAAACCCTCCGCTGGCTGCGGGCCGACCAAGTGCCCCTCTTGGCCGGCGCCGCCCTGCCGACGGTGGGGCTGCTCCGCGGCAGGAGTACGTGGTCCCCGCCGGGAGCGGGGACGGCGGCCCTGTGGGGCACCTTGGCCGCGCTCGGAAGTGGCATTCTCCTCAACCACCTGATCCTCGTGGAGCGGTTGGGCATCTTCCTGTTCGACCCAGTGCGCTTCACCGCCGAGTACTACCTGAGCCTCATTGTGCTGGCCGGACTGGCCGTCGGCGTGGTCGTCCACCGAGGTGGGCGGCCAACGTGGGCCCCCTTGGCCGCCGGCCTCCTCGTCCTCTCCCTCAACGGCGCCGCCCTGTTCCAGATGTGGCCCACCGTGCGGGCCAAAGCCCACCCCGCTCCTCAGACGGCCCTCTCCACAGCCATGACTCACCCCGCGTTCGCCGGCCTGTGGGATGTCCTGCGCCGGGGACCGGAAGCGGACGGGCGTGTGCTCTTCACGTCGTACTACACCACCCTCACGTGGCCCGACGGCACTGCGACGCCGACGGCCATCAAGGCCATGACGCCCTTCTTCACGGGCCGTGAGATCGTGGGCGGCACGTTCTCCCACTGGTCGCCGGTCGCCCGCCTGCTCTGGGTCGGTGATCCCTGGGCCACCGTGCTGCCCGAGCGCGTGGAACAGGAAGACGGCCGCACGCTCCTGGGCCGGCCGTGGCCGGAGCTCGATCCGGCCGAGCTCTACGCCGCAGTCCGCGCCCTCAACGTGACCACCATCGTCGCCGACGCCGACGACGTGCAAGCCCGCCAGGTGCTCGACGCCTCGCCCCGCTTCCAATCGTACTGGAACAACGGTTTCTTCTACCTCTACCGCCCCCTTCCCCTCATGCCGGCGTGGGCCGACGGCGAGGGGATAGCGGTCACGGAGGTGGAACGCTCTCCCCACCGCTGGCGCCTGCGCGTGCGGGGAGAGGGGGCCACTGGGTGGGTGCGCGTGAAGATGACCGCCTACCCCCTGTGGGACGCGCGCGTCGATGGCCGGCGCGTGCCCCTCCAGGCCGACCGGTACGCCCTCGTCCGCGTCGCGCTGCCCCCCGGCGCCTCGGAAGTGACGCTCACCTACCGGCCCGGCCTCCCGGAGCGCGCCGGCCAGGCCGTGAGCGCGCTCAGCGTCGCGGCGCTGTTCGTCGCCTGGGCGTGGAGCCGGAGACGAGGCACCTTCAGTTCGCGGCTGTGTCCTCCCACCAGGCGGTGAACGCGCGCCGGCCAAGGGAAGCGCGGAAAAACACGTCTCAAGAGCCGTTCTCCGCCCCGGGCAAGGGCATCGAAAAAGCCGGCCGGTTTTCACCGGCCGGCTGTTGTGGTCTCATCTGCACGTAAGCGCACCGAGGCCCCCCGGTATGCCAGCCACCTAGGCGATTCGCACTCGGCGCCGTTCCGCCCACACGCGGCCCAGCTCCTCCTGCTCCTCGGCGGTCAGGGTTTCATCGGCCAGGGGGAAGAGGGCTTGTTCCTCTTTGGCAAAGTGATCTCGGGCCAGCTCAACGGCCCGCAGGAGGGCTTCACGGGCTGCCTCCACGTCCCGGGCGCCGGGAACGCGCGAGAGGGTCTGGCGGATCTCGTCGTGTTCCTCCCGGAACGGGGCAGTCGGGCCATTTTCCGCCTGAAGGTGGGCCTCGATGGGCGGGAAGAGCACGTTGTCCTCCAGGTCGGCATGAACTTCGAGGGCCGATTCCAACATGGCGGCCAATGATTTCACCTCGCTCAGGGGGGCCGAGGGGACTACCCGCTCCAAGTACTCGAACTGGGCGTAGAAGACACCGTGTTCGGCCAGCAGGGCAGACGTGATGTTCATGGTTCACCCTCCATAGTGTTTCTTCAGTTTCCCCACAAAGGGGCCACAGGCCCAATGTGAGCCGGTCCTCCCTGCCCCCCTTCTACGCCTGGCTCTCCTTTATGACTGTCCTCCTTTTCACTCCTCGATGGAGCGGATGTAGGCGATAATGTTCATGATGTCTTCGTCGGTGAGGGCCGGGTTGCCGCCCTTGGGGGGCATGGCCACGCCCGTGGTGTTGGCCGGATCGCTGGCAT
>JALSKA010000036.1 GCA_026989095.1 Ardenticatenaceae bacterium
ACGCCTGCACGCCCAGGTCGCCGGGAAGGCCCAGGGCGGCCAAGCGCTCCCGGAACTCGGGGTCCTGGCGCAAGCCGGCCAACGTCTCCTCCAGCAGGAGGAGGATGCCGGCCGTCATCTCGGCCAGGTAGGTGAGCGGCCCGGCTTCCTCGTCCACGCGGGAGAGGAGCTCTTCCACGAGCTCGTCGTGGGGCCGGGTCTGAAGGCGTTCGAGGATGCGTGTCTTGATGGTCTCCCACGGCCCTTCCTCCCCCTCATCGCCGGCCATGAGGTCCCGCATGATCTGATGGGCCAACGGCGTGGGCCGGAAGTAGACGGAGGCCCGACCGGGCCCACTTCCCTCCCGCTTTTCCAGGCGGTACTCGGACGTAGCCAGCCCCCGGCTCTCCAGGAGGCGCAGCATCTCATAGGCCGTGACCGGACGCACTCCCACGTGCTCGGCCACTTCGGTGTAGTGGAGGGGGCGCCCTCCCTCGCGGTAGAGGTCGATGAAGCGTCCCAACACGTCCAGTTGCCGGCGGGTCAGCGGCCGCTGTGCCACATGTCCTCCTGAAGAATTCCAGAAAAAACGAAAATTGTGGCCGGGATGGTACCACACGGCGGCAGGAGTGTCAAATGGTGACGTGTCAGCCCCGGGGGCGCCCTGCCTGCCACTGCCGGCCAGGGCTCGACACTGCTCCGACACTTCGACGTTGTTGGTGAGCCCTTGCCGGCACGGCCGTCTCCGTCGAAGGGGCAGCAGCCGTTATCGGGGCGGGAGTGGCTGCGGATTCTTCATTCCCGCGTTCCGTGCTATAATTTGTAAGGGCAAGCCGCCATGACGGCTGCCCCGTGAAGTCGGCAGGACGGCCACGGCTCCCACAAGGTAGGTATTGGAGAGAGTGCCGTACTTCTGGGGTACGGCCCTGTTTCCAGTTCCTACCTGCGGGGCCGCGGCCGCCGAACAAACCGTTTGAAGAAGTGGAGGTAGATGGAATGTCAACGCAACAACTTTCTGTCGTGTCGTACCAATACGCGGCCCCGTTGGGCAACCATGAGGTCATCATCGAAGCCGGAAAGCTCGCCATGCAGGCCAACGCCGCCGTCACCGTGCGCATGGGGGACAGCATGGTGTTGGCCACCGCTGTGGCCACGGCGCAACCCCGTGAGGGCATCTCGTTCTTCCCCCTCACGGTGGACTTCGAGGAGCGGCTCTACGCCGTGGGCCGCATTCCGGGCAGCTTCTTCCGCCGCGAGGGGCGCCCCTCAGAGACGGCCATTCTCTACAGCCGGCTGGTGGACCGTTCCCTGCGCCCTCTCTTCCCCAAGGGGTTCCGCAACGACGTGCAGGTCATCGTGACCCCCTTGAGTTTCGACGAGGTGCATCCCCTGGACACCATTGCCGTCATTGCCGCCAGCGCCGCCCTCACCATCAGCGACATCCCCTTTCACGGCCCCGTGGGCCACACGCGCATCACGCTTGACGAGGAGGGGCGCTTCATCGTCAACCCCACCATCCCCGAGTACGAGAACGGGCGGCTCGACTTGCGGATCTCGGGCACGGCCGACGCCATCAACATGGTGGAGTGCGCCGCCAACGAGGTGAACGAGGAGGCGATGGTGCAGGCCATCGAGTTGGCCCACGAGGCCATCCAGCCCCTCATCGAGCTCCAAAACCGGATGCGCGAGGAGATCGGCCGGCCCAAGATGCAGTATCCGGTCATGGGCCCCGACGAGGAGGTCGAGGCCGAGGTGCGGGCTTGGCTGGGCAACCGGGTGGAGCAACTCATCGCCCAGACCACGGCCAAGGAAGAGCGCAACGAGGCCCTTGAGGCCCTCTCCCAGGAGCTGCAAGAGGCTTTCACCGACCCGGCCACGGGCACGCCCCGCTATTCGGTGCAGGACTTGGCCGACGTTTTTCAGGCCGTGCTCAAGGAAACAGTGCGCCGCCGCATCCTGGAGCTGGACGAGCGGCCGGACGGCCGGCGTCCGGACGAAATCCGCCCCCTCTACGTCGAAGTGGGGCTGAGCCCCAGGGCCCACGGTTCCGGCCTCTTCCAGCGCGGCGAGACGCAGGTGCTCAGCATTGCCACGCTGGGCACAGTCGGGGAGGAGCAGATGCTGGACGACTTGGGGGTGATGGAGCGCAAGCGGTACATGCACCACTACAACTTCCCCCCCTTCAGCACCGGCGAAGCCCGCCCCCTGCGCGGCCCGCGCCGGCGGGAGATCGGCCACGGCGCCCTGGCCGAGAACGCCCTGCGCCCCCTCATTCCCCCCGAGGAGGAGTTCCCCTACGCCATCCGCGTGGTGAGCGAGGTGCTCAGCTCCAACGGATCCACCTCGATGGCCAGCGTCTGCGCCTCCAGCCTGGCCCTCATGGACGCGGGCGTGCCCATCCGGGCGCCGGTGGCCGGCATCGCCATGGGGCTCATCGTGGACGAGGCAAGCGGGCGCTACAAGGTGCTCACGGACATCCAGGGCATCGAGGACGCCCTGGGGGACATGGACTTCAAGGTGGCCGGCACCGAGCAGGGCATCACGGCCCTCCAGATGGACATCAAGATCAAGGGGCTCAACATGCAAATTCTGCGCGAGGCCCTGGCCCAAGCCCGGGCCGCCCGCCTGGAGATCCTGGAGGCCATGAAGGCCGTGCTCCCGGCCCCGCGCCCTGAAATCTCCCCCTACGCGCCGCGCATCTACACCCTCCAGATCCCCGTGGACAAGATCGGCAAGCTCATTGGCCCCGGCGGCAAGCACATCCGGGCCATCCAGCAAGAAACCAACACCAAGATCGAGATCACGCCCGAGGGCATAGTCTACATCGCGGCCACGGACGAGGCCGGCGCCGAGCGGGCCCGCGAGCTCGTCGAGCTCTACACCGAAGACGCCCAAGTGGGCAAGATCTACACCGGCCGCGTGGTCCGCGTGACCGACTTCGGGGCCTTTGTGGAGATCTTGCCCGGCGTGGACGGCATGGTCCACATTTCCCAGCTCTCGGACCGGCGGGTGCCGCGCGTCGAGGATGTCGTCAAGGTGGGAGATGAGATCATGGTGATGGTCACCGACATCGACCCCGAAGGGCGCATCCGCCTCTCCCGCCAGGCCGTGTTGGAGGGGTGGACCCTGGAGGAAGCCCGCGAGGCGGACCGCAAGGGCAAGGGCCGCGGCGGCGACCGGGGGCGCAACGGCCCCCGCGGCGGCCGGCGGGAGGGCGGCCGGCACAGGGGGAACAGCGGCCGCAGGCGACGCTCACGCTAATTCCCCACCGGCGCGGGTGGGAGCCGTTCGATGGCGAGTGGTCGGAAGCCACTCGCTATTTTCATTCACCAAACCCAACACGCGGAGGATCGTCCCATGCGCGTTCTCGTCACCGAACCACTGGCCGAGCCGGGCATCGAGCGGCTGAGGGAACAGGCCGACGTGGACGTGGCGCTCGGCCTGACGCCACAGGCGCTGTTGGAACGCATACCGCGCTACGACGCGCTCATCGTGCGCAGTGGCACGAAAGTCACCCGCCAGGTGATCGAGGCCGGCACCCGCCTGCGGGTGATCGGCCGGGCCGGCACCGGCGTGGACAACATCGACCTCAGGGCCGCCACCGAGCGGGGCGTGATCGTGGTCAACGCCCCCACAGCCAACTGCGTGGCCGCGGCCGAACACGCCATCGCCCTCCTCCTGGCCTTGGCGCGCAACATCCCCCAGGCCGACGCAGCCATGCGCCGGGGTGAGTGGGACCGCCACCGTTTCGTGGGCACGGCCATCACGGACAAGACGCTGGGGCTCGTCGGCTTCGGCCGCGTGGGAGGCGAAGTGGCCCGCCGCGCCCGGGGGCTGGACATGCGGGTCATCGCCTACGACCCGTACACGCCCGTGGAGCGGGCCCGCGCCATGGGCGTGGAACTCTGCACGCTCGAGGAGCTGCTGCAACAGGCCGACTTCGTTTCCCTGCACGTGCCCCTGACGGACGAGACCCGGCACCTGATCAACGCCCAAACCCTGGCGCTCATGAAGCCGGGCAGCTACCTCATCAACGTGGCGCGAGGAGGCGTCGTGGACGAGGGGGCCCTGTTGGCAGCGCTCAAAGAGGGCCCCTTGGCCGGCGCCGCCCTGGATGTCTTCAGCGAGGAACCCCCCCGCGACAACCCCCTCATCGGCCTGCCCAACGTGATCACCACGCCCCACTTGGGCGCCAGCACGGCCGAAGCCCAAGTGGGCGTCGCCCTGGAAGTGGCCGAGGCCGTGCTCTCCGTGCTCCGGGGCGACCTGGTGCCCACGGTCGTGAACGCTCCCATGATCCCGCCCGAGACTCTGGCCGAGCTGGCCCCTTACGTGGACTTGGCCGAACGGCTGGGCCGCATGGCCATCCAGCTCGTGCGCGACACCGGCGGCCCCGCCCAAGCACGCATCGTCTACAAGGGCGAGCCCGGCCAGGGCGACACCCGCCTGCTCCGCGCCGCAGTGATCAAGGGCATGTTGGAGCTCATCTCCGAACAGCGCATCAACTGGGTGAACGCCGACCTGGCCGCCGAACAGCGTCACCTCCACGTCATCGAGGAGCGCCGTCCCGCCGACGGCCCCTGGAACGACACCATTACCGTGTGCCTCGAAAACGGTTCCACGTGTGAGGTGGAAGGGGCCATCGTCCGCCACCGGCCCCACGTGGTGCGCATTGGGGATTTCTGGATCGACTTGGAGCTCAACGGGCACATTTTGCTCTGTCAGAACCGGGACCGGCCCGGCATGATCGGCCAAGTGGGGACTATCCTGGGGCGCGAGGGGGTGAACATCAGCTTCATGCAGGTGGGACGCGACCGCCCTCGGGGCAACGCGCTCATGGCCATCGGCCTCGACGAGCCCCCGCCCGAGCGCGTGGTGGCGGAGATCGCCGCGTTGCCCAACATCAACTCGGCCCTGTTGGTGCGCATCTGAGCGGCGGGGATGGGGGATGACAGCAGCACGGGTGCCGGGCGCTGCTCGAAAGCCCCCTCAGGCCGAGGGGGCCTCGGATGCCGTGTCCTGACCGGAGCGGGCCGGCACCTGCCGCCACGTGAGGGTGACGCGAAAATTGGCCTCCACGCTGCCGGAGGCGATGACCGCGCCGGCCTCGGCGTCCAAGATGAGGCCGAACTCCACGGTGATCTCGTCGGGCGGGTCGCGGAGCTCCTTCAGACGGCGGAGCAGGGCCGAGGCCGCCGGCCGCACGCTCCCCAACGCCTCCTCGAAGGTGCGGCCGGCGGCTTCGACGACGCGCTGGGAGAGGCGCCGCGTTGGGGGGCCACCCGCCGGCGCCAGCCCTCCTCCCCCATCGGGCACGTCCACTTCCACGATCACCGTGTCGCCGTCCTCCAGGGGAAACTCGATCAGGTGCTTCATGGCGTGCTCCTGTCGTCGAGGTGAGAATTTGGCCGGACACTGCACCCATTCTACTCCACCTGAGCCCAAGGTGCCAACCGGGATGTGCCCCTCTTCGCCGGGCGCGTGAAATCGTGGTATAATCGGCGCCGGGCAACGGGGTGGCGGGAGTGGAGGGAGCAGGCATATCCGGCGGGAGCAACAACCCATGTACATTGCCATAGACGGGAGCGTTATTCAGGAACACTTGTACGGGGTCAGCCGGTACGTCTACAACCTGACAGAGGCGCTGGCCAAGACGGTGTTGGCCGACGACGAGATCGTCGTGCTCTACAACCCGAAGGAGCCCACAGGCCAACACCGCCTGGAGGACTTGGCCTCGCTGCCCCAAGTGGCCCTGCGGCCGGCGCCAGGCCTGGGGGGGCGAGTCCGAGGCCCCCTGAACCTCGTCTCCCAGCTCCGCCAGCTCAACGTGGACGTGTTCCACAGCCCCTATTATCTCTCACGCCTGTTGACCAACGTGCCCTCAGTGGTGACCATCCACGACCTCTCGACCTTCCAGGCCAACTTGGGGCCCAAGTTCCTGGGCCGCCTCTCCCAGTTCACGGCTCAGGCGGAGCTGAGGCTGCTGAGGCGGGCCGCGGCCATCATCTGCGTCTCCCAGGCAGTGAAGGCAGACTTGTTGCGCATCATGGCCGACGTGCCCGAGGAGCGGGTTCACGTGGTCTACAACGGCGTGGACCACCGCCGCTTTCACCCCCGCTACCGCCCAGAAGCCCGCCAGCGGGCGGCGATGATGTTGGGCATCGAGCCCCCTTACGTGTTGGCGCTGGCCTCGCCGGAGCCCCGCAAGAACATCAGAGGCCTTCTGGAAGCCTATGCCCGGCTGCCGAGGGAGAACCTGCCCTGGCTCGTGTTGGCCGGCGCTGCCGACTGGGGCCACGGCCCCATCTTCCAGGCCGTCCAGGAGCTGGGCTTGGAGTCCCACGTGCGCTTCACCGGCTACGTGCCCGAGACCGTCCTGCCGGACCTCTACAGCGGGGCGCGCCTCTTCGTGTTGCCCAGCCTCTACGAGGGGTTTGGCCTGCCGGTGCTGGAGGCCCTGGCCTGCGCCACGCCCGTGGTGGCCGGCAACCGGGGCGGAATTCCCGAGATCGCCGGGGACGCGGCCATCCTGGTGGACCCGGAGGACGTGGACGCGCTGGCGAACGCCATGCTGCGGGTGCTCCGGGACAAGAGCTTGCGCGACGGGCTGCGCCTGCGCGGCCCCGGGCGCGCGGCCCTCTTCTCCTGGGAGCGGACCGCCAAGGAAACGCGCGATGTCTACGAGGCCGTAGCGCGGTGATGCCCCTCCGTGATGCCCCGCCGAAGTGAGTTCCCACATCAACAACCAACGTGAAAAGGAGGATCAACGATGATCATCGGCGTGCCCAAGGAGATCAAGGACCAGGAGTACCGTGTGGCCATGACTCCCGGCGGCGTTCACCAGGCCGTGCGCCACGGCCACCGCGTGGTGGTGGAGCGGGGCGCCGGCGTGGGCAGCGGCTTCGACGACGCCCAGTACGAGGCGGCCGGCGCCACCCTTGTCAACTCGCCCGCCGAGGCGTGGGAGGCCGACGTGGTGGTGAAGGTGAAGGAGCCGTTGCCCCAGGAGTACGACTTCCTGCGCCCCGGCCTCACCCTCTTCACCTTCCTCCACCTGGCCGCGGACGAACGCCTGACCCGGGAGCTCGTCGCCCGCCACGTGACCGGCATCGCCTACGAGACCGTGGAACTGCCCGACGGCCGCTTGCCCCTGCTGACCCCCATGAGCGAAGTGGCCGGCCGCATGGCCGTGCAGGTGGGAGCCCACTACCTGGAGAAAATGAACGGCGGGAGGGGCAAGTTGCTTGGCGGCGTGCCCGGCGTGCGGCCGGCCGACGTCGTGATCGTGGGCGCCGGCACCGTGGGCACCAACGCGGCCCAGATCGCCCTCGGCATGGGGGCACACGTCATCATGATCGACATCAACTTGGACCGCCTCCGCCGGCTTGACCAGATGTTCCGCGGGCGGCTGACCACGCTCAGCTCCTCGACCTTCAACATTGCCCAGGCCGTCCGCCGGGCCGACGTGGTCATCGGCGCCGTGCTCATCAAGGGAGCGCGGGCGCCCAAGTTGATCACGCGGGAAATGATCGGCGAGATGAAGCCCGGCAGCGTCATCGTGGACGTGGCCGTGGACCAGGGAGGCTGCGTGGAGACCTCCCGGCCCACCACCCACTCCCACCCCACCTTCACGGTGGACGACGTGATCCACTACTGCGTCACCAACATGCCGGGGGCTGTGCCCCGCACCAGCACCTACGCCCTCAGCAACGCCACCTTGCCCTACGTGCTCAAGCTGGCCGACATGGGCGTGGAAGCCGCCCTGCGCGCCGACCGCGCCCTGGCCAAGGGGGTCAACACCTACGCCGGCCACATCACCTATCCCGCCATTGCCGAGGCGTTCGACATGGCCCACACGCCCCTGGAAGCGCTCCTGGCAGGCTGAGGGACCACACGTGACGGATTTCACACTCTGTTTGGTGCCCCCGGCCCGTGAAGTATAATTGTCAACACACACCGTGAGCGCCCGGGAGGACGGGTGAACGGGAGCTCCCTGAGTTTACTGAGGGCCGTGATGAACTCGTGCAGGAGCGCGTGTGATGAAGAGATGGTGGGTGTTGATGCTGATCGTGGCCGGGAGCGCCGTGCTCATGGCTCTCTGGTTCTCGCCGGCCCAGGCACAGGGCCCCGAGCCCGAGTCGGAACGGCTCTACCCGGAGGAGGTCTACGAGATCACCCGCGAACTCTACTGCCCCCTCTGCGCCGGCCTGCGAGTGGACGTGTGCGAGTTGCCGGTGTGCGACGACATGCGGGAGATCATCGTCCAGAAGTTGGAGGCCGGGGAGAGCAAAGAGGAGATCAAGCAGTACTTCTACGAGCTGTACGGCCCCAAAGTCCTCGGGGCCCCTGAACGGCGCGGGGTGAACTGGCTGGTGTGGGTCCTGCCCGGCGTGGCCACCGTGCTGGCCTTGGCCGGGGGCGTCAGGTGGCTGCGGCGCCACTTTGCCGCCGGCGAGGAGCCCGAAATGCCGATCATCGAGATCCCCGCCCCGTATCAGGCGCGTCTGGAACGGGAACTGCGCCGCTTCGAGCAGGAGGGATAGCTATGTCTGTGGTCACCACCGAACCCCAGGTGGCGAGCTCAACACGGCGGCTGCCCCTTTGGTTGCTCGCCCTGCTCACGGGCACGTTGATCGTCCTGGCCATCTTGGGCGCGGGCATGGTGGTACGGGGGCAAGGGCAAGTGAGCAAGGGGCCGGCGCCCGACTTCACGCTGGAGACCTTCGACGGTGACGTCATTCGCCTCTCCGACTTCCGTGGCACCCCCGTGGTGATCAACTTCTGGGCCTCCTGGTGCCTGGAGTGCTACCGGGAAGCGCCTTTCCTGGAGGCCGCCTGGCGCCGACACAAGGAGCACGTGATGTTCATCGGCGTGGACTACGTGGACACCGAACCGGCCGCCCGCGCGTACCTGGACCGGTTCGACATCACCTACCCCAACGGGATGGACTTGGGCAACCGCATCTCGGACGCCTACCGCATTCAAGGCGTGCCGGAGACCTTCTTCATCGACCGCAACGGCTACGTGCGCGGGGTCAAGATCGGCCCGATTACGGCCGACGAGCTGGAGGCGTGGATACAGACCCTCATCAACGAGTAGAGGAGGCAAGACCCTGTGGCCGAGTTCGCCGGCGGCGTCCCGGCGGCCCCAGCCGAGAGCCCATCCACGGGCCGTGAGCAGCTTGCCTGGGCGATCCTGCTCACGGCCTTCGCCATCTTCTGCGCCCTAGCCGTAGGCATTCCCCTCGCCGCCCGCTGGTACGTCCACAACGCCACACGCCCCCAACTGGCCACCCTAACCAGCACGCTGGGCACCACGCTGGTGGTGGACCCCTCGGCCCCCAACCCCTTCGCCGTGGCCGAGGGCGCCCGCAAGCCGGACGTGCGGGAGCAGAACCGGATCGAAACCGACGCCAACTCGTCGGCCGTGGTGCGGCTCTTCGACGAGAGCACGATCACAGTTTTCCCCAACAGCGAGGTCACCGTCGAACGGATGCGCACGCCCCGCTTCAGGCGCAGCCCCTTGCCCAACGAGATCGTCATCCGCGTGGGCCGGGGCAACGTGCGGGTCAACATCGCGCCGTCGTTTGCCCGCCCCCTGCGCATGGTGGTCTACACGCCCCACGCCACCGTGGAGCTGGTGGAGGAGGGGAGCTACAGCGTGGAAGTCTCCAACGACCTGACGCAGATCTCCGTGCGCGCCGGCCGTGCCCAAGTGACCGGGGCCGTGGGGGCAACGGTCTCGCTGCCGGCCGGCCGGCGCAGCCAGGTGAAGTTGGGCCAGGAGGCGTCGCCCCCCCTGCCGGCCGCCCAGAACTTGATCGTGAACGGCGACTTCCGCACGGCCATCTCCGCCGTCCCCATTACCCAGGGCCCCTTGGCCGAAGGGTGGGTGGTCTACAACGACCAGGGCGGCGACGGGGGCAACGTGGACGGCACGGCCGAAATCGTGGTGGACGAGGGCCGACGGGCAGTGCGCTTCTACCGCACGGGCAGCCGCAACAACCACGGTGAGACGGGCATCCGGCAGACGCTCAACAAGTATGTGGGCGATTACCAGCGCATCAAGCTGCGCTTGGACGTGAAGCTCAAGTACCAATCCCTGAGCGGCGGCGGCCAGCTCAACTCCGAGTTCCCCCTCATGGTGCGCATCAACTACAAGGACGTGTACGGCAACGACAACCACTGGGTGGTGGGCTTCTACTACCAAAATGAGGCCGGCTTCTTCATCAACGAGACGGGCAACCGCATTCCCCGCGACACCTGGTTCCCCGTGGAGATCCCCGACCTGCAGGCCCAGCTTCAAAATCCCTTGATTATCACCTCCGTGCAAATTTACGCCAGCGGCTGGGACTACGAGTCGCTGGTGAGCGAGGTGGGCTTGATCGCAGAATAGGGAACATTTCTCCTCGCCCCGGCGTTCATTCCACAACCGTGCCCTTCTTCAACAGGCACACTTCTGGGCCAAGCACTTCGCCTCAGAGGTCTCACCGCTGTTCGACTTCTTCTGTCCGGAGAGCATCTTTTGGCAGGATCAACACCAATGATGACCGTTGTGGAGGTGCCCTATGCGACACGTTCGCCTAATGTTTGCCGTGACCGTGCTCTTCCTCACCGTGGTCGTGTCCCTGATCGCCAAATGGGCCAATGCGCCCACGTGGGCCGCCTCGGCTTCCCCGCCCCCGCCCTCTGCCCCGATTCCGGCTCAACCCCAGGACGGGAACCTCGCCCTCACCGTCTACAACCAGAACGTCGCCCTCGTGCGCGATCAGCGCACCATCAGGGTGCGCGCCGGCGTCGAGCGAGTGCGCTTCTCGGACGTGGCCTCCCAGATCGAGCCCACCAGCGTGCTCTTCCGCTCCCTGACCGACCCCGAGGGCACAATCGTGTTGGAGCAGAATTTCGAGTACGACCTGGTGGGCAGCGAGAAGCTGTTGGAGAAGTACGTGGACCAAGAGGTGCGCGTCGTCACCGAAGATGGAACCGAGTACCGGGGCACACTCCTCTCGGGCCGGGGTGACGTGATCATCCGGGACCGCACAGGGCGCGTCATCGTGGTCCAGAGGGGACAAATTCGGGAGTTCACCTTCCCCCGCCTGCCCGAAGGGCTGATCACCCGCCCCACGTTGGTCTGGACCCTCCAGAGCCGGCGGGCCGGCGCCCAGCAGGTGGAGGTCACCTACCTGACCCGCGGGCTAACTTGGCGGGCCGACTACGTGGTTCAAATCAACGAGGAGGACACGGCCGCCGACGTGCGCGGCTGGATCACCCTCGACAACCAAAGTGGCACCGCCTACAAGGAGGCCAAGCTGAAATTGGTCGCCGGAGACGTGAACGTGATCGCCCGCCAACCGATGATGGATGTGCGCCAAGGGGTGCCGGAGTTGGCGGCCACGCCGACGCCAGGCGTCACCGAACGCCCCCTCTTCGAGTACCGCCTGTACGACGTGCAGCGTCCGGTAACCGTGCAGGACCGCCAGACCAAGCAGATCGAGTTCATCTCGGCAAGCGGGGTTTCGGTGGAAAAGTTCTTCGTCTACGATGGGGCGCGCGGCCTGCGATTTTACGGCGTTCCGGTCGTCGAGTCGAGATACGGCGTCGGGTCGTCCCCGGACGTGGCCATCTACCTCCAACTCGAGAACGACTCCCGGGCGGGGCTGGGCATTCCCCTGCCCGCCGGGCGGGTGCGGGTCTACAAGGCCGACGCGGACGGCAGCCTTCAGTTCATCGGAGAGGACCGAGTTGACCACACGCCCAAAGGTGAAGTGGTGCGCCTGCGCCTGGGCAACGCCTTCGACATCGTGGGCGAGCGCAAGCAGACCGACTTCCGCCGCTTGGACTCCACAACCATCGAGGAAAGCTACGAGATCCGCATCCGCAACCACAAGGCGGAAGAGGTCGAGGTGCGCGTGGTCGAGCACTTGTTCCGGTGGAACGAATGGGAGATCGTACAGGAGAGTGCCCGGCACACGAAGCTGGACGCGAACACAGTGGAATGGCGCCTCACGGTGCCGGCCGACGAGGAAGCCGTCCTGACCTACACGGTGCGCTACACCTTGCCATGAAATGCCCCCTGCCCGAGAGCCTGCGCCCCCAAGGCCATGCGTCTTCCCAGGCCTGGGGGCGCTTTCACTTGAGACCGTAAACCGGGTGGCTGCGCCCGAAATATCTCACCACCCGGTAGCGCTCCTCGATCCAGCGGACATAGGCCTCCAGTTGCCGGAGGCGCCCGCTCCAGAACACGATCAGGCGCGGCTTGGCCTGGGCGGTGGCCTCGATGGCCATCTCGGGCGTGAGGTAACCGCTCTGGATGCGGCCGTTCGAGGGGTCCGAGAGCAGAGGGGGCACCGACCGGCCGGCGCGGAAGGCGATCATCGGGTAGTCAATGACCACGTACTCCCCCTCGGGAACGTGCTCGGCTATGTAGCGTGCGAGGCGCACCTTCGTGTCGTCCAGCTTGTAGGTGTCGGCGTAGGTGGGCGCGAGCTCCACAACGGTGGAGGCAAGCTGCCAGGCGAGCAGCCCCCCCAACAGGGGCCAGAGGAGGCGGCGTCCGCCCTGCCGCCACGCGGGCCGGGCGGCCACGTGGACAATGCCGCCGGCCAGCGGGGTGGCGCTCACGCCGAGCACCACGAGGTGGGTGGCGCGCAGCGGTGTGTGGAAGAAGGCGGCCACGAGCGACGCGCCCCACAGCAGGCCCAGCGCTTGAGCCGTGGGCCGGCCGCACGTGGCCCACAGGCCAAGTCCGGCCAACACGAGAGTGGCGCCCACGGGCAACAGGCCATCTTCCAGGATTTTGTCCGCGTTGCCGGCCGGACTCCACGGCTCGACCGCGCGCATGGCCGCGCGGATAGCCACGGTGTAGTGCCAGAAGCGCCCGGGGCCGTAGAGGAGCGCCACGGCGCCCACCGGCATGGCAACGCCCACCAGCAACGCGGCCAGAGCCCCCCGGCGCCGGTCGGCACGCCGCCACGCGAGCCACCCCAGCGCCACAAGGCCGGCCGGCACCACGGCCTTGATGAGCAGGCTCACCCCGAAGAGCACGCCGGCCAGCCACCAGGCCCACGGCCGGCGTGCATGGGCCGCCACGGCAAGGGCGAGAAGGGCCACCGAGATGGCCGGCACCTCCAACATGGCCGCGCGCGAGAGCCACAGCACCCCGGGCGTGAGCGTGTAGAGCACGAGGGCCACCGTCCCTCCCCACGCCCCCCCGAGCCGGCGCCCCAACAGCGCCACGCTCACGCCCCCCACGGCGCCGTAGGCCAGCGAGAGCAACCGCGCCACCTCGACCGTCTGGCCGAAGATGGCGAAGGCGGCCGCGGCCGTCCAGAACCAAAAGGGGGGCAAGAGGAGCCCCATCTCCCGGTACGGATCAGCTCCCTCCTGAACCAGACGGGCTTGGACCAGGTGGACGCCCTCGTCGAAGTCGAAAATGTAGGCGCCCACATGGCTTGCCTGCCACCAGAGCCACCCGCCGAGCCAAAGGGCGGCGAGCCCCAGAGGGGCCCACGAGGTCAGACGCTGTGTCGGGCGCATTGGTCCCTTCATCCTTGAGATGCCACGCTGAAGCGACGCCAAAAGGGTCCCACCGGCTGTAGTGCTTGGCCGAACCAGAAGGCCAACAACATCGCCTCTGCGACCAAGGCGGGGAACGCCATCCAGACCACCGTGTACTCGAAGAGGCGATTGCTCTGCACAAGCAGGAGGAGCACGAGCCCGCCCACCTGTCGGCGGGGCGACGGGTGCCAGATCAGCGCGCCCAGGGGAAGCAGCAGCAACGCAGCGTGATGATACCAGACCAACGGCGAGAAGAAGACGGTCAGCGTTAACATGGCCAAGAAAAGCGCCAGGCGTTGGTCGCCGCGCGGCGGGCTCATCAGGGCGGCCAGGACGAGCAGGCCGAGCAGCAGGGCGAACAGGGCCTTGTGCGCCACAACCAACGCCGGGACCCACGAGGCCGCCGGGAAGCCGCCGGCCTCCAAAACGCGGAAGGCCAAGCTCAGGAGACTCTGATTGTAGGGCGTGGGGTGAATTTCGCGGCCCAAGAGGGGCGTAATGGCCGCGAAGTCCCAGAGAAGTTGAGGGGTGAATTGGAGGGCGGCGACCACGCTGAGCACCACGACCCCGGCTACGGTGGCAACAATCGCACGGTAGTGGCGGTTCACCACGAAGTAGAGGAGCAACACAACGGGCGACGACTTCAGGACGAGCGCCAGCGCGAGGGCACACCCCGCGGCGTACTGACGGCCCCGCTCGGCGAAGTCAAACACGGCGCAGAGGGCCAAGACGACAAAGGCGTTGATCTGCCCGATCTGGAGCGTCTCCCAAAAGGGGGCAAAGGCCAAAAACAGGAAGCTGCCCCACACCTTGTGCGCCGGAGAAAGCTTCTCGGACGCGCGGTGCCGGGCCAGAACGCGCAGGGTAAGCCCAATGGCGACGATCCACGCGATGAGGCTGCCGGCCACCCACCCCCGCAGGGCGGCGGAGAACGTGTTGTCCGGCCACGCGAACAGGCTCACCAAGGTGAGGGCAAAGGGATGGTAGATGAAACTGTCGCCCACATCGTAGGGCTCGTAGGGATTTCCCCCTTCCACAGCCTCCAGGTAGGCCTCGTAGTAGATCTTGAAATCGGCGCCCAGCTCATGGTCTGTGATCACGCCAAGCCAATAGGCACTGAACGCCGCCAAGGCGACGTAAACGCCCGCCACGGCAACCATGAAGGCCGGAGACCTTTTCGTGCGCCCCACGCCAGCACTCCTGTTGACCAGGTCACGGAGCCATTCTCCGCCCTCTCCGCGTCACTCTGCACCTTCCAACCGAGCACAGCAGAGAGCACGTCCGAGCTTGCCGTGTGCCCATTGTACTGTGCTCCTTTCCCCTGGTCAACCACATGGCTACCCTGCCCGTCGCATACCTCCCCACCACACGGGCGTGCAGCCATGGGGCAGCGGCGCAGACGTTGCGGCACCGGCGTGCCGGAGAGGGTGCCGCCTGCTCGGGGGCAAAGGGCGAGCACGGGCAAACCGCCGGGGCGACCCTCGAATTTGACATCGGCCCACATTGGAGTATGATTGCACACCACCACAGCCAAAGCGAAGAGAGGTGCAAACCGTGACGCCTGTTTCTGCCGGCCGGTACAGCCACATTTGTTGTTGTCTAACGCGGGGGTGCGCGACACCGCGTTAGACGAGGCTGTCGGCCGGTCGCCCGCCCCCGCACTCTGCGCGGGGGGACGGGCGAACGCCTTGAGTGTGCACAAAACGCCCGGACCCTGTCCGGGCGTTTTTCTTTTTCCCACACCACATGAACGTCTTGCTATTGAGGAGGTGATCTTCCATGCCAACACATTTGATTCCCCCTCACGGGGGCACGTTGGTCAACCGCGTGGTCACCAGCGAGGCCTGCCACGCCTTCCGCGCCGTTGCCGAGGGCCTGCCCCGCCTGCTGCTGGACCCGTTCACCCTCTCCGATTTGGACCTGCTGGCCGTAGGCGCGTACAGTCCCCTCACAGGCTTCATGGGCCGCGAGGACTACGAAAGCGTCCTCCACACCATGCGCCTGGCCAACGGCACCGTCTGGCCCCTGCCCATCGTGTTGCGCATCACTCAGGAGACCCGGCGCGCGCTGCGCGTGGACGTGGGCGCCACGGTTGCCCTGGCAGCTCCTGACGGCCGGCCCATTGGGCTGTTGGAGGTCCACGATCTCTTCGACGTGGACCCGGACGTGGAGGCCGTCTGCGTCTTCGGCACGGCCGACCGGCACCATCCCGGCGTGGCCCGCCTCTACCGGTGGGGGCGAGTGGCCGTGGGCGGCCCCATCTGGCTCTTCGACGGCCCGCAGATCGTGCCCTTTCCCCAATACCACCTGGAACCGTCCCAAACGCGGCGCGCCTTCGCCGAGCGGGGATGGCGCCGGGTGGTGGCCTTTCAGACGCGCAACCCCATCCACCGTGCTCACGAACACCTCATGCGCACGGCCCTGGAAGTGGTGGACGGCCTGCTCATTCACCCGCTCGTGGGCGAGACCAAGGCCGACGACGTGCCGGCATGGGTGCGCTTGCGCTCCTACGAACGGCTCATCGACACCTATTTCCCCAGAGACCGCGTTATGTTGAGCGTCTTCCCGGCGGCCATGCGATACGCCGGGCCCCGTGAGGCCGTCTTCCACGCCCTGGTGCGCAAGAACTACGGGTGCTCCCACTTCATTGTGGGGCGCGATCACGCCGGCGTGGGAGGGTATTACGGCCCCTACGACGCCCACCACATCTTCGAGCGCTTCCGCCCCGAGGAGATCGGCATGACTCTTCTCTTCTTCGAGAACGCCTTTTATTGCCACCGCTGTGGCAGTATGGTCACGGTCAAGACGTGCCCCCACGACGAACGCCATCACGTCAAGCTGAGTGGCACCAACGTGCGCCGCATGTTGGCCGCCGGCGAGCACCCACCCGACGAAGTCTTGCGCCGAGAAGTGGCCAGCATCTTGATGGAATCGTATCGGGTTTCGTGAGTCGCCCTCAGTGCGCCTTGGAGGGCGAGGAGGGAGAGGCAAGATGGCACCCCAAAAGGATCACAGCCAACGCCCCGGGATCCGTCCCCTGCTCCGCCCGGGAAACGACAGGGCCGATTACGGTGTCCTGCTCGTGGCCCACGGCAGCCGCGATGCCGAGAGCGTGGCCGAAATGCACGCCTTTGCCCGCGCCCTGCGCCGCCACGTTGCCCGGCCTGTTGAGCTCGCCTTCCTCGAACTCTCGGACCCGCCCGTGGCCGAGGGCATGTGCCGGCTGGTGGAGGAACTCGGGCTTCGCCGCGTGGTGGTGCTTCCCCTCTTGGTAGGGCCTGCCGGCCACCAGAAGAACGACATTCCGGCGGCCATCCACTGGGGTCGGCAGCGATGGCCCCAAGTTCACTTCACCTACGGCGTGCCCTTGGGCGTTCACCCCCACGTGGTGAACGTGTTGGCCGCCCGGGCGGAGAGCGCGCTCCGAGCACACGGCGCCGCCGAGTCCGACGCGCCATGCAGCCTGCTCCTGGTCGGACGGGGGAGCACAGACCCCGACGCCAACTCCAACCTCTACAAGCTGGCCCGGTTGCTGTGGGAGGGGCGCCCCTACCTGACCGTCGAAGTGGCCTTTCACAGCCTCGCCTCCCCCTCCGTCGAGGCAGGGGTGGAGCGCTGCGCGCGCTTGGGCGCCGGGCGCGTGGTCCTCGTGCCCCACTTCCTCTTCACCGGAGTGACCCTCAAGGAGGTCTGCCGGCGGGCCGGCAACGTGGCCGGCCGGCTGGGCATCTCCCTCCTCGTGGCCCGCCACATGGGCGCACATCCCCTCGTGTTGGAGCTGGTCCGGCTGCGCATTGAGGAAGCCATCCAAGGGCGGGCGGCGATGAACTGTGATCTCTGCAAATACCGCTACCCCTTCGCCGGGTACGAACACCACGTGGGAGCACCCCAGACGAGCGATGCCCGCCACGGCCTGCGCGGCATAGGAGGAACACCATGAACGCCCGAGCAGACGCACAGCCCGGCACAGTCTACCTGGTGGGCGCCGGCCCCGGCCACCCCGAGCTCATCACCGTGCGCGGCCTGCGCCTGCTCCGGCAGGCCGACGTGGTCGTGTGGGACCGGCTCATCCCGGCCGAACTGCTCCACGAGGCCCCCGCCCACGCCGAGCTCGTCTACGCCGGAAAAGTGCCGGGGAGCCACCACCTGGCCCAGGAGGAGATCAATGCCCTGCTCATCGCCCGCGCGCGGGCCGGCAAGCGCGTCGTGCGCCTGAAGGGGGGCGATCCTTTTGTCTTCGGCCGTGGCGGGGAAGAGGCCCTGGCCCTGGCCGAGGCCGGCATTCCCTTCGAAATCGTGCCCGGCGTCACCTCGGCCGTGGCCGTGCCGGCCTTTGCAGGCATTCCCGTCACCCACCGGGGGCTCTCCACGGGCTTCGCCGTCGTGACCGGCCACCTCGCCAGCGACGAGCACCGCGACGTGGATTGGTCCCGCTACGTTCACGTGCCCACTCTGGTGGTGCTCATGGGCATGGGGCGGGCCGCCCACATCTGCCGGGCGCTCGTGGCCGCAGGGCGGCCGCCCGATACGCCCGCTGCAGCCATCACATGGGGCACCACCGAGGCCCAGCGCACCCTGGTCACGACGCTTGCCGCCTTGCCCGAGGCCATCCGCGAGGCCGACCTCGGCCCGCCCGGCGTCATCGTCATCGGCGAAGTGGCCGCCTTGGCCCGCCAGTTGGCCTGGTTCTCCCCCCATGACGTGCCCCATGAGCTCCTGCCCGCCATTTGTTCGTTGGCCCGGAGTGGGATAAGATAAGTCACCCTTCCGCCCCAACTGCCGGGACGAACACCCCTCATCCACGGCAAGGTCGGGAGAAGGCGCGACCGGCATCTGGGCGCGGACGTAATGCCTTTCAATGCCACAGCCCGATCGGACAAGGGAGTGCCTTGCCTCCCCAGACGCAAGGCCGGGGCCGGCGCCCTGTTCATCACCACAGGCCGGAGGAGCCTCATGAACGTAGAAATCCTGTACCGCCCGTCGTACTCCATTGCCCACGTGACCTTGGACCCCGACGAGGAGATCCGCGTGGAACCGGGCGCGATGGTGGCCATGTCGCCCAACGTCCAGCTCCAAACGCGCGCCCAAGGGGGACTTTTCAAGTCCTTCAAGCGCATGTTCGTGGGGGAGAGTTTCTTCATGAACACCTACCAGGCTACCGGACAGAGCGGTGATCTCTGGCTGGCCCCGCCTCTGCCCGGCGACATCCACGTGCTCGAGCTGAGCGACGACACGTTGCTGGTGCAGAGTGGCGCCTACGTGGCCAGCGGCATGGGCGTTGAAATAGACGCCGGCTGGGGGGGCGCCAAGACTTTCTTCGCCGGCGAAGGCTTCCTCATGTTGAAGGCCACCGGCTCCGGCACGTTGATCCTCTCCAGCTACGGCGCCATCCACCCCCTTGAGGTGGGCGCGGGGGAGCAATACATTGTGGACACCGGCCACCTGGTCGCCTTCTCGGCCGACATGGGCTTCAAAGTGCGGCGAGTCGGTGGGTGGAAGAGCACGTTTTTCGGCGGCGAAGGGCTCGTTGTGGACTTAACCGGCCCCGGACGGGTGTGGATGCAGACCCGGAGCGAGAGCGCGTTCCTCTCCTGGCTCATTCCCAAGCTGCCCACGTCCGACAGTGACTGAGGCTCACCCGCAGGGAGGAGGTGGACCCATGACCAAGAACCAAGTTGCCTCCTCAGAAGACTACCGTTACAGCCCCGAAGAGGTCAAGGCCATCCTCAACCGCGCGGTGGAGCTCTCCACCCGTGAGGAGGGGTTCTCCCGCTCGCAGCTCTTCGACATGGCTCGGGAGTTGGGCCTCAGCGAGGAGCTCGTGCTCCAGGCCGAGGAGGAGTGGCTGGCCCGGGGGGAAGAGGAAGAGGAGCGCCGGCAGTTCATCGCCAAGCAGCGTCAGGAGCTTCGTGAGCACCTGGTCGCCTTCGTGATCGTCAACGCGGCCATCGTGGCCATCAACCTGCTCGTCACTCCTTCGTTCTTCTGGGCCGTCTTCCCCATCATCGGCTGGGGCATTGGCCTGGCCTTCCACGCGGCCGAAGCCCTGCCGACCAGCGGGCCCAAGTTCGAGGCCCGCTTCGAGCGCTGGCGGCGGAAACAGCGGCTCAAGCGCCAGCTCAAGCGCTCGGCCACGTCCCTCGTAACACAGGCTGTGGACAGGGTGCTCCAGGCCCTGGAGGACCCTGAAGCCACCCCGCGGCTGCCCGATGACCGACACCACCACATGGCACACCCACGCCGGCCCAAGCGCCGGCGCCGGCCCCACCACGGGCGCCGGCGCGGCGGATGCGGCGGGTGTTGAAGAGCCGAAACACCAGGAGAGGCGTCGTGGGCATCCGCGTGCTCCCGCCCGACGTGGCCAACAAGATCGCCGCCGGCGAGGTCGTGGAACGGCCGGCCAACGTGGTCAAGGAGCTGGTCGAAAACGCCTTGGACGCCGGCGCCACCGAGATCCGCGTGGAGGTTCAGCGGGGCGGACGGCGCCTGATCCGCGTAGCCGACAACGGCTGCGGCATCCCGGCCGACCAGGTGGCCTTGGCCTTCGAGCACCACGCCACCAGCAAGGTGCGCACAGCCCAGGACCTCTTCTCCGTCCACACCTTGGGCTTCCGGGGCGAAGCCCTGCCCAGCATCGCGGCCGTCAGCCGCGTCACCATGCTCACCCGGCCGCGCGAACAGGCCGTGGGCACGGAAATTCGCCTGGCGGGAGGGGAGGTCGTCTCCACCCGGCCGGCCGCCGCGCCGGCCGGCACCGTGGTGACGGTGGAAGACCTCTTCTTCAACACCCCGGCCCGGCGCAAGTTCCTGCGCACCGTGGCCACGGAGATGGGGCTGATTGCCGAAATCGTCTCCCACTACGCCCTCGCCTACCCCGAGCGCCGGTTTACCCTCGTGGGAGACGGCCGCACCCTCTTCCAAACGCCGGGCACGGGCGAGCTTCGCGACGCCCTGTTGGCCGTTTACGGCCTCGACGTGGTCAGACACATGCTCACCCTGGACGCCTCTCTCGATCCCCAGAGCGGCATTCGCGTCCACGGCGCCATTGGCGGCCCTGCCCTCCACCGCGCCAACCGCAAATACCTGATCTTCTTCGTCAACGGGCGCGTGGTGCGCAGTCCCATGTTGACCGCGGCCGTGGAACAGGCCTATCAGGGCGTCGTGCCCACGGGACGGCACCCTTTTGCGGTCCTCAAAGTGGAGATGCCCCCCGACCAATTGGACGTGAACGTTCACCCCCAGAAGCTGGAGGTGCGCTTCGCCCGTGGCGACGAGGTGTTCCGCGCCGTTCAGCGGGCAGTGCGGCGTCTCCTGGTCGAGGAGGCACCGGTGCACCGCTACACTCGTCCCGTGGAAGTCGTGGATCGCCCCCTGGAGGAGGCCGGTTCGCCCCCTCCCCTGTGGCCCGAGAAACCTCGACCCGGCGGCGAGGCCAGGCTGCCCGGGGCGATGTCGGGCTCCCCGGCACCCTCCTCACATCGCCCCGAGCTTCCCGGGGCCGACGTCGGCGGCACGAAGTTGCCTCCACTGCGGGTGCTGGGCCAGATGATGACCACCTACATTGTGTGTGAGGGGCCAGATGGGCTCTACCTGGTGGACCAGCACACGGCACACGAGCGCGTGCTCCTCGAGCGCTTGCGCCGGCAGCGGGAGCGCCAGGCCGTGCCGGCCCAGCGGCTCCTCCAGCCCCTAACTGTGGAGCTCACGCCACAGCAGCTCGCCGTCGTGGACGAACAGCACGACGTTCTGAGGCGTCTGGGGTTCGAGGTGGAACCCTTCGGCGGCCTCACTGTGGTGGTCCGCACGCTGCCGGAGGTGCTCAAAGATCACCCGGACCCGGCCGCAGCCCTGGCCGAAGTCCTCGACGGCGCCATCCACGACCGCCGTGGCCTCAGTTGGGAGGAGCGCCTGACCGTCTACGCGGCCTGCCGCGGTGCTGTCAAGGCGGGCGATCCCCTCACCCACGAGGAGATGGTGGAGCTCATCCGCCAGTTGGAGCAGACCGACCTCTCGCGCACCTGCGCTCACGGCCGGCCAACTGTGGTGAAGCTCAGCCAGGCACAACTCGAGCGGGAGTTTGGCCGGCGGTAACCCTCACCACTCGGGCAGCCAGTCGCGGGGGTCCACGAAACGCCCTCCCCGGAAGGGCTCGCGCCAATCGCCGGTGAAGGGGCTGCCCACGTGGACCTCGAAGTGCAGGTGGCTGCCGAAGGAGTAGCCTTCGTCCCCCTGCCGGCCGATGACTTGGCCTGCCTGCACCCGTTGGCCCGGCGTGACATACGCCTCGCTGTTGTGGCTGTAGATGGAGTAGACGTTGTTGCCGTGGTCGATCACGATGGCCTTGTCGCCCCGGCACTTGCGCGGCGCGTTGCAGTAGAGGGGGCCCACGTAGACGACGGTGCCGTCGTCCACGGCGTGGAGGGTAGGCTGTTGGCCGTTGGGCCCCGGGGGCAGTCCCACGTCGATGCCCGTGTGGCGGCCGCCGGCCTGGTAGTTGACCGGCGCGCCGAACTCGCGAAAGACGCGCGGCATGGGGTTGAGAGGAAGGGCCCGGAAGTACCCCCGCTCGCCGGCCGGCCGCTCGGCCTCGCGCATGGCCCGGGCCCGCGTTTCCACCTCCTCGACGATGGCCTCGATGGTGCCGGCGTCCATGCGGTAGGGGTCCTGGCCGGCCACCAGGGGCTGCACGAGCGTGGCCACCTCCGTGCGCGGCACCGGGCGTTCCAAGATCTCCTCCATGACGGCCTGGGCGCGGGCCACAACGATGGCGTCCCCGCGTTCGGCCAGCCGGCGTTCCATGATCTCCACGTCTCCGCCCGACTCGGCCACGAGCTGTTCCACCTCGTCGGCCTTGAGGGCGTGGCCCAAGTGGGCAACGGCCAGCTTCTGGGCGGCCAAGGTCTCCGCGTTGTAGACGTAGGGCCAGGGAAGGGGCTTGTTCGCCTGACGGGCTGCACGCCCCTCGGCCAAGTAGTGTTGCTCCACCTTCTCCAACAGCTTCTGAGCCCCCGCCGTGGGCGTCAGTTTGCCGGCCAGCACATCGTTCACGATGAGGCGCTCGCGCGCGAGTATTCGGGTCACCTCAGCGTCATCCAAGCGCACGCCGAAGCCGGCCTCGTAGGCTTGGCGAAACGTGGCGGCCAGGGCCTGCCAGGCCGGTGGGCGCACGACCGTCTCCAGCTCGGGCAGATTTTGGGCCGTGCGCATGGCGCCGTCCACGTACTCCTGCACGGTGGTGGGATTGCCGGGCGCCTGCGTCCAAGAGGCGCTCTCGGAGAGCACGCGGCCGCTGTTGTAGACGGCGATGGCGTCGGCCAGGCGCTTCTGGAACCACGTGGGGTCGGCCTCGGCCTTGTCCCGTGTGAGCTCCCACCGGACGAGGTGGCGGGCCACGGCGGCCACGCTGTTCTCGAAGACCATCGGGTCGGCGTTGCTGTCGGCCAGGGCCTCGAGGGGCACTCGCCCTTCCTTCCACGCCTTCCAGAGCTCCCGCTTGCTCCAGTCGAAGCCGATGCCGCCGTACTTCTCGATGTCGGCCAAGTTGGTGACGTGGCGGTCGTGAACCGGGTTCTGCCACCCGTTCCACGTCCGCGCGATCACTTGGGCCACCCCCTTGGCCCCGGCCGAGGAGACGGCCGGCTGGTAGAGGCGCCACCCGGCCCCGCCGTTCTCCATCTTCAGAATGCCGAGGATGTCGTCGGCGCGCACGTTGAAGAAGTCGGCCACCTCCTGCACTGTTTTCACAAAGTAGAGCCGCACCTCGGCCGGCATGGCCTCAAGGGAGGGCCAGAGGGTATCGCCGTACTTGGCCACCAGGGCCTTGCCGTCGGGCAGAGTGGCCGTGAGGACTTGGCCGGCACCACGGGCCCGTTCCAGGCCGATGTCGCCCCGGCGCAGCCGTGGCGCGGGCGTGGCGGCCGGCTTGGAAGGAGAGGTGGCCGCCTCGGGGGCAGCGCGGCGGGCGCTGCCCTTGTCGTCTGGCGCTGTGGGCGTCTCCGCCCGGCTCCGGGCCGGCGCCACGCCGGAGGCGGGGGTGCGGGAGGCCGGAGCTCCGCCGGGCGCGGACGGCGCCGCGTGCTCCGGCCGAAGCACGCGCATGGGCAGGACGAGGGGGCGACCGTCGTACATCCAGCTTTCCGGGTCGGTGATGTTGTTCAATTCGGCCAACTCCTCGACGGGCACGCCGACGGCCTCGGCGATTTCGGCCAGCGAGCTGCCCCACCGGATGCGCGTCTCGGTCTGGCGCTGATTTTCGGCCCACGTGACGCCGGGGATGCGCAGCACCTCTCCCACAACGATGAGATCCGGGTCCTGGAGCTGGGGGTTGACGGCCAAAATGCGGCTCATGGGCACCCCGAAAGTGCGGGAGAGGCGCCAGAGCGTGTCGCCCGGCCGCACGCGGTAGGCAGCTATGACTTGGGGGACGGCCGGCACACTGCGCTCCTCCTGTTCCGGCACGACGAGCACGCCCTCCTCGCTGGCCTGAAGGGTGAGGCGCACGGGCTCGTCCCGTTCGTCCACATCTTCCACCTGGTCGAGCCCCAGGAGGCGGAGCACATCCTCCGGCCGGTATCCGTGGCGGCGCAATTCGGCCAGGAGAGCGGCCAGGGTGCGGCTGTCCTCCACCTCTACGGTCTGACGCTCGCGGGCTCCTACGAGTTGGTTGATGAACTGGCGAACTCGGGAGCGCACGCCCGACGTGGGCCACTCGGCAGCGTCATCAGCAGTTCGGGGCCACGCCCGTGGCAGCGAGGCCAGGCCCTCCCGCGCGCGCTCGGCCAAGCGGTGGGGCCACGCATCGGGCGAGGACGAGGCGTGGCCGACGAGCGCCGCGCCGGCGGCGAGGCCCAGCAGGGCCAGGGCCAGGCGCGGCGTCCGGCGCGCCACGTGCTTGGCGGCCAACTCCAGCGCGCCCGAGCGGCGGGCCTGTTCCAGGCCGGCGAAGGCGTGCTCTTCGAGGGCTTGGGCCCAGGACGACAGGGCGTCGAGGGCGGCCACTTCCGCCTCCTGGAGCTCATCCGCCCAAGTGAGCGGCGCCACCTGTTGGCCTTGGGAGCGCAGGCGCACTTCCAGCCGGCGCAGCTCGCGCCGTCGGCGGTCCAAGAACTGTTGCACGGCGAGGCTTTCCTGTTGGAGGAGCCGGCGGGTGCCGTCGAGGACGGCGTTGACTTCCTCCAAGAGCTCCCCGAAAGCCCGCGTCCACGCCGCGGCCTCGTGGAGGGAGCGGAAGCGGGGCGCCGGGTAGCGTTCGTCCACGTGGGCCAGCACAGCGCGCACGAGGGCCGTCCGCAGGCTGGCCGCGTAGTGGAAGGCGTAGACCGGCGCGGCCGGCTCGGCGGGAAGGGCGGCGCCGGGCTCAACGGCGTCCACGTTGGCGAGCACGCCGGGCACGACGTCGGCCACGAACGTCTCGAAGTCAAGGCCGTCGGCGGAGCGCAGCCACTCGATGACCGCCTCGATCAGAGGCTCCACGTCGAGGCCCATGTAGTGGGCGTGGGTCTCAACAGTCAGGCGAGCCCGGCGATCTCCCCGGGCCCAAGCGGCCACCACGAGTTCGTCGCACGTGGGGCGTGCGACGAACTCGACGATGTGGCGCACCTCGGCCAGGGCAGCCTCATAGGCTTCGGCGGCCGGACGCACTCGGCGCCCCCCGAGGACAAAAGGACCGTGCATTCCAAGGGTGGAGGCCCGCATATGTCACCTCGCCGTGGATCACCAGAGCTCGACACCGCCGACAAGGCAGCGTCAGGTTCTTCCTCCGGGAACAGTGGAGCACGGGAGCAGAACGGATGTTCTACATTATACGCCTGTCAGGGGCGCCTGTCAACTCTTCCGCAGGAGTGGGATCTATCCCAGAAGTGTCGAGATGTGGTAAAATGGGAAGACGTGAAGGAGCAGGACAGATCGTGAGGGGGACGGTCACGTGGCGCCGATCTCCCGGGAGGAAAGTCCAGAATGTCCGACCGCGCTGTGCGCTTCTACTTGAATCTCCTGGTCTTCTGGAGCGGTCTGGTCACGCTGAGCGTGGAATTGGCCGCCTCACGCCTGATGGCCCCGTATTTCGGCACATCCCTGATCGTGTGGACCAACCTGATCGGCCTGATCCTGATTTATTTGGCGGCCGGGTACTGGGCCGGGGGACGCCTGGCCGACCGGGTACCCCGCTTGTCCGCGCTGTTGGCGATCACTGCGAGCGCGGGGCTTGGCGTGGTCCTGGTGCCGGTGGTGGCCATGCCCGTGTTGAGGGCGGCTGTTGGCGCGTTCGCCGGCCTGCAAGTGGGGCTCTTGGTGGGCTCGTTCGTGGGAGTGCTGGCTCTCTTCGCCCTGCCCATGATCCTGCTGGGATGTGTGTCGCCCTTTGCCGTGCGCTTGGCCACGTCCCACGTGGGACACACGGGGCGGGTGGCCGGCCGGGTCTATGCCCTCTCCACGCTGGGAAGCTTTGTGGGCACCTTCTTGCCCGTGCTGGTGTTGATCCCGGCCTTGGGTACGCGGCGCACTTTCCTCCTCCTCGGCCTGAGCCTGATGGCCATCTCGGCGGTGGGCTTCGCTGTGGCCCGGCGGTGGCGGTTTGCCGGACTGACCGTGGCGCTGGCCGCTGTGGCCTGGTGGTGGTGGGCGCAGGTGGTCCCGGGCGTGCCGGTGAAGCCGGGCGAGAACGTGCTCTACGAAGAAGAGTCAGCCTATCAGTACATTCGGGTGGTCGAGACCGCAGAGGGCGAGCGGCTGTTGGAGCTCAACGAGGGGCTCGGAGTTCACAGCCGGTACCTCCCCGGAACTCCCTACACCGGCCGCGTGTGGGATTTCTTCGCCCTTGCCCCCTTCTTCAACCCGGCCCCCTACGATCCCTTTCAGGAAGCCGGCCGGTGGGCGCTGGTGGGCGCTGCGGCCGGCACGGCCGCCCGGGTGATCACGGCCATCTACGGCCCGGTGCCCATCGAGGGGGTGGAGCTCGACCCCGCCGTGCTCGAAGTGGGGCGGCGCTATTTTGACATGAAGTTGCCCAACTTCCGCGTCACAGCCTTGGACGGCCGCGCCTGGCTGCTCCTCGACCAAGGCACGTATGATGTGGTGATCGTGGACGCCTACCGACAGCCGTACATCCCCTTTGAGCTCACCACGGTGGAGTTCTTCGAGCAAGTCCGGGACCACTTGACGGAGGACGGTGTGGTGGTGGTCAACGCCAACCGGGGCCTGAACGGCGACCGCCGGTTGGTCCGCGCGCTGGCCGCCACGATGAGCCAAGTCTACCCTTCGGTTTTCACGGTGGACATCGACGTGAGCTACAACACCCTTGTGGTGGCCACTCGGAGGCCGGCCACGCCGGCCGATTTCAGGGCCAACGTAGGCCGCGTCACGCACCCTGTGGTGCGGGATTTGGGCGAGCGGGCCGCGGGGGGCTTGCGCCTGTGGGACCACGAGGAAGGCCCCGTGTTGACCGATGACCGCGCGCCCGTGGAGTGGTTGACGGATTTGATGATCGTCGAGGCAGCGTTGCGTGGCAACGAGGCGACCACGCCGTAAGGACCTTCACGCCCGGCCGAGCCTGGAGGGAGGAGGCCGGAGGCGATCGAGGGCGTCCGTCTCCGCGTAGCGTTCCAGGGCGTCCGGCAGGATGACGACCACGGGGGCCGCCCCCTGGGGCAAGTCACGGGCTACGCGGAGGGCGCCGGCCACGGCCGCGCCGCCGGCCGGCCCGGTGAGGAGCCCCTCTTCACGGAGCAGCCGGCGGGTGATCTGGTACGCCTCCCGCTCGGGCACGCTGAGGACGCGGTCGATGACAGTTTCGTCGTAGACGCCGGGGACGAAGGGGGCCCCCATGCCGTAGATGGCGTGAGCGCCGGGGGAGCCGCCGGTGAGCACGGGGGACTCGGCCGGCTGGACGGCCACGACGAGCACGTCAGGCTTGAGGGATTTGAGGCGTCGGCCCACGCCGCTGATGGTGCCTCCTGTGGCCACGCTGGCCACGACCGCGGAGAGGTTGCCCCCAGTGTCGGCCCAGATCTCGTCGGCCGTGAAGGCGTGGGCGTCGGGGTTGGCGGGGTTGTCGAATTGGGCCGGCCTGAAGACCCGGGGGAGTGTGGCACACAGCTCCTCCGCCTTCTCGACGGCGCCGGCCATCCCCTGTGTGGCCGGCGTGAGCACCACTTCGGCGCCCAAGGCGCGGAGCAGTTTCACCCGCCACTGGGGCACGAATTCGGGCATGGTCAGGATGAGACGATAGCCCCGCAGCGCACACACGATGGCCAGCGAAATGCCAATGTTGCCGCTGGTGGGCTCCACCACCGTGGTCTCGTGGTCCAAGAGGCCCTCCCGCTCGGCGCGCTCGACAATGGCCAATGCCACGCGGTCCTTGTCGCTGCCCCCCGGCGTCAGCCACTCCAGCTTGGCCACGAGCGGCGCGGGCACTCCGGCGCCCACGCGCTCGAGGCGGACCATTGGGGTGTGACCAATGACATCCAGGACACTTCGGGCAATCGAGGTCATATCCTCACCGCTTTTTTCCCATCTTTTCGCGCCGGAGAGCCCGCCCACAGGCCATCACCAGTTGAGCCAGGAGGGAAAGAAGGGGGCGTGAGCACGATCGTCCCACGTGCTCGGCACATGTTTTCAGCACTTGGAAGCGCGTCTCCGGGACTCAAGGCCGTGACACGACGGCCTGAGGACATGCTGTCGCGGTCACAGCATACCACCGAGTGCCCTCGTGGTCAAGTGAATGGACAGGGCAGAAGTGCCTCACAGCCGATGTTCCTTCCACAGCAGTACAGGAACGGCCCTGGCTTCCTTTCAGCTCGTTTGACGGCAAGGGCCTCTTGGTTACAATAGGAAACCGATCCTCGGGTCGCACAATTACTGCCTCGAAGGTGGTTCTGCCACGGACACGCCTTCCCCGCCGCCTCAGGGGCAGAGACCTCCTTCATTCTCCTTGTGGCCAAGGTGGCCTCTCGAGTTGTCAAGCCCTTCAAGGCGCACATATGTTTCCCCTACACGGAGGGAGCACATGCAAAGGTGGGCTTGGGTGGTGCGCTGGTGGCTCCTCGTGGTGGCCGTGGGACTCGTCACCTCGCCGGCAGGTGCCCAGCAGGCCAATGTACTCACCAACCCGGGCTTCGAGGCCGGCCTGACGGGCTGGTCCTTCTCCCCGAGCACGGCCCACGTCACGCTCGTCTCCACGGCGTACAGCGGTTCCCAGGCTGCTGCTCTCTCCAAGACCAACGCAAGCGGGTGGGTGCGTCTTTGGCAGCGGGTGCCGGTCCTCCCTAATGCCACGTATGAGCTCGCCGGTTGGGTGCTTTGGAACGACAGTGCCCTCTCCAACGCCAGGCTCCAGGTGCGCTGGTACGGCGCGGCCGGCCCTCTGGGCGGATATGTGGCCGTGGACGCTCCGGCGCGCTCCCCCCAATATCAGCGCCTTGTGCTGGGGCCACTCACCGCGCCCCCCGACGCCGTGGAGGCTGAAGTGGCCTGTTACACCTACGTGAACACGCCCTCGCCGGCCCAGCCCCTGCTCTGCGATGAGCTCTGGTTTGGCCAAGTGGCCCCCCTCCCTTCGCCCACTCCCACGCCGGCCCAGACGCCAAGCCCTTCGCCCACCCCGTCGCCAAGCCCCACGGCCACGGCCGGCCCGGTGCCCACGCCTTCGCCAGCGCCCCCAGCAACGGCCTCGCCGACCCCGCTCCCCTCGCCCACCGCTTCTCCCACGCCAACTCCTAAGCTCTCGCCCACGCCACTGCCCACATCCACATCGACGCCGCCCCCCACGCCACCCCCCTCGCCCACGCCGTCCCCCCCGGCCGCGCCGACTCCTGTGCCCACTCCTTGGCCCCGTGGCAGTGTGCTCATCTCGGAGATCGCTTGGGCGGGCACGCGCGCCAGCCCCAACGACGAGTGGATCGAGCTCTACAACCCGAACCCCTTCCCGGTCGCCCTCGACGGTTGGGTGCTCCGCGCCCAAGACGGAACTCCTACCATTCACCTCGCCGGCACCCTCGGTGCCAACGGCTTCTTCCTCCTGGAGCGCACCGACGATTCGACTGTGGCCGACGTGCCGGCTGACATGCTCTACACCGGGAGTTTGGAAAACGGGGGCGAAGTGCTCGAGCTTGTGGACCCCTCAGGTGCCGTCGTGGACGTGGCCGACGCCGGCACCGGGTGGCCAGCCGGGGACGCCGGCTCACGGGCCACTATGGAGCGCGTTTCCTTGAACCCCATCACCCCTGCCACGTGGGCCACGAACGACGGCATCCACGTGAACGGCACCGACGCCGCCGGCAATCCCATCCAGGGCACCCCCCGCCAGGTCAACTCCACCTCCTACCCGACGCCGACGCCTTCGCCCACGGCCACAGCGTCCGCCACGCCGACGCGGCAGCCGCCCACCGCTCCTCCTCCCCCATCGCCCACGGCCACCCACACCCCGACGACCACGCCCCTGCCGACAGGCGTGATCATCAACGAAGTGCTCAGCGTGCCCAGGAACGTGGACTGGGATGGCGACGGATCCGCCTCCGCGGCCGACGAGTGGGTGGAGCTCTACAACGCTGGCCGCGTGGCCGTCGATCTCGGCGGCTGGCAACTGGACGACGCGCCAGGGGGAAGCCGGCCCTACACGTTGCCCGCCAACACGGTCGTGGCTCCCGGCGGATTCCTGGTGCTCTTCCAGGCCGAAACGGGGCTGCGCCTCAACAACGACGGGGACGAGGTGCGCCTCCTCGGCCCCCAAGGGCAGCTTGTGGACGCCGTCTCCCTGCCCGCCTTGCCCCCCGACGCC
>JALSKA010000037.1 GCA_026989095.1 Ardenticatenaceae bacterium
CATGGTGGCCTCTCTCCTGGGGCGCGGGGGGCGCTTCTTCATGGTGGGCGGGCTGATCATGGTCTTCGGCGAGGCCATCCAGGGGTTCATCGACGAGTACTTCGACCTGCTGGCCGTGGCCTTCACCGTGCTCCTCATCGGCGGCTTCTACGTGATCAACGTGGTGGGCAAGCGGGTGAAGCCCGTCAAGGCGCGGGCAGAGCAATGAAGTATCAGGGGCCCCGTGCTCGCACGGGGCCCTTTTTTTCTTCCTCCAACCCTCTTTCCTCCTCCAACGGCCTCGGCTATTCCCCCACAATTTGGACGATCACCCGCCGGCGGCGGGGCCGCACGTCGAAGTCCACGAAGATGATCTGCTGCCAGGTGCCCAGCGCCGGCCGGCCGTCCACCACCGGCACGGTGAAGCTGGCTCCCAAGAGCGCCGCGCGGACGTGGCTGTGGCCGTTGCCGTCGCCCCAGCGCAGGTTGTGGCGGTACTCCCGCTCCTGGGGCACCAGCTCCTCGAAGGCGCGCTGCAGGTCGGCGACGGCGCCGCCCTCGTACTCCAGCGTGGTGATGCCGCTGGTGGAGCTGGGGGTGAAGACGCAGGCCAGCCCCTGGCGGACGCCGGAGCGCTGCACGGCCTGGGCCACCTGGCCGGTGATGTCCACGATGTGGGTGTTGCCCTGTGTGCTCAGCTCGAAAGTCTCCGTGAAGACAGCCATCGCCGTTCACCTCCCAAGAGCGATCTCCTCGGGCGCCCCCGCGCCAGGCCGCAGGGGGCCACATCACCCGTCCACGGCGTCGGCGTAAACGCCCCGGTAGGCCGGGGGGAGGAGCGCGGCCAGCGCACACATGATGCGCTCCGTGCCCCGCGCCAACTGGAGCCCGCGCGGCACGCCGGGCTGGGGTTCCAGGCGCACCGGGGGGCCAAAGCGCACCCAATACTCGGGCCGGCGCCCCCGGCGCAGGTCGGCCACGAAGCGCTCGTGGCCCCACACGGCCGCCGGCAGGACGGGCGCGCCCGTGCGCAGGGCCAAGTAGGCCACGCCCTCGCGCCCCCGCTGCAGCCCCCCGTGCCGGCTCCGCGTGCCCTCGGGCGCCAGGCCGAGGCGCCCCCCCTCCTGGAGCACGCGCAGGGCCGCGCGCAGGGCGCGGCGGTCCACCTGGCCCCGGTTGACGAAAATCACGTCCACGGTGCGCAGGACCCAGCCGGCCGGGGAGAACCAGCGCCCGTACTCGGCCTTGGCCATGACGGTGATGGGGCCGATGGGCAGGCTGGCCATCACCAGCGGGGCGTCCAACAGGTTGAGGTGGTTGCTGGCCACGATCAGGGGGCCCTCCTGGGGCACGTGTTCCAGTCCCTCCACGTGCCAGCGCCCAACCCTGAAGAGCGCGCGCAGCAGGGCCCGCATGGGCCAGTAGAGACGTGTACGGCTCATGCTTTGTCATCCTCCTCCAAGGGCAAATTTCGGAACAGGGCCTCCACCAGGAGGTGGCGCTGCTGGGCCAAGAGCTCCGCCACGAGGAGCTCGGCGATGTGGTCGGCGTCGGTCAGGGCCAGCCGGCGCCGCTGCTCCTCGGGCGAGAGGGCGTTCCACCGGTCCACGGCCTCCCGCAGGCCGGCCACCAGGCGCTCCCACCCCTCGGCGTAGGCGAACACTTCGTCAAAGGCGCGCAGGAGGTAGGCCACGATCTCCTCCTCGCGCAGGTAGCCGGCGGCGTGGAGGAGGGCCAGGTAGGGCACGCCCAGGGCGGCGGCCATCTGGCGCAGCACGTGGGGGGAGGGAGGGTTGCGCTGCCCGCTCTCCAGTTGCGAGATGTAGGCGCTGGAGATGCCGGCCTCCTCGGCCAGCGCCTCCTGGGAAATGCCCGCTCGCCTCCGCAGGGCTCTCAAGTAGGCTCCGAACATGTTCCCCTCGCGTTCCTCACGCTGTGCCCGCCCCGGGGTCACCCTCCTCCGCCCACGGCGGCGGTGCCCTCAGGCGGGCCACGAAGGCCAACAGCAGGGCCACTTGGACGTACATGCCGGCCACGTAGAGGTTGTCCACCAGGTTGTGGACGCTGAGGTGGACGAAGCTCCCCAGGGCGCCCACGGCGATGCCCCGCCACACGCCCTCGGTCGCGCGCACGGCCTGCCACGTGAGCCGAAAGGCAGCCAACCAGAAGAGGACGTAGGCCACCAGGCCCACCAGGCCGGTCTCGGCGGCCACGTTCAGGAAGATGTTGTGGGCGTGGCCCAGCGGGTCGTCCCACGGGGGGATCTTGTAGGCCGGGTAGACGGCCGCGTAGTTGCCCACGCCCACGCCCAGCCAGGGGCGGTCGGCGAACATGCCGATGGCCGCGTACCAGTGGGCCAGGCGCTCGATGACGGCGAAGTTGCGCTCGGTGATCTCCACGCCCCGCACGTCCACCATCCCCAGGTAGGGGAGGAAGTCGGTCAGGCGCTCCCGGAAGGCGGCCGGCAGCGCCCGCGCGCCGCCCATCGCCAGGAAGAGGGCGGCGGCGGCCGCCGCCAGGGCCGAGGCCACCAGGGCCCGCCGGCTCAGGAGGGCGCTCACGGCGGCCAGGGCCACGGCGGCGCCCAGCCAGGCGCCGCGGGAGAGGGTGAAGAAGAGGGCCAGCCCCATGAGGCCGGCCGCCACTGCCATCGCCGTCCCCAGGGCCGGCAGGGCCCACCGCCCCTCTCCGCTCCCGCGCTCCCCCGGCGGGGAGAGCAGGAGGGCCAGCAGCACGCCGTAGGCCAGGGGCAGGGTCAGGCCCAAGTACCCCCCGTATGGGTTCGGCTGCATGAAGGTGCCGTAGGCGCGCAGCCAGAGCCGGCCGGCCAGGGGGAAGAGAAAGCCCGCTGGCCCCACCTGGAAGACCGCCTGGTAGATGCCCTGGAGGGCGGCCAGGGCGCCGGCCGCCACCGTGCTCAGGGTGATGATCAGGATGTCGCGCCGCCTCAGCTCGTGCCAGGCCATGAGGTAGAGGGCGGCCATCTCCCCCCACTTCACCAGCTCCTTGAGGCTGCTGCCCAGGGAGAGGGCCCCCAGCACGGAGACCCACATGGCGCCGAGCCAGAGCACCCAGGCCGGCAGGAGCGGGGGCGGAGCCAGGCGGAGCTCCCGCCGGGCCACGCCGCGGGCCAGCCACGCCGCCAGGACGAGGCCCAACACCGCCTCGAGCCCGCCCACGCGCGCCGGCCCCAGGCTCACCTCGCGCAGGCGGCCGAAGGGTATCAGGAAGGGCAGGGCGTAGAGCCCCCACACGGGGCGCACGAGCACCGCCAGCGCCAGGCCGGCGCCGGCCACCGCCAGCCCGGCCCACGTCACGGGCCACGTGGCCAGCGCGTAGGCCACGCCTGTCAGCGCGGCCAGGGCCACCAGGCGGGGGCCCGCCCGCCACACGGCCGCAGCGCGCCGGGGGCTCACCGGCCCTCTCCCCCTTCCCCCTCTGAGGACCAGAGGACCACCTCCCCTTCACCGCGCGCGTGGGCGCGCTCCAGGGCGGAGATGGCCCGTTCGACGAGCTCGGCGAAGTCGCCCGGGGCCCCGTCCGCCCCCGGGGACCATCCGGCCACGCCGGCGCACACGGTGATCTGGAGCTCGCCGAACCAGGTCAGGAACGTGGAGCGGTGGACGCGCTCCACCAGGCGGCCGGCCACCTTCACGGCCTCGCGGGCCGGCTCCTCGGGCACCAACACGGCCAGGGACGCCGCCCCCACGAGGGCCACCACGTCCACCGGGCGGGTGAGGGCGTCACACAACTCCGCCAGCGCGGTGATGAGCTCCTCGGCGCCGGCCGCGCCGTGGGCCTCGTTGATGGCCTCCCAGCCGTGGACGTGGAGGGCCACGAGGGCCAGGGGGCGGCCGTAGAGGCGGGCCCGCGCCAGCTCGCGGCCGCCCAGGTCACAGAGGGCCCGCCAGGTGTAGATGCCCGTGCGCTCGTCCAGGTAGGCCTGGCGGTGCAGCCGCTCGATGCGCTCCTCCAGGGAGGCGATGTGGGCCTTGAGGGCGGTCACGCGCGCGTCGGACATGGGCCGTGTTCCTCCCCCTCGGCAGGCATTCCCACGGGCTCGGCGGCGGCCTCCAACAGGCGCCGGCGCGGCAGGACGAGGGCACAGAGGAGCGCGCCCACGATCACCAGGGGCAGGGCCTCCAAGACGCGCTCCAGCCCCAGGCGGTCGGCCAACACGCCGGTGGCCAGGGAGCCCAGGGCGCCGGCCGTGAACATGTAGCCCAGCACCAGGCCCGAGGCCAGGCCCATGCGGTGGGGCAGCATGGCCTGGGCCATGATCACCAGGATGCTGTGCTGGGCGCCCAACAGCCCGCCGGCCACCACCATCAGGGCCAGAACGAGCGGGTGGTCCAGGGGAAGCTGCAGGTAGAGCCAGAGGGGCAGCGGCGCCAGCGCCAAGGTGGTCACCAGCGTGCCCTTGGCCGACCAGCGGTCGGCGCTGATTCCGCCCAGCACGCCGCCGACGGCCGAGCCGGCCATGAAGCCGGCCAACACCAGCCCGTACCAGTCGGCCCCCAGGCCCCGCTCGCCCATGAGCTTGGGGAGGAAGGTCTGGGTGGCGGCGGTGGGCCAGAAGCGCAGCGCCAACAGGGCCAGGAAGGCCAGCAGGATCGGCCAGGCCAGCCGTAGGGGAGCAGGCGCGGTCGTGGAGGCCGGCCGGCTCCCCCCGTGGTGGGAGAAGGCGGGCAGCGTCGCCAACCAGAGGGCCACCAGCAGCGCCGGCGTCCCCAAGACCATCAGCGCCGTCGGCAGGGACGTGGTGGCCAGGAGCAGGCCGGCCAGGGCCGGGCCAATGCCCAAGCCCACCTGCCCGAAGAGAAAGAAGAGGCTCGTGCCGCTGGCCACCAGGTGCCCCGAGGCGCGGCGGGCGTTGATGACCCCTTGGGGGTGATAGGCCGCCGAGCCCACGCCGGCCAGCAACAGGCAGAGGAGCGCGGCGTATCCCGGCAGCAGGGCGGCCAGCCAGAAGACGCCCCCCATCCAGAGCACGCCGCCCACGGCCAGGTGGCGGCTGTTCCGCCGGTCGGCCACGTGGCCGAAGAGGGGCTGGGTCAGGGACGAGCCCACCACGTAGACGGTGGCCGCCAGCCCGAGCTGGGCGTTCGAGAGCCCCAGTTGCAGGGCCAAGGACGCCAGGATGACCGGGAAGGCGCTGTTCATCACGTCCACGACCAGGTGGCCCGTGGCCACGGCCAGGAAGAAGCGGTTGCGCAGGATCGTCCTCACGGCCTCACCACCTCGTCTCGGTTGTGGGAGGAGCCCTCGTAGCGCATGAAGGCCGCCGGACGCCTCACCAGCGTGCCCAAGACCAGGGTGATGCCGAACTTGAGCTTCAGCGGCCAGGGCAGCTCCCGCCAGCTCACCCGCCGGAAGCCCAGCCGCCCGTAGAAGCCCGTCAGGCGGGCGGCACACTCCAGGAAGACCGGGGCGTCCGCCTGGGCGACGAGGTGGCGCACCAGGGCCGAGCCGAGCCCCCGGCCGCGCCACTCGGGGGCCACCACCAGGCTGCCCAGCTCCCGCACGCCGGGAAAGCGGCGCAACTGCCCGCAGGCGACGATGCGCCCCCGGTGTTCCACCACCCAGAACTGTTCCCACCGGAGCTGCGTGGGGTCGAGCCGCTCGGCCCAGACGAGGCGGCGCACCGTGGGCATGTCCTGCGGGCGCGCCGGCCGCAGGACACATTCCTCGGGCACGGTCACGTGGGCCGGAGACGCGGGCGGGTGAGTTCCGGGCGGCATGGGCATTCCTCGCTCAAGGTGTGCCCATAGTATACGTGTTTTGGCGGAGCTGTCACCTTCCCGACGGCCTGGGGCGGCACACGGGGGCCACGCGGGAGGGGCGGGCGGGGGAACTCAGGGCGCGCGGGAGGGCCCGTGCCCCCTGCCCCCTCCGGCAGCCACGTCCCTGAAGGGCTTGATGCGGGGCCACATGTTGACGACAAAGGCCCCAATGGCCCCCATCTCGGCCAGGCGGCCGGCCAGCACGGGCCACGGACTGCCGGCGAGGAGCCCGCCGACGCCGGCCAACAGGACGCCGGCGTTGAGGAGGCCGTAGGAGAGCCACACGACGCCCTCGGGGCCGCGCGACGTGCCGAAGCGGGGCAGGATCCAGAAGGCGACGCCGAAGATGAACTGCACCGTCCACCCGACCAGGAGGAACTCCACGTGCAGGGGCAACAGGCGCCAGAGGAACGGGTGCAGGGCCACGCCCTTGTTGGCCAGCATGAGCGCCCCCGCGGTGAACCCCGCCACCAGGTAGGCCAACGCCGTGCGCACGAAGAGGCGGCTCAGCTTCGGCATGGGCGTCCCCCTACGGTGCCACCTTGCCCTTGATGCGCCCCCACACGTTGCCGGCGAAGGCCAGGCCGGCGGCCCACTGGAGGAGGGCCGAGGGCACCAGCGCCCACCCCCACAGGGTGCCCGGCCACAGGGCGTTGAGGGGCTCGGCCACCACGCGCAGGAGCAGGCCGGCGTTGAGCAGCCAGAAGGAGAGCCACACCAGGCGCTCGTTGCCGCGAGGGCGCTCCCGGTCGGCCTTGGGGAACATCCAGAAGGCCACGCCGAAGATCATCTGGGTCACCCAGCCGACCATGAAGGCGTGGACGTAGGCCGGCCCCAGCGCGCCCAGCAGGCGAGGGGCCTGGGGCAAGGCCCGGGGCACCACGACCAGGATGCCGGCCGCCAGGGAGACCGCCAAGTAGAGCACGGCCGAGCGCAGGAACCAGCGCGTGACCGGGGGCATGGTTGTCCGCCTCCTCCGCACAGGGTGTGCACGATTGTCTCCGGTTTGGGATGGGCGTCAAGCCGGGCGCCCACGGGTGGCGGGCGTCAAGCCAAGCCGGCCGCCGCATCCCCGCGCCGGGAGGCGGCCAGCAGTCCGGCGCGCACGGCCCGGCCGGTGGCGAACAGGAAGAGCAGGATGGCCAGGGAGTTGAGGAGCCCCCCGGCCTGCCGCCAGGCGACGAGGCCGGCCACATCTCCGGCCACGCGGAGCAGGAGCGAGGCGTGCAGGAGGGCCAGGTGGCCGTAGAAGGCGGGCGAGTACTCCAGGGGAACGCCCGTCACGCCCGGGAAGACCAGGGGCGCGTGGCCGAAGATCATGCTGAAGGCGAAGCCCAGGAAGAGGGCGTGGAGCACAGCATCGTAGGCCAGCCCGGACATGGCCCCCGCGCCCGCCCCCAGGGCGATCAGCCCGGCCACGCCCAGCCAAACGTACCCGGCCAGGAGGGCCAGGGCGATGAAGCGGGTCAGCCCCCGGCGTCGCACCGTGTGCCGGGCCACGTCGTAGCGCCCCAGCCAGGCGGCCAAGGCCACCAGGCCGGCCCCGGCCACCCGCACCCCCGCCCCGGGGCTCGCCAGCGCCAGCACCAGGCCGGCGGCGTAGAGGGCCACTGCGGCCCAGAAAGCGCGCCAGGCGCGCGGCGGAGGGCGCAACACGCGGCTCAACTCCAGCCGCTCCCCGGCGATGGTGAGCACCAGGAAGGCGCCCCACCAGAGGGCCGCCACGCCGGCCGGCGCGCCGGCCGCCCAGAGGAAGGTGCCCACCGGCCACGCCACCGCGCCCAAGCCCATGAGCACCGTGAAGGGCGCGGCCTGCCGGCGCACGATCTCCGCCGAGACGAGCACCAGCCCCACGCCGCCGAGGAGCAGCAGGGACAGCCCCGGCCCGGCCGCGCCCGCCACGAGGGCCAACACGCCCAGCCCGCTCGCCGCCGGCACGAGCAGGGCGGCGGGCACGCCGAGGGCGGACGCCCGCTCCAGGCCGATGAGCGTGCCCAGGAAGCCCCCCACCATGAGGGGGCCGTGGAGGGCCGGCCAGGCCGTCCTGCCCACGGGCAGGGGCCAGCCCAAGCGCACCAGCCCTCCCCAGAGGCCCACCAACAGCGCCACCACCGTCAGGGCCATCAACGGAAGCCGTCGGCGATGCACCTGCATGGTCTTCACCTGCAATCGCGTTCTCCCTTTACGGCCACCCCCGCACCATGAGGACGGCCATCCAGACGATGAAGAGCGCCAGCACCAAGTTGATCCGCCCAATCCAGCGCGACTGGCGGCGCAGGCGCTCCACCCGCGGGTCGTCGGGGCGCTCCTCCCAGAGGCGGGTGGTGCGGGGGCCGATGACGAAGTCGTGCAGGGCGCTCAGGAGCACCACCACCCCGAAGAGCACCAACTTGATGGCCAGCGCGCGGCCGAAGGGCCCCTGCCAGAGGCGCCCTTCCGCCACATCAGCCCACCCGTAGCCCCGGTACGCCAGGTTGAAGAGGCCGCTCGCCAGGAGCACGCCGAACCCCGCCCACCCGATCCACCGGAACTGCTCGCCCACCTCGTGGATGAAGCGCGCCGTCCGGCGCCGGTCGGCCCAGCGGCGGGTGACCGGCACCAAGACCAACACCAGGAAGAGAATGCCCCCCAGCCAAACAATGGCCGTGAGCACGTGAAGCCAGACGGAGAGAAGGTAGAGCCATCGCATTTCGGCCCGTTGCCTCCTTGAACGCTCCTGAATACCCTGGAAAGGGAGTTCACATTCTCCCCAATTGTACCCAAAACTGTCCACTTCGCTCTTTGCGCCGGCGCAAACAAGCGCAATCTTCTCGCTCCAGGCCGCCCCCGTCGGCACGTTGTCATTTGCCCATCCGCCCAAACTGTGTTACACTTGTGCTGCATAACAACACACTGTTTCATTTTGTGAAACACACCGGGGTGCTCCATGTCCCCCAAGGTTCGCCCCACGGTCCAATCCGTCGAGCGCGCCATCGCCATCCTCAAGGCCTTCTCGCCCGAGGAGCCCGAACTGGGCGTTGGCGAGCTCAGCCGGCGCCTCAACCTGCCCAAGAGCACAGTCTTCCGCCTCCTCTCCACCCTCGAGTCCGGCGGCCTCGTGGCCCAGGACCCCGACACGGGCCGCTACCGCCTTGGCGTGGACCTCATCGGCCTGGCCAACAGCGTCATCGCCCACGCCGACGTGCGCCGCGTGGCCCGGCCCCACCTGCGCCGGCTGGCCGACGAGCTGGGCGAAACCGTCAGCCTGAGCGTCCTCGACGGGTGGGACGCCGTGAACTTGGACCAGTTCATCCCGGCCCACCGGCTGGTCATACGCGCCGGGTGGGTCGGCCGGCGGATGCCGGCCCACGCCGTCTCCGTGGGCAAGGTGCTCATCGCCTTCCTGCCGGAGGAGCAGGTGAGAGCGTTCTTCGACGGTGCCCTGCCGGCCTTCACGCCCCACACGATCACCGATCCCCACGCCCTGCGGGCCGAGCTGGCGCGCGTGCGGGACCAAGGGTACGCCACCGCCTTCGAGGAGCTGGAGGAGGGCCTGCACGCCGTCTCCGCTCCCGTCCGCAACCACGAGGGGGCCGTGGTGGCCGCCATCAGCGTCTCCGGGCCGGGCTACCGCCTCACCCGGGAGCGCGTGGTCGAGATCGCCCCACAGGTGGTGGAGACGGCCGACCTCATCTCCCGGGAGATGGGGGCCTCGCCCGACAGGGGGGCACCCTGAGCGCCGGCGGGCTCACATGGCCGTGGGCCCTTCGGCCGTAGGAAGAGACACGACAACGCGCGCAGACAGCGAGAAGAGGCCATGTCCGAACCACCACACCACCACAACGAGCCGGAGGCACGCGCCGCCCTGGCGGACATCCGCGTCCTGGACCTCTCCCGGGTGCTGGCCGGCCCCTTCTGCACCATGCTCCTGGCCGACTACGGCGCCGACGTGATCAAGATCGAGGCCCCGGGCCGCGGGGACGACACCCGCCAGTGGGGCCCACCCTGGGCCGGCGGCGAGAGCGCCTACTTCCTCGCCGTCAACCGCAACAAGCGCAGCCTGACCCTCAACCTGAAACACGAGCGGGGACGCCACATCCTGTACGAGCTGGTCACCCGCTCCGACGTTTTCATCGAAAACTTCAAGGTGGGCACAGCCCGCCGCCTGGGCATCGACTACGCCACCCTCCGCGAGCTCAACCCGCGGCTCATCTACTGCAGCATCACCGGCTACGGCCAGACCGGCCCCTACCGGGACCGCCCCGGCTATGACTTCGTCATCCAGGCCGAGGGTGGCATTATGTCAATCACAGGCCCCGCCGGCGGCGAGCCCCACAAGGTGGGCGTGGCCATCGTGGACATCACCGCCGGCCTCTTCGCCGCCACGGCCATCTTGGCCGCCCTGCACCACCGGGAGCGCACGGGCGAGGGGCAGTACATCGACATCGGCCTGCTGGACGCCCAAGTGGGCTGGCTGGCCAACGTGGCCCAGAACTACCTGGTGACCGGCGACGTGCCCAAGCGGTACGGCAACGCCCACCCCAACATCGTGCCCTACGAGGTCTTCCCCACGGCCGACGGCTACGTGGCCGTGGGCATCGGCAACGACGCCCAATACCGCCGCTTCTGCGAAGTGGCCGGCCGCACCGACTTGTGGGAGGACGAGCGCTTCCGGACCAACCCCGGGCGGGTGGAGCACCGCGACGAGCTCATCCCCCGCCTGCGGGAGCTCTTCCGCTCCCGCCCCACGGCCGCGTGGCTGGCGCTGTTGCGCGAGGCCAAGATACCGGCCGCGCCCATCAACGACGTGGCCCAAGTGCTCAACGACCCCCACGTGTTGGCCCGGGGCATGGTCCAGAGGGTCCACCACCCCACGGCCGGCGAGCTCAAGCTGGTGGGCCCCGTGGCCAAGCTCTCGGCCACGCCGGCCACCGTTCGCCGTCCTCCCCCGCTCCTGGGCGAACACACGGCCGAAGTGCTGGCCGAGTTGTTGGATTACGATGAGACGACCATCACAAACTTACGACGCGAGGGTGTGATTTGACCATGATCGCCAAGACCCCTGTCGGAACGGACCTGTCAGCCCAAATGGTGACACGAAGGAGGGCGGGCGCCGTGGACCCGCGAACGATTGACTTGACCCGCAGCGCCGAGATGGTCGTGCGGCGTCTCCTGGCCGTGCGCCCGGGCGAACACGTGATGATCGTCTGTGACCCGGGCACCGAGATGGACATGGCTTACTTGCTCGCCGGCATGGTGGAGAGCGCCGGCGCCGAGTACACCATCGCCATCATGCCCTCACGGGACCGCTCCCGGAACAACGATTTGCCCCCCACCATCGAGCGGGGCCTGGAGGCCGCCGACTGCCTCATCGGGCTCACCCGCTTCTCCGGCGCTCCCACCTACGCCGAGGCCGTCAAGCGCCTCTTCAACGCCCGCCGCCTGCGGGCCATCTCGATGGTCTTCCGGGGCGTGGAGAACTTCACCACCGGGGGTGCCCTGGCCGATTATAACGCCCTCTACGCCGAGGGGCAACGCTTGGCCGCCATCTGGCGCCGCGGCCGCCACATCCGCGTCACCACGCCTGCCGGCACCGACCTCACCGCCGAGATCGGCCAGGCCGAGCCCATTGTCGAGTGCGGCTTCGCCACCGAGCCCGGCCAGGAGGCCGCCTTTCCCGACGGCGAGGTCTCCCAGGGGCCCAACGAGGGCACGGCCGAGGGCACCATCGTGGTGGACGGCCCCATCTGCTACTTGGGCCAGCCCGACACCCCTGTCGTGCTCCGGGTGGCCGGCGGCCGCGTGGTGGCCGTGGAGGGCTCGGGCCGCGCGGCCGAGGAGCTGCGCCACATCGTCGAGAGCATCGAGAACGCCGACAACATCGCCGAGATCGGCATTGGCCTCAACGGCCTCTGCCTGCGCAACGGCGACTTCGAGGAGGAGAAGAAGGCCAGGGGCAACGTGCACATCGCCCTGGGCGACAACATCTTCTACGGCGGCCACACCCGCAGCCCCGTCCACATCGACATGGTGCTCTACGCCCCCACCGTCACCATCGACGGCCAGGAGGTTGTGGTGCGGGGGGAGCTGCGGCTGTCGTGAGCGAAGAGACCACGGACGAAAGGAGGTGAGAGCCACACAACACCCTGTGCGCCGGGCGACGCGCCCTCCCCGGGCTCCCCGTGGGCGGGCATCGCCCCACACGTCGGCACGTTTGGCGGACGAGAGAACGGGAAGGAGGAGAGAATGCACCGCAAACAACTGCTCGCGCTGGTGGCGATGGCGGTCTTCTTGATGCTCCTGGCCGCCTGCGCCCAACAGGCCGGCACACCCCAGGTCGTCAGGGAGACGGTCGTCGTCACCCAGGAGATCGAAAAAGTCGTCACTCAGGTGGTGGAGGTCACCAAGGAAGTCGAGCGGGTCGTCGAGGTGACGCCCGTGGCCGGCCGCTGCGCCCCCACCGACCCCGACGAGGTGGACAAGATCCTCATCGGCGCCACCGGCCCCCTCTCGGCCCCCGGCTCCGTGGTGGGCGGCCTGGTGATGCAGTGGTCCCTCAACATCGCCGTCAAGCACATCAACGAGGCCGGCGGCGTGCTGGGCAAGCCCGTGGACCTGATCTTCTACGACACCGAGGGCCTGCCCGAGCGGGGCACGGCCGTGGCCGAGCGCCTCATCACCCAGGATTGTGTGGTGGGCATCGTGGGCGAGTACCACAGCGCCGTGGGCCTCACCATGATGGAAGTGGCCCACAAGTACCGCGTGCCCGTGGTCTTCGCCGAGACGTGGAACGACAAGATCACCGGCAGCCAGTACGACGAGATCTTCCGCATCGCCCCCACCTCCTCGATGGTGGCCGAGGCCGACGCCAACTACATCCAGGACCTCGGCGCCGAGTTCGTGGTCATCGTGGCCGAGAACAGCGACTACGGCGTGCCCGCCTCCGAGGCCACCAAGGAGCGCCTGGCCCAGCGGGGCATCGACTCGGAGATCTTCCTGGCCGAGATCGGCACCCAGGACTGGTCCCCCATCATCGCCCGCATCCAGGCGCTGGACCGCACCCCCGACGTGGTCCTGACCCTGGTCACCGGCGAGGCCTCCTACAACTTCGAGCAGCAGGCCGCCGAGGCCGGCCTCATGCCCACCGAGGAGACGGTCTGCATCGCCAACCAGGTGGCCATCAACTCCGAGGAGTTCTGGCAGAACGTGCCCGACGGCAACTACTGCGTCTTCCGCAAGGTGGGCCTGGTGCCGGCGCTGGCCAACGATGTCACCAGGAAGTTCGAGGCCGAGTACCGCCAGCAGTTCAACCGCTTCCCCGAGTCCTACGCCCTGGAAGCCTATGACTCGCTCCTCATCATGGCCGACGCCATCAACCGGGCCGGCTCCCTGGACCCGGACGCCATCATCGACGCCCTGGAGGAGACGGACATGATCGGCGCCCAGGGGCGCTACTACTTCCCCTACGGCCGCAAGAACCCGGTGCCGCCCGACGAGCCCGAGTGGATGTGGCACCAGTGGCCCGACCCGGCGGTGCTCTTCCTGCAGTATTTCGAGAAGGGGCAGAGCGCCGACGAGGCCGCCGTGGTCTGGCCCGAGAAGTACCAGACCCACGGCACCTTCCTGATCCCCTACGGGACCACGCCGTAACGGAGAGCGCCCTCCCGGGGCTCGCGGGCCGGGCCCCGGGAGGGCCACGAGATGAGCGCGGAGGCACACGGTGGTCGAGATCAACTTGTCCTTTCTTCTCAGGCTCCTGGCCGACGGGCTGCTCATCGGCTTCATCTACGCGCTGATGGCCATGGGGCTCACCCTGATCTTCTCGGTGTTGCGGGTGGTCAGCTTCGCCCACGGCGAGCATTACATGATCGGGGGGTTCGCGGCGTATTACCTGCTGGAGACCTTCACGGGCCTTCACCCCTTGGTGGCCATCCTGCTGGCCGGCAGCGTGACCTTCGCCATCGGCGCCGTCTTCGAGCGCATCTTCCTGCGCCCGCTGGCCGAGGAGAAGGTGGAGCGCCCCGGCGAGTACGCCATTCTGGTCACCTTTGGCCTGGGGTTCTTCCTCCAATACCTCACCCTGGCCCTCATCGGCCCCCACCCGAAGAAGGCGGCCCGTTACTTCGACCTGCCGGCCTTCGAGTTGGGGCCAATCAAGGCCACGGCGGCCACGCTGAAGCTGGGCACCATCCCCCTGAGCGCCACGCGGCTCACCGCGGCGGTGATCGCCGTGGTGCTCATGCTGATCATGCTCTACCTGATCCACCACACGTGGCTGGGGCGGGGGCTGCGGGCCGTGAGCCAGGACAAACAGGCAGCGGCCGTGGTGGGCATCAACCCCCTGCGCATGAGCACGCTGGCCTTCGGCATGGGGACCATGTTGGCCGGCATGTCGGGCGCCGCGCTCGTGCCGGCCTTCGCCTGGGTGCCGGCCGTCGGCGCGCCAGCGGCCGTGAAGTCCTACGTGATCATCGTGTTGGGCGGCATGGGCTCCATTCCCGGCGCCATGTTGGGCGGGCTAATCATCGGCGTGGTGGAGGCCCTGGGCACCGGCCTGTTGCCCGATCCCAACCGGGCCTTCGCCTACCGGGACGCCTACGGCATGCTCATCTTCGCCCTGGTGCTCTTGTTGCGGCCGAGAGGGCTTTTCGGGAGGCAAGAATGAAGCGCGTGGACTGGCGGTGGGTGTTGACCGGGGGAGCACTTGTGTTGGCCCTCAGCGCTCCCCTTCTGCTGTCGGGCTATCCGTACTGGCTGCACGTGGCCATCGTGGCCTACTTTTACGCCATTTTGGCCTCGAGCTGGTCGCTGTTGGCCGGCTACGCCGGCCAGTTCTCCTTCGCCCACATGGCCTTCATGGCCATCGGCGCCTACGGCTCCGGGCTCATGGGCAAGTACTGGGGCACCACGCCCCTCACGGGCATCGTGCTCAGCACCTTGCTGGCCGGCCTGGTGGGCCTCGTCATCGGCGTGCTCTGTTTGCGGCTGAAGGGGGCGTACCTGGCCCTCTTCACCATCGCCTTCTCCGAGGTGTTGCGGCTCACCCTGAACGCGGAGCTGGACATCACCGGCGGCCCCAACGGCCTCGACTTGGCGCCCCTGTTGAACACCACCTCCCGCGTGCCCTACTACTACCTGATGTTGGCCCTCTTGCTGGCCTCGCTGGGCTTCATGTACTGGCTCGCCGGCTCCCGCTTCGGCCTCTTCTTCCGCTCCATCCGCGAGGACGAGGAGGCCGCCGCGGCCATGGGCGTCCACATTGTGCGCTACAAGGTGGCCGCCTTCGTGATCACGGCCATGATCGCCGGCCTGGCCGGGGGCGTCGAGGCCCACTACATTGGGCTCATCACCCCCAACATCCTCATCCTGGGGCAAATGAGCATCGTCATCGCCATGGCCGTCATCGGCGGCATCGAGAGCCTCATCGGCGCGGCCATCGGCGCCATCCTCATCCAGTTCTCCCTGGAGCTGCTGCGCGAGCTGGGCAACTGGCGCCTGGTGGCCTTCGGCCTGCTGCTCATGCTCACGCTGCGCTTCGCCCGCAACGGGCTCATCTACCCGCTGATCGAGCGGCTGGTGCTCTACCAGGCCCGCCGGGCCGTGATCGAGGGGCGGGAGCAGAAGGCCAAACAGGTGGGGGAGGGAGCATGATGGAGCTGGAAGTCCGCGACGTTCACCTCCACTTCGGCGGCATCCGGGCCCTCAACGGCGTCTCCTTCAGCGTGCGGGGCCCGGAGCTCATCGGCCTCATCGGCCCCAACGGCGCCGGCAAGACCACCCTCACCAACGTCATCAGCGGCGTCTACAAGCCCTCCCAGGGCGCCGTCTACCTGAACGGCGAGCGCATCAGCGGGCTGCCCCCCTACCAGATCGCCCGCCGGGGCGTGGGGCGCACCTTCCAGGTGACGCGGGCCTTCCGCCGCATGACCGTGCTGGAGAACATGCTGGTGCCGGCCATGGCCCTCCACCCGGCCGGCCGGCGACAGGAGTTCGTGGACAGGGCCCACGAGATCCTGCGCTTCCTGACGATGGACCACCTGGCCCTCGAGTACGCCCGCAGCCTCTCCGGCGGCCAGCAGAAGCTCCTCGAGCTGGGCCGGCTCCTGATGCTCGACCCCGACCTGATCATCCTGGACGAGCCCTTCGCCGGCGTCCACCCCAAGCTGCGGGAGACGATTTGGGAGTTCATCACCACAGTCCACCAGCAGGGCAAGGCCTTCATCATCATCAGCCACGACATGGAGACCATCTTCACCCTGAGCCAGCGCCTGCTCGTGCTCAACTTCGGCCAGCTCATCGCCGACGGCCCGCCGGAGCAGGTCAAGGACGACCCGGCCGTGATCGAAGCCTACTTGGGCAAGGAGGAGTGAGGAGGGCCCTATGCTCGAGGTGCGCGACCTGTACGTGGGATACTACAAGGACCTGAACATCCTCCAGGGCGTTTCCATCCGGGCCGAGCAGGCCAAGGTGACGGCCATCCTGGGGGCCAACGGCGTGGGCAAGTCCACCCTGCTGAAGGCCGTCTACGGTTTCCTCACGCCCAACGACGGCGACGTGCTCCTGGAGGGCCGCAGCCTCCTGGGCGTGCCCACGTACCAACGCATCCAGATGGGGCTGGCCTACGTCCCCCAGCGGCCCAGCGTCTTCCCCTGGATGACGGTGGAGGAGAACTTGATCCTGGGCGCCTGGACCTTCCGGCGGGACAAGGCCCGTATCCGGCGCAAGCTGGAGGAGAACTACGCCCGCTTTCCCGTCCTGCGGGAACGGCGCCGCTCCCGCGCCGGCGAGCTCTCGGGCGGCATGCAGCGCATGGTGGAGCTCGGCCGCACTCTGATGACCGACCCCAAGGTGATCCTCGTGGACGAGCCCACGGCCGGCCTGGCCAAGTTGCTCACCCAGGAGGTCTACCAGCTCCTGGCCCGCCTGCGGGACGAAGAGGGCATCACCATCGTGTTGGTGGACCAGGACATCCGCAACGCCCTGAAGATCGCCGACTACGTCTACGTGTTGGACCTGGGGCGCAACCGCTTCGACGGTCCCGTGGAGGAGTTCACCGACTTGAAGAAGGCCTTTTGGACGGCCTGAGCGGCCCGCGCTACGAGGCTTTCACCTTGTGGTAGACGACGACCCGGTTCTTCCCGCCGGCCTTGGCCGCGTAGAGAGCCTGGTCCGCGGCCTCGAGCAGCTCCTCCGGGGAGCCGGCGTCCTCGGGGGCCGTGGCCACGCCCAGGCTGACGGTGATGCGCTGGGCGTTGGCGAAGAGGTAGTGGCGGAAGGGGTAGTCGGCCACAGCCCGCCGCACGCGCTCGGCCACGAGGGCGGCCTCCTGCCGGCCCGTCTCCGGAAGCACAATGGTGAACTCCTCGCCCCCGTAGCGGGCCACGATGTCCGAGCTCCGCACGCTGCGCTCGATGAGGTGGGCCACGGTGCGCAACACGTCGTCCCCCTCCAGGTGGCCGTAGCGGTCGTTGAACTGCTTGAAGAAGTCCAAGTCGAGCATGATGACCGAGATCTCCCGCCCCACGCGCCGGCTCACGCTGAAGAGCCACTGGAGGTGCTCCTTGAGGAAGCGGCGGTTGTAGATGCCGGTGAGGGGGTCGCGCACGATCTCCTCCCGCACGGCCTGGTGGAGGCGGGCGTTCTCCAAAGCCATGCCCACGTGCTGGCCGATGGAGAGGAGTTCCCGCCGTTGCTCCCGGTAGCGCTGCTCGGGCCGGCGGCGGCGAACTAAAAAGAGAACGCCCAGCGTGTCCTGGCTGCCGCGCACGGGCACGCCCACCACGTCGTGATACCCACACCGCACCAGCACGTCGCGCCGCAGGTGCAGACACTCGTCCACCGGGAGCAACAGGGCCGTGTCGTGGCGCCGGTAGAGGAACGAGCAGGCCCGGCAATCCCGGAGGGGGTAGCGTGTGGCCACCTCCAGCAGCAGGGGCGGCGCGTTCCGGCTGGCCGCCACCCGGGGGAGCTCGTCCAAATGCCCCCCCGAGGCCGGCATCACGATCCAGCCGGCGTCCCACTCCAGGTGGTGGACGATGACCTCCAGCGCCCGCTCGAGCACCTCGGCGGGGTCCAAGCTCACCACGGCGGCGCTCACGGCGTAGAGGGCGTTGAGGCGGCTGTTCTGCTCGTGGAGCTGGTCGTAGAGCCGCACGCGGTTGATGGCCAGCGTCACCTGGTGGGCGAATTGAATGGCCAGGGGACGCCGCTCCTCCCGGATGCCCTTGCCGCGGACCAGGAGGAAGGCCCCTCCCACCATGCGATCCTGTTCCTCGTCCCGCAGGGGGATGACCACCCACGTGCCCCCGTCGTCCGGCATCTGACAAAAGGGCTCGCCCGTGGCACGGCACGTGGCCACCAGGCGGCGGAAGAGGGAAGCGGCTGTCACGCTGGCCGGCGTGCCCTGCACCGGCCCCTCCCCCGCACAGGCCACGGCGGTCACGGCCGGCTCGCCCGTCTCCTCGGCCGGCTCCTCCCACAACACCAGGTAACAGGCCCGGGCCGAGAAGGTCTGCCGAAACTGTTGGGCCAGGCGGGGCAAGAGGTCACTCAACGACGTGGCCTCCATGGCCGTGCGGATAACGTCGTTGAGCTGGCTGAGGAGGCGGTTGTGGCGTTCGAGGGCGGCCTCGCGCCGCAGGCGTTCCAGGGCCGAGCGGATGCCGGCCGAGACGGAGAGCATGAAATCCTTGTCCACGTCGAGCCATGGGCGGAGCTCCGTGCAGTGGTCGGCCGCCACGAAGCCCACGAAGTCACCGTCCGCGAAGATGGGCACCACGAGGATGGAGGCCACGCCGTTGGCCTCGAGCCAGGCCCGCTCCTCGGCCGGAAAGGAGGCCGTCACGCCACACACCAGGATGCCGTCGGCCAGCATCTTGGCCCAGCGTCCAAGGCCCTCGTCCTCGTAGACGAACTCCTGCGCCCGCAACGCCGGCGCCGTGTTCCGGGCGTAGTGGGCGAAGAGCTTGGCCCGGCGGGGCCGGCCGTCGGCGTCGATGTTCTCGAAGGCGTAGACCCGGTCCACGTCGAGGGCCTCGCCGATCTGGCGGAGGACCGGCGGCACGTCGTCCAAGCTGTGAACGTCCAGCAAGTAGTGGTTGATGCGGGCCACGGCCTCCAAGTAGCGAATGCGCACCCGCTGCTCGGCCTCCAGGCGCACGCGCGTGGTCACGTCGCGCAGGAGGAAGATGGTGGCCTCGTCGTGGGGCCACAGCCCGCCCACCGTGTGGCGCACAACTTCGACGGCCCGCGGGCCGGCCGGCGTCTCGACCCACAGGGGAGAGGTGCCTCGGCCCACGCGGCACCACTGTTCCAGGGCGTGGGCCAGGGGGGAGTGGCTCAACTCGGCCAGAGCGCGGCCCACGGCACTCCGGCCCGGCCGGCCCAAGAGGCTGTCGGCCCGGGCGTTCAGGCAGAGCACGCGGCCGGCCGCGTTGATCACCACCACGCCGTCGGGCAGGGTGTCGAGCACAAAGGTGACCACCGGCAGGATGGTCAGGAGCTGTTGGTGGAAGAGCCCCCACCCCACCGCGTGAACGGTGAGGTTGAGGGCAATCCACGTGAGGTCCACGGCCAGGGGGTAGAATCCCCGGAAGTAGAGCAGGCTGCTGGCCACGGGCACCAGGGCCACGAGGAGCACCAGGAGGGCCTGCCGGCGGTAGATTCGGGGAGCCCGCATGATGTGGCGCGCGTAGAAGGCCACGCCGGCGACGACGAAGGCGTAGTCCACCAGGGCGGCCGCGAAGAAGAGGGGGCCGTGCCGGCCCAGAGCCCCCCCGGCCGAGGAGGCCGAGGGGGATCGCCAGAACCCCTGGTGCCAGGGGTTGGTGAGCACGCCGAGGACGAGGAGGGCCAAGTATCCCCCGAAGATGTAGGACCAGGGCGGGGCCATGGCCCGCCGGGTGAAGGCGAAGGCCAGCCACGCGGTCAAGACGGGGGCCGTGAGCACCGAGAGGTTGACCAGGGCAAAGGTCCACGGCCGCAGGGCGGGCAGGGGGAACACGTGGTTGACGACCACACTCACGTCCCAGAACAGAACGGAACCGAGGAGGAGCAGGAAGATCCGAGCGGCCGGCTGTTCCGCCCGGATGCGGGCCATGTAGAACACCCACGCGAGCGCCGTTGCCGCGAAGATGATCCCTATCGCCGGTTTAACGTACCAGGCCAACCCCATGAGCTGAGAACATACGAGGTTTCACGGTCGCTCTTCCCCGGCACATTGTAGGTGACGATATCCCGGTACGTCAAACCACAATGTACCAGCCCTTGAGCAAAGGGGCAAATCGCCCTCCCAAATGTCAAAAGCTCTCAACGGCATCACCTTGAGAGTTTTTGACAGTTCACGCCCCCTATAATGTGAGATGTCTGTCCTCAACACGGCCCGAACTTGCCCGACAAACGAGGTGCAACCATGAGCGTCATGAAACCTGTGCGGGAGGTCGGCATCGTGGGCTACGGCGCCTACATTCCGCGCTACCGCCTTGCCGCCGAGGAGATCTCCCGGCTCTGGCGGGGCGGGCAGGATGCAGGCGCCCTGCCCGTGAAGGAGAAGAGCGTGCCCGGCCCGGACGAGGATACGGTGACCATGGCCGTCGAGGCCGCCCAAAACGCCCTGCGGCGGGCGAACGTGCCCCCCGAGGCCATCCGGGCCGTCTGGGTGGGTTCCGAATCTCACCCCTACGCCGTGAAGCCCACGGGCACGCTGGTGGCCCAAGCCCTGGGAATTGCGCCGGCCACGCTGGCCGCCGACCTGGAGTTCGCCTGCAAGGCCGGCTCTGAGGCCGTGCAGGCGGCCGTCGCCCTGGTGGGCAGTGGCATGGCCGACTACGCCCTGGCCGTGGGCATGGACACGGCCCAAGGGCGCCCGGGCGACGCCCTGGAGTACACGGCCGCGGCCGGCGGCGCCGCCTACGTGATTGGCCCCGCGGACGAGGCAGTGGCCGTGCTGGAGGGCTCGTACAGCTATGTGACCGACACGCCCGACTTCTTCCGCCGGGCCCACCAGCACTACCCCGAACACGCCAACCGCTTCACCGGGGAGCCGGCCTACTTCCACCACATTGTCAACGCCGCCCGGGGGCTCATGGAGGCCCTGGGGCTCACGCCCGAGGACTTCGCCGGCGCCGTCTTCCACCAACCCAACGTGAAGTTCCCCCGCAAGGTGGCGCGGGAGCTGGGATTTTCCCCCGATCAAATCCGGGCCGGCCTGCTGGTGGGCGAGGTGGGCAACACCTACGCCGGCTCGTCCCTGTTGGGCTTCAGCGCCCTCCTCGACGAGGCCCGCCCGGGCGACCGGCTGCTCCTGGTCAGCTTCGGCTCGGGCGCGGGCAGCGACGCCATGAGCTTCGTGGTCACCGAGCGCATCGAGGCAGCCCGTGACCGCGCGCCCCGCACCCGCGCCTACGTGGCCCGGCGCGCGCCCGTGGACTACGCCACCTACGCCCGCTGGCGCAGGAAGTTCACCGTGTGACGCGAGGAGATTCAGGAGAAGAGGGGTGAACCATGCGAGATGTGGCCATCGTTGGCATTGGCCAGACGCCCGTGGGCGAGCACTGGGACCGCAGCCTGCGCGATCTGGCCGTCGAGGCCGTGCTGGCGGCCATGGACGACGCCCACGTGCGGCGCGCCGACGCCCTCTACGTGGGCAACATGTTGAGCGGCACCCTTTCCTTTCAGGAACACTTGGGCGCCCTCGTGGCCGAGTACGCCGGCCTGGAGGGCATCGAGGCCGTGAAGGTCGAGGCGGCCTGTGGCTCGGCCGCGGCCGCCCTGCGCCAGGCCGTGCTGGCCGTGGAGTCGGGCCGCGTCGAGGTGGCCATTGCCGTGGGCGTCGAGAAGCTCACGGAGCTGGCCAGCAAGTGTACCACCAACGCCCTGGCCATGGCCGCCGACGCCGACTACGAGACGGTGATGGGGCTCAGCTTCGTGGCCATCAACGCCCTGCTGATGCGGCGGTACATGCACGAGTACGGCGTGAGCAAGGAGGACTTCGCCGCCTTCACGGTGAACGCCCACGCCAACGCCCAGCACAACCCCTTCGCCATGTTCCGGGCGCCCGTCACGCGCCAACAGTACGCGGCCGCCAAGATGATCGCCGACCCCATTAACCTGCTCGACTCGAGCCCGGTCAGCGACGGCGCCGCGGCCGTGGTGGTCGTGCCGGCCGAGCGGGCGCGGGAGTTCTCCGAGAAGCCCGTGCGGGTGGCCGCCTGTGAGGTGGGCACCGACACGGTGGCCCTCGACAACCGCGCCAACCCCCTCTGGCTCAAGGGCGTCGAGCGGAGCGCCAGGCGCGCCTACCGCCGTGCCGGCGTGGGGCCCGAGGAGATCGGGGTCTTCGAGCTCCACGACGCCTTCAGCATCATGGCCGCCCTCTCCCTGGAGGCCAGCGGCCTGGCCGAGCCGGGCACCGCCGTGCGGCTGGCCAACGAGGGGGCCATCACGCCCCGGGGCCGCTTCCCCATCGCCACCATGGGCGGACTCAAGGGGCGCGGCCATCCCGTGGGCGCCACCGGGCTCTACCAGGTGGTGGAGTGCGTGCTCCACCTGCGCGGCGAGGCGCCCGAGGCCGTTCAAGTCGAAAACGTGCAGTACGCCATGGCCCAGAACATCGGCGGCAGCGGCGCCACGGTCATCACCACCATCCTGGAACGACTCACCCCCTAGGAGGAAGCGACGATGGACATCCCGCGCAACTGGCGACTGCGCGAGCAGCGCTACCGGCTCCAAGGTACCCGCTGCACCGCCTGCGGCGAGTGCCACTTCCCCCCCCGCCACGTCTGCCCGCGCTGCAAGGGGCGCGCCCTCGAGCCCTATCGCTTCGCGGGGCGCGGCACGGTCTACAGTTACACGGTCATCTACCAGGCGCCGGAGGGGTTCGAGCAGTACGTGCCCTACGTGGTGGCCCTGGTAGACCTGGAGGAAGGCGTGCGGGTGACCGCCCAGTTGACCGACGTGGACCCCGAGGAGGTCACCATCGGGATGCCGGTGGAGATGGTGCTCCGCAAGCTGGGCGAGGAGGGCGAGCGGGGACTCATCCTCTACGGCTACAAGTTCCGCCCTCGGATCGAGGGTTCGGCAGGCGGCGGGCCCTGAGCAAGGCCCGCCCCACGCTCCTCCACGGCCGCCGGCCTGCGCGACGCCCCGTGGCCCCCAGGCCGAGCGCCCCTGCCCTGCCGGCGCGCCCTCAATTGCCTTCCTCCCCCGGCAGGCCGAGCTCGGCCCAGTGGCGGTGGAAGTAGAGCAAGGGCGCCTGCAGGGGGTCGTTGACCCCGGCGGCCAGCACTTCTCCCACGAAGATGGTGTGATCCCCCCCGTCATAGGCCGCCCAAACGCGGCAGTCCACCCACGCGAGAACGTCGGGCAAGATAGGGGCCCCCGTGACGGCCGAGGTGTACGTGAGCCCCTCGAAGCGGTCCTCCACGTCGGGGATCAGGCCGGCAAACCGCTCGCCCAAAGGGCGCTGTGTGGCGTTGAGGATGTTGACGGCGAAGTTGCCCGCGCGGGCAATCATGTCGTGGGAGCGGATGGTGCGCGCCACGCAGACCAGCACCAGCGGCGGCTCCAAGGAAAGGCTGCAGAAGGCGCTGGCCGTCAGGCCGTGGACGGTCTCTCCGTCCTTGGTGGTGACAATGGTCACGCCTGTGGCAAACCGGCTCATCGCTTCCTTGAACGTGCTCGTCAGGTCGCTCATGGGAGTGCTCGCTCACCTTAGGATGTGATCGGAACGGGCTGTGGACGCGGGCCCGGCGCCGGCTACGCCCCGAGGAGCGCCTGGATGAAGGGGTTCCAGCGGCGCTCCTGCCCCATTGTGGTGGGGGGGCCGTGGCCGGGGTAGATGATCGTCTCGTCGGGCAGGGGCAGGAAAATGCGGCGGATGCTCCGCATGAGGGTGTTGAAGTCGGCGCCGGGCAGGTCGTAGCGGCCGATGCTCCCCGCGAAGACCACGTCCCCGCTGAAGCAAACGCCCTCGCCGACGAAGACGCACCCGTTGGGGCTGTGGCCGGGCGCCTCGTGGACCACCAGCGTGAGGCCGGGGGGCGCGATGTTCTGCCCCTCGGCGATCAGGGCGTCCACTTCCGGGGCCGGGCCGGGCGCCGTGCCCAGCCACTCCAGGGCCACTTGGGGGGCCACCTGGACCAAGCCCTCCTCCCCGCGGGGAATCCAAAAGGGGATGCCAAACTCCTCCTTGAGGGCCTGCACGCCTAGCACGTGGTCGAAGTGGCAGTGGGTGTTGACAATGCGCAGCGGCTTGAGCCCCAGCTCGCGCACCCGCGCGCTGATGCGGTCGGGATCGTCACCGGGGTCCACGATGATGGCCTCTCGGGTCTCTGGGTGAGCCACCAGGTAGCAGTTGACCTGAAGCGGCCCCACGACGAGGCGCTCCACAATCATGCGCTTTTCGAGTTCCTGTGGTGCCACGCTCTTCTCCTCCCCTGATGCCGACACATCGCGGCCGCAATCCTAGCCCAAAAGGGGCGAGAGGGCAAATGGTCTCGCTCATTCCCTCACCCCTCATCCCTCACCCCCAACGCGCAGGGCCGCGAGCAGGGCCGGCAGCGGGCGCGTGTTGAGGATGTGACGGGCCTCGGCCCACCCCCGGCGAGCTTGCCAGACGCCGTAGCGCACGTTGTCCAGCTCCTCGTCGCGGTGGGCGTCGGAATTGATGACGAGCCGGCAGCCCAGCTCCACGGCCCGCCTCACGTGGCGGGCGTCCAGGTCCAGCCGCTCGGGGGAGGCGTTGATCTCCAGGGCCGTGCCCGTCTCGGCCGCCGCCCGCAACACGGCCTCCATCTCCAGGTCGGCGCCGGCGCGCCGCAGGAGGAGCCGGCCCGTGGGGTGGCCGACGATGTGGACGAGAGGATGGCGGATGGCCGCCAACAGCCGGCGGGTGATCTGGGCGCGGGGTTGGCGCAGGCCAGTGTGCAGGGAGGCCACCACCACGTCGAGGGAGGCCAGCACCTCGTCTGGGTAGGCCAGCGTGCCGTCGGCCATGATCTCCACCTCGGCGCCCTGGAGCACGGTGATGTCGTCATACCGGGCGTTTACGGCCTGAATCTCCTCCCGCTGTCGTCGCAGCCGCTCCGGGTCCAAGCCGCGGACAACGCCCAGGCCGGTGGAGTGGTCGGTGATCACAATGTACTCGTAGCCGCGCGCGCGGGCCGCCTGCACCATCGCTTCCACGGTGAGGCGGCCGTCGCTCCACACCGTGTGGACGTGGAGGTCGCCGCGAATGTCCTCCAGGCTCACCAGGGCCGGGAGCTGGCCCTCCAAGCCGGCCTCGATCTCCCCCCGGTCCTCGCGCAGCTCCGGCGGGATCCAGGGGAGCCCCAGCCGCGCGTAGACCTCGGCCTCGCGGGCGCAGGGCACCTCGGTGCCGTCCTCGCGCCGGAAGCCGTACTCGTTCAGGCTCAGCCCCCGGCCGAGGGCGAGCTCCCGCAGGCGCACGTTGTGGGCTTGGCTGCCGGTGAAGTACTGCCAGGCCGCCCCCCACTGCTCGGGCCGGACGGCGCGCAGGTCGGCGCGGAGGCCGTTGTGGAGGCGCACGCTGGCCCTGGTGGGCCCCGCCTTCCGCACCTCGGCCACGTGGGGCAGGCGCACGAAGGCCGCCACCACCTCTTCCGGCGCCGGCGATGCGGCCACCAGGTCCACGTCGCCGACGGTGGCCCGCCGGCGGCGCAGGCTGCCGGCCACCTCGGCCCGCACGAGCACGTCAGCGCCGGCAGCCGCCCGCAGGGCCTCCAGGAGCTCCGAGGCCACCTCCAGCGCACGGCTCAACAGCACGCGGCCCTGGTCCCGGGGCAGGCGCTCGAGGGCCCTCAGGATGTTGGCCTCCACCTTGGGGCCGAAGCCCGGCAGGCGGCGCAACTGGCCCGCCCGGGCGGCGCGGGCCACCTCCTCGGGCGTGGCGATGCCCAGCTCCCGGTAGAGCGTGCGCACACGGCGGGGGCCCAGGTCGGGAACGCGCAGGAGCTCGACCAGATGGCGGGGATACTCGGCCTCCAGGCGCTCCAGGAAGGTGAGCCTGCCCGTGCGGAAGAGCTCGTCGATCTTCTGGGCAATAGCGTCGCCAACGTGGGGGATCTCGCGCAGGCGTCCTTCCTGCCAGTAGCGGTACAGCTCCTGGTCCAAGTGTTCGATGGCCTCGGCCGCCCGGCGGTAGGCCAGGACCCGGTAGCGGTTCTCCCCCTTGATGTCGAGCAGGGCGGCGATGTCGCTGAAGATCCGGGCCACGTCACGGTTGCTCAGCGGGCGTCGAGCCATCGTGCCAGACCTCCGAAGAGAAGGGTGCTCAGGAAGGCGACGGCGAGCCAGCCGGTCAACGGCAGGGCGAGGAGGCCGCCATCGCCCCGCGCGGCCCGATCCTCCCGGGCCGGCGGCGTGGCGGCCGCGGGGGAAGGGGTGGGAGCGAGCGCCGCCACGGCGCGCTCGTCGGCCGGCGCGGGCGAGGGCGTGGCCGCAACCTTCTCGTCGGCCGCGGCCACCGAGGCCGGTGGCGTCGCTGTGACCATCACCTCGGCCCCGAGTTCGGCCGCACCTTCGTCCACTGTGGCCTCCTCCACCAGTTCCCCATCCTCCTGAGGAGGGGCCGACGGGCCACTCACCTCGAACGTGCGCATGTCGGCCGCCGGCGCCTCGGCGACCTCGACACGCTCCTCGGGCGCGGTCACCAGCTCGGCTTCAGGGCCCTGGCCCGAGAGGGCCGAGAAGGCCGTGACCACGGCGAGGAGCAGGGTGACCACGCCGCCGGCGTAGGAGAGGGCGCGGAAGAGGCCGGCCAGGCGGGCGGCGAGGCCGGGGGAGGCGTGTGCGGGCGCCAGGTCGGCCCGGCGCACGTAGAAGGGGCGGGGAACCTCCACCTCGGGGAGGGCGCGCACGAGCCCCACGACCCAGCGCAGCTCCTCCACGTCGGCGCGGCAGACGCCGCACGTGCCCAAGTGGACCTCCACCCGCCGGCGCTCCTCCTCCGACAGTTCGCCGTCCAAGTAGGCTGAAAGCTGTTCTGGGGGAATGTGGGCCACGCTTCGTCCGCCTCCCGCTCTCACGTCCCCGTCCGGGGCTTAGGTGCTGCGCATAAGACGATAGTGGGGGGGCAAAAGTTCCTCGTGGCGCCGCAGGATGTCCCGCAGCTTGCGGCGCGCCCGGTTGAGCCGGCTCTTCACCGTGCCGAGTTCCACCCCCGTGATCTCGGCGATCTCGGCGTAGGAGAAGCCGTGCACGTCGGCCAGGATGAGGGTGGTGCGCTGGGGCTCCGGCAGCTCCATGATGGCCGCCTGGAGAACTTCGGCCAGCTCCAGGCGCTCGACGGCCTCATCGGGCCCGGCCGGCGCCTCGTGACGGAAAGCTGCCGGGTTGCGGGAATCGGCCAGGAGCGCCTCCAGGGAGGTGGTCGGCCGGCGCTGACGGCGGCGCAGGGCATCGTAGCACTTGTTGGTGACGATGCGCAGGAGCCACGCCCGAAAGGAGCCGCCCCCGAAGGTGTGCAGGGCGCGGTAAGCTGCCAGGAAGGCCTCCTGGGTGGCGTCGGCCGCCATGTCGGGGTCGCCGGTGAGGCGGTAGGCCACGTTGTAGGCCAGCCGCTGGTACCGTCCCACCAGCCGGTTGAAGGCGTCCACGTCGCCCCCTTGGGCCCGCTGAACCAGCTCCGCGTCGCCGTCCTCATCTCCCCCGGCCGGGCCGGAGGTGGACGAGGTCCACCAGAGCGCGCCCACCACCCCGAGGGCCGCCGCCAAGAAGGAGAACAACGGCCCGGCGGCTCTCGGGATGTGGCCTTGTGGTTTTGACGCCCCCCTGCTTTCCACTATACTCACCTGGACCGACTTCCAAAGGCACCCGCCGGCGCGCACGTCAAAGCTCCCCACGCCGTTGAGTAGGGCTCCGGCGGGGCTGAATCACACGTGTCCGGTGTGGGGATTCTACTTCAATTCCGGCCGGCCGCCAAGGCGCCGGCCGGCGGACGCGCTCCATGATACGACTCGTGCGGGTTGTCTTTGCCCTGGTGATCGTGGCTGCCGTGGGCCTCCTCCTCGGCCTGGTGTACGGCTGGGTCATCGCGCCGGTCGAGTACAGGGACGTGGATCCGGCCGACTTGGCCAGGGAGTACCGCGACGAGTACGTGCGCCTGGTGGCCGCCTCATACGTGTTGGACCGGGACGATGCCTTCGCCCGCCAGCGGCTGGCCGCTCTGGGCTACGGCCTTGACGATGTGGCCGCCATCACCGAGGAGGCCATCCGGCGCCGCGAGCCCCTCGCTCCGGCCCTGGCGGCCATGAGCTACGACCTGGGGCTGAAGCGGCCCGACTTCGCCGCCTGGCTCCCCACGGCCACTGTGTCCCCCACGCCTACGCCGTCGCCCACGGCCTCGGCGTCGCCGACGCCGCGCCCCAGCGCCACGGCCACGCCGTCCCCCGAGCCCACCGGCACGGTGCCTTCCACGGCCACGCCCTCGACGACGCCTTCGCCCACGCCCACAGCCACGCCCTCGACGACGCCTTCGCCCACGCCCACAGCCACGCCCTCGACGACGCCTTCGCCCACGCCCACGGCCACGCCACTGCCCGCCAACACGCCGGCGCCCACGGCCACGCCCCTTCCACCGTCGCCCGCGCCACCGCCACCCACGGCCACGCCGGCAGCCGGCGCCGACTTCACCGTCACCGTGACCCGCATGTTCTCCCTCCAGGAGAACGGGGGGTGCGACGGCATGAACGTGCTCTTCCTCCGCGTGGTGGACGCCAACGGGAACCCGCTGGACGGCATCATCGTGCGCGTCCGCTGGGACGGCGGCCAAGAGGAGGTCGTGACCGGCTCCAAGGGGCCGGGGCGTGCCGAGTTCCCCCTCTACGGCGCCTATTGGGCCCGCGTGGTGCGGGACGTGAGCGGCCGCGCCTACACCAGCGAGGAGACCCGGCGCGTTGACAGCGTCAACCCGGACTACGCCGACCTCATCCAGGGGGGATACTGTCTCGACGAGGCCGACTGCCGGGAGCGGGACGCGGCCCGCCAACTCTGTTACGGCCACTACTCGTGGGAAGTGGAGTTCCGGCGCTCATGGTGACCCGCAGAGCCCTCCTCGTGACGGCGAGCACGCTGATCCTCTTGGCCGGCTCCTTCGGCGCGGGGCTCTACATCGCCTGGATTGCCCGCCCGGTTCAGCCGGTGGGCCTCTCGCCTGCTGCCCTCAAGCTCCAGGAAAAGGAACTCTACATCGCCCTGGTGGCCGACGCCTACGCCCTTGAAGGCGACCTGCCGGCCGCCCGCCGGCGCCTGGAGGCCCTTGAGGCCGCCAACCTCCCCCAGTGGACCGCCGACCTGGCCTGGCGGGCCGCCGGCGCGGGCCAAGCCAGGCGGGCCCGACGGCTCGCCCGCCTGGCCGTTGCCCTGGGCAGCGGCGATCAGGACCTGCGGGAGCTGGCCGGCCTCCGGCCGGGCGGGCCGGCCACGCCACCGCCCCCGACACCCCCGCCCGAGCCCACGGCCACGCCGGAAGCCCTGCCCACCGTGGTGGAAGCAGGGCAGTTCGACTGGGTGGTGGCCGCCCGCCAGCCCATCACGTGTGGCCAGGGGCTCGCCGAACAACGCCTCCTCGTCGTGCGCGTGGAGGACGGCCGTGGCGAGCCCCTGCCCGGCGTTCCCCTGCGCGTCGCCTGGCAGGGCGGGGAGGAGCGCTTCTTCACCGGCCTCCACCCCGACGACCCCGGGTACGCCGACTTTCTCCTCGCCGAAGGGGAGCGCTACGCCGTGCGGGTGGACGAGGGGCGCAGTGAAATCGCCCTGGATTTGACAACAGCGGAACTTGCGGCACAATGCACCGACGATGTGGACCCGGAGCAGCCCATCGGGTGGTTCGTGCTCTTCAGGCGAGCCCGGTGAGGAGTGGAAAGGGGAGGAGACGGTGAAAAACCAATTTCTGAAGAACGCACCGCTTTTCGGCGCGCTCACCGACGAGGAGCGCCGGATGGTGGCCCGCGCCATGGACGTGCAGCGCTTCGCCAAGGGGGATGTGCTCTTCGAGGAGGGGAAGCCGCCCCACGCCTTCTACCTGGTCAAGTCGGGTCTGCTGAGCCTGGTGGAGCGCTCGGCCGGGGGCCGGCTGGTGGCCAACATCGGGCCCGGCGGCCTCGCCGGCGAGGTGGACGTGCTGCGCGGCCGGCCCTACAGCCTGACCGGCGTGGCCACCACCGACGTGGACGCTTGGGCCATGACCGCCGAGCGCTGGGCCGAGCTCGTGGCCCAACGCCCTGCCATTGCCGTCAAGTTGAGCGCGTTTCTGGGCGAGCCCCTGGTGGACTTGGCCGCCCACGTGGAGAAGCACTTGGCCGAGAGCGATCTGCTGGCCCACGTCTCCCCCGAAAGCCGGCGGGCC